>JAZOOG010000001.1:0-127483 GCA_045654945.1 Paludibacteraceae bacterium
ATACTTAACATCTAAAACTAAACACGTTATGGCTAAAGTTTATCAAGCTAACGAGATTAAGAACATTGCCCTCATGGGTGGCAGTGGCTCGGGTAAGACTACCCTCATGGAATCCATGCTCTTCGAGTGCGGGGTCATTAAGCGTCGCGGATCTGTTGAAACACAATCTACCGTCTGCGACTATTTTCCAGTAGAAAAAGAATATGGCTATTCAGTCTTTTCTTCAGTATGTAACATCGAGTTCAACAACAAAAAACTCAATATCATCGACTGCCCAGGTTCAGACGACTTCTGCGGTGGTGCTATCACAGCCCTCCACGTGTCTGACACCGCTATCATTACCCTCACCGCTAACGGCGGCGTAGAGGTGGGCACTCAGAACAACTTCCGTCGCGCTGAGAAAGCCAAGAAACCTATCGCTTTCGTCATCAACAAGTGCGACCACGAGAACGCTGACTTCGAGCGTACCTTCAACGAACTCAAAGAGGTGTTTGGTAACAAATGTACCCTCTTCCAATATCCTATCAACGCAGGTAAGGACTTCAACGCTGCTATCGATGTGCTCCAAGGCAAAATGCTCGTTTGGAAAGCAGAAGGTGGTGCGCCTGAAGCTAAAGATATCCCAGAGAGCGAGAAAGCTACTGTAGAAGAGATTCGCGCTCAACTCCTCGAGTGGGCTGCTGAGTCCGACGAGACCATTATGGACAAGTATTTCGAGCAAGGCACACTCTCTGATGACGAGCTCATGCAAGGTCTGCAAACCGTATTCGCAGAGGGTAGCATGTACCCAGTTATCTGCACCAGCGGTCTTCGCGACATGGGTATCCGTCGCCTCATGGGCTTCCTTGGCGAGATGACTCCATCTGTAGCTGATGCTCCTAAACCATTGACCACTGAGGCTAGAGAGGTAACCCCTGATGCAGCTGCTCCTGCTTCTGCATTCATCTTCAAGACATCGGTTGAGCCACACATTGGTGAGGTGAACTACTTCAAGGTGATGCAAGGTACCCTCCGCCCAGGTGATGACGTGGTGAACGTGGACCGTGGCACCAAAGAGCGTATCTCTCAACTCTACTCTGTAGCTGGTAATATCCGTACTGCTGTAGAGGAAGTTTCTGCTGGTGACATTGCTGCTACTGTGAAACTCAAAGACACACGTACTGGCAACACCCTCAACGCGAAGGATTGCGACAACCAATATCCTGCTATCTCTTATCCAGATCCTAAATACCGCCGTGCTATCAAGCCTGTGAACGAAAGCGACTCTGAGAAACTGTCTGCACTCCTCACCCGCATGCACGAGGAGGATGCTACTTGGGTAGTAGAGCAATCTAAGGAGCTGAAACAAGTCATCGTTAGTGGTCAAGGTGAGTTCCACCTCCGCACCCTGAAATGGCGTTTGGAGAACAACGATAAGATGATGATTACCTACGAGGAGCCTAAGATTCCTTATCGCGAGACCATCACCAAGTCTGCTCGCGCTGACTATCGCCACAAGAAGCAATCTGGTGGTTCTGGTCAATTCGGCGAGGTACACCTCATTGTAGAGCCATACGTAGAGGGCGAACCAGTTAAGGAGGTTTACAAGTTCGGTAACCAAGAGTACCGCATTTCTGTTCGTGACACCCAAGAGATTCCATTGGAGTGGGGCGGCAAGTTGGTACTCATCAACTCTATCGTGGGTGGTGCTATTGATGCACGCTTTATCCCAGCTATCTTGAAGGGTCTCATGGATCGTATTGAGCAAGGTCCTTTGACTGGTTCTTACGCTCGTGACGTGCGCGTCATTATTTACGATGGTAAGATGCACCCAGTAGATTCCAACGAAATCTCCTTCCGTCTTGCAGGTCGCAACGCATTTGCAGAAGCCTTCAAGAACGCTAATCCAAAACTCTTGGAGCCAGTTTATGAGGTAGAGGTATTTGTACCAAGCGAGATCATGGGTGATGTGATGTCTGACATCAACGGTCGCCGTGGTATGGTGCTCGGTATGGAGACCGAGAAGAACTTCACCACACTCAAGGCATTGGTTCCTTTGAAGGAGATGGCTTCTTACTCTACTACATTGTCTTCTCTCACAGGTGGTCGTGCTACTTTCACCATGAAGTTCAAGAGCTACGAGCTCGTTCCTGGTGATGTACAAGACAAACTCATCAAGGAGTACGAAGCAACTCAAAAGGACGAGGATTAATTCCGACATACTGATATCCGATATCAAATCAAAAAAGACTGCCAAGTGATTTGGCAGTCTTTTTGATTCTATCTCCTACGCAATTATAGTTTCGCTCCCTCGGTGCTCCAAAACGCACAGATATAATACGCCATACTGATTTGTATGGTAAGGGTGATTCGTTCGTCTTTGTCTGTTAGCGTTGTATTGATGATCTCTATATACTCTTCTGCATAATGGCGCAAGTCCTCTACGCCTAAGTCCATAGCTAAGTTCATAAATTGTGTTTGGATAGATATGTATTGCTTGTGCAAACGGGCAGTTTGGTAATCTTCAATCTGCATCTTCATGAGTTGGGCTTTGAATTGCTCATCCATGACACCTGTCATATTCTCCATCTCGTTCACTACCTTCTCTTTCACCTGCTCATCTGACAAACCTTGGGCACTCTTTCTAAAGTTTTTGCTAAAGACGCGTCGCAACATTTTGTACATCAACCTTCCAGACCGCGCACCCTTATACTTACTTCTTAACTCAATCTCATCTACATCGAAGATCATCACCTTACCCCCTCGCGCTATTTTCTCTGTCGCTAAATGTTCATACTCCACATTCAATTGCTCTACTTGTTGTTCCAGTTGTTGCCAACTTTCCTCATAGCTGCAATTTAATGCTTCACTTGTTGCCTCATTCTTGCAAGAGGTAAAACTCATCCCTATAGCCACTATGCCTATCAGGGAAAATACGATAAATGACTTTTTCATAATAAATAAATTTAGTTAATAAGTTGTTTAATTTGCTTTGGCGGTGCAAAGGTACTACATTTTTAGTACTTTGCAAAACATAGTACTAATAAATATGCTGAATTTGTCATTTTTGCAAAGTCAAAGTTGCAAAATAGACTTAAAAATAAGCCTTAAACACTGAACCATCAAACGCCATATCCGATTTTTAAGCAATTATATCCGATTTTTGAGGGAAGTTTGCAGAAGACAATCTATTGTGTATCATTGAGTTGTGAAGTTTTACATCCGATAATGCGTGCAACTTTTGGTGAAAAAGCATTTTGTGTAGTACCTTTGCAGTCGCAAACGCAATGAAAAACCTCCTTCGCCTGCGGCGAGAAATCTAAACTATCTAAACTAATAAACGGGGATATGGTTAACAACAACATAAACAACATTAATCAACAACATATTGCGCCCAAAACAACACATTGGGCGCTCAAGGGAAAACACAAAGTGTCAACAGGTATATAAATACCTAATAAATAATCTAAACTAAAACATATTTTCATTATGAACAAATCTAATTTGATTACAGAGAAGCAAGACCTTCTCATTACCCCTCACTTGACTGAAGGACAGTTACCCACCCTACTTGAGCAAGCTGTTGCCGTCGCTCCCGCTGGTGAGACACGCGACATGCTGTTGCTCTCCTTATTGACCAACTGCGCCTACGCCCTCCCCGCCATGCGTATGCTCCACGGTCGCCCTCACCACACCTACAGCCCCGAGTTGCTGACCATGATTGTCGCCCCTGCTGCCTCGGGCAAAGGTATTATGAACTACGGACGCCTTTTGCTTCAGGCAATCGAGGGTTGCAACGGCAAGCAGGTGTATATCCCCGCTAACTCCTCCGCCTCTGCCCTCATTAAGGTCATGGACGAACACGAAGGACGCGGTATTGTCTTTGCCACGGAGATGGACACACTCACTCAGACACTCCGTGCTGCATACGGTAAGTTTGGTGACCTCGTCCGTTGTATCTTTGAGCACGAGACCGTTAGCCAACTCCGTCGCCAAAACAACGAGTTCATTGAGATTCGCAACCCGCGTATCGCTATGCTCCTCTCTGGTACACCCAACCAAGTGGCACCATTGCTTCGCAACCGCGAGAACGGACTGATGTCGCGCTTTGGCTGCTATGTAGTCAATAGCCGTATGGACTTTGATGACAATGTGTGGGACGTAGAGGAAGATGGCAATACACCGAGCGAAGCCGTACTCTATGACCGCCTTGCCACGGAACTCGGCGACCGCTACTTGTGGATGGAGACAGCAGGGCATGAGTGTTATTTTTACCTCACGGACGCGCAACTCAAGACCATCAAGCGTATGTTCCGCAGCGAGTATGACACCTATAGCCAGGAGTTTGGCGACTTGTTTGATGCTTCGCTCAAGCGTATGCCTGTGATTATGAAGCGTATTGGTATGATCTTGACGGGCTTGCGTTTGGATATGAAGAAACCATTGCCCGAGCGCGTGGTTTGCTCAGAGGAGGATTTTCAGACGATGCTGCTGATTGGTCACAAACTGCTCATGCACGCCGCGATGGTCTTCCAGATGATGCCTGAGCTGAAAGCTACGCCTATGGGTGAGATAGGGGGCAATATGTTGCAACGTCAGTTCTTCCAAATGCTTCCCACGGACTTCACCAAGCAGGAGGCAGTGAAGCAAGCCGAAGTCCTTGGAGTGAGCGTTGGCACTATGAAACGATGGCTGACTAAATATACGCTATCCAATGATATTCAAAGGGTTGAGCAAGGAAAATATAGAAAAAAAGGAGCCTAAAAAGATAGTGCGCAAACTGCGAAATGTGCGAAATGTGCGATTTTCGAAATTCGCACTTTTCGCAGAAATCGCAATCGATGATAAACATCACACAGGTAGGGATAGTGGCACTAGCCGTACTAGTAATTCTAGCAGACGGAAGGGACAAGGAAGTGCTACGAATCACATAGTTATATCATAGTAATCTCATAGTAATATCATAGTACGTGAAAGTAATTTGAAAGCAAAATAAAACACAATCAATAATTAAATCAACATTATTTGGATATGGCTGAATATAGACCTATTGCGCCCGTCGATTATGTAACGGGCAAACTCAACAAAAAAGACAAAACAGTCTTTCGTCAAAAATTCGCACGCGACTCCAATGGCGCGGTCATCCGTCCCATGAAGAAGGAGGTGTATGTCGTTCAGAACCCACGCGACTGGAAGAAAAAGCCAGCCAAGGGCGCGGAAAAGATGAAGCAAGACCGCTGGACAGAAGCTTGCGCGAAGACCAAAGCTATCCTGGATGATCCAGAGCAACGAGTTCTTTGGCAGCAACGTTGGCAAGCGCAACTCAAGAAGGCAGAACCTGATGCGCCTATTGACCCACGCACAGACAAGCGAAAAATCTACATCAAGTTTGACTGCTATGTCCGTTCGAAAATCTGGCGTGAGCTGTGCTCCACCCCGTAAGACGACTGCTACTCATTATAAAGAGGATGTGTCTGGCGAAATTGATGTTTTTTTGCTCGATTTCGCTATCAGTTCCTAAAATGCTTGGAGAAACTGTCGTACTTGATTTTGGCACCGAAGGTCTTGTTGATGGTTGCAATAAAACGCGTGAGCGGGCGGAGGTCAGCCACTAATGCTCGTTGACTCTGCAATCTTCGCACCACCCTTGCCAACTCAACAGCAGGGTTGGTGGGATGAGTGGCCGCCTCGCGCAATTCGCGCGTGACGATATGACGCGATTTGCCCACCCCATTCACACCATAGTACTGGCACAACTCATCGGAACGCTCCTTGCGTTTGGTTGTGATTCGGTCTTGAATATACTGCTGACACTCCGTCAGATAACGCACAAAAGCAGCATGCTGTTTTTCGGACAGATAGGGTAAAAGGTCTCGGATGGCATCATCACATTCACTTTTCGTTTGCTCCAATAGTCGCGTCATAAAATAGCGCATCTGCGGTATGCCCGACTGATAGCGGAGATGGTTATAGGCTTCCTCTTGTGCTTTGGCAGCCGACAAATAAGCATCATAGAGTTGATACACATCGGGAATAGCAAATTGGATGTGGCATAGCATAATAACCGCAGGAGACTCCAACCACCCCAAGATACTATCTACCCACGCAATCGGGTCAGCAATATCCAATTGGCGAATATAAGCGTCCATAGTGGTGCAAGCCGCATAGGTGAGCAACTGAGCCGGGAAACCATGTATAATGTGCAATGGCTCTGGGGTGCTATGCTCAAAAACGCCCAAGGAATAGCCTAACTTGTATATGCCATGGTTCTCATCGATGCGAATCGTCATCTCCGCGTTGAGCATTTCACTATGGGAGAGCGGAGTAATCTGTTCGTACACGCGCCATTGCAGATAGGTAAGTCCCGACTCCAGCAGTTCATCGCGATTGGGAAGCGTATCCAGACGCTCGTCATTCACCACATCCATCCACCATTGCAGCTCCTGTTGCAACGCAACAGTAGGGTGCATACGCGCATATTGTTGCGCATGGTAATCCCTTGCATCCGCCTCTAAGCAACGTATGTCCCAAGCCTCGCCCTGCTGGAGCAGAAAAGCAAGAAAACCAACGACAGGAACATCCTCGGTAGGCGTGTGGTATATGTAAGTCAGGTCTTGCATGATTACCCTTGGCCTTGCGATTTATAGGTCACTTTGCCGTTAGCAGGCAAATGTCCTTCGGCGTTCATCTTGCGGACGAACAGGCGATTGCCACAAAGCACATACAAGTAGTCACCAGCGAACGCCAAAGACTGTACCCCACCCGCAGGCAAAGACAAGATAGCGCGCACACGGCCATTGTGGTCTGCCACCTGTACACCCATCTCGGTAGCGACATACAGGTTGCCCTTGGTGTCAAACGCCATATTGCCTGCTGGTTGCAACACGCCATTGCTCAGGTCATGCAAGTAATAGAATGGTTCGCTGTGGAGCATCTCGCCCTGTTGGCTGATAATCGTACTCAGCAGATGATGGGTCTTATCCTCGCCCGTCACACAAAAACGATAGTCTGGCGCTACAGCCAAAGCACGACAGCCGGCGCTGACCACCCAGACATTGGGTTTACTCTTGGCTCTATCGTTGCAGAGCGCAAGGTATTGACCATCCGACAGCACCTGTGCAGCCACTAAACCATGCAAGGCATCTGCCACTTTTGCACCCTTGTGGTACAATGCGGTTCCGCGCGCGGTCAAGTCTTCGCCTAAGAGGCGTTCGCCACTTTTCAGTTCGCTCACGCGTGTGCATGCACCCGCAGGCGACACCTTATATATCGTAGCGTGCGAAGAGAAGACTATGGAGCTGTCTGCTGTAGCAAAGAGGTCGCTATCAATCGCCATAGGCAATGCGATCTCTTGCCAATCTTCGTCTTTGAGCAATATATCTTGCAGCATGCCGTTGTTTGACCAGCCTTTTTGTACACGCGCAGGGTAGCCCTTCCAGAGCCAACGCATTGCATCGGGGAAAGCCAAGGTACCATACTTGATGCTATGATTGCCTCTGTTCCAATGGTGGAAGACCTCGTAGCCTGCAAAATTGAAGGCAGACTCCATGAGCATATTGTACTCAAACCACTCACCGAAGATAGGATTCCAGACATCGTACCAACCGTCTTGCATATAGATACGCAGCGGTTTAGGTTCGGTCTTTCGCACGACAGCAGGATACTCGTGTCCACCGCGCATGGCGACGAACGTGCCGACTGTGGTATATATGCGACTGAAGAGGTCGGGGCGGTTCCATGCTGCCGTAAACGCTGCTATGCCACCACTGCTGGCGCCCGTGATGGCGCGGTCGTTGGCATCGTGGGAGAGGTGAATAGTCTTTCCGCTGGCGGTCTGCATGCCTTCGACCTTAGCGAGTACCTCCGTCTCGATGAAAGTAACGAACAGGTCGTCTGTGGAGTCAAACTCCTTGCAGCGATTATAGCGCACCACTTCGCCCGCCTCATCGTGTACCACGCCTGGTTGGATAAACACGCCAATGGTCACGGGCATCTCGCCCGAGGCGATGAGGTTATCCATCACCGTAGTGGCATCATAGAGTATGCCGTCCATGCAGACCAATAGGCAAGCGGGCTGCTCCCCTGTATATTGCTGAGGTACATAAACGAGTATCTCGCGCTCGGTGCCAGGGTAGATGGGCGAGTCGCTGAGGGTGAAGCGGAGTACTTCGCCACGCATGCTCTCCTCCATTTTGACTGTAGCGGGGTCAAAAGGAGCGCGCACATTGTATGCCTGCTGAGCGGAAACGCTCAGGGCCATAATGAGAAGAAATGTCGAAAATAGTTGTTTCATGGTTGTAGCAATTTATATAGTTGTTGATTGAATAAAAACAAAAAAGCTGCGATAGAATAAACTATCACAGCATTTTCTTGGTGCGCAGGATGAGACTCGAACTCACACGATCTTGCGACCACTACCCCCTCAAAGTAGCGTGTATACCAATTTCACCACCTGCGCGTTGTGCCCAAAACAGGACTCGAACCTGCACGTCTCTCAACACTCGCACCTGAAACGAGCGCGTCTACCAATTCCGCCATTTGGGCTCGCGTCAGCGACTTGCAATCGACTGCCGATTCTTTTGTATTCAAAGACCTTTTTAGAAAATTAAAGCAGGAACTGTGTCCTGCTCATTTCTATAGAGCGGCAAACGAGACTCGAACTCGCGACCCCAACCTTGGCAAGGTTGTGCTCTACCAACTGAGCTATTGCCGCAGAATGTTAAAGAACATCGCTCTCATCCGAAAGCGAGTGCAAAGGTACTGCTTTTTTTTGACATGACCAAATATTTTGAGAAAAAAATGCAAAAAAAGTGCTTTTTTCTTCATTTTTGTATGTTTTTTGCCAAAAAAGCAGTATCTTTGCATGATTTTTCGTGTTGTATGCAACGAACACCCGAAGAAATAGAATTGATACGTTTGCGCTCTCGTTTGACCAAACGTTTCCATAAAGCCTGCGCTGATTATGGACTGATTGCCGATGGCGATCATATTCTGGTGGGACTGAGTGGAGGCAAGGATTCGCTGGCATTGGTAGAGTTCTTAGGCAAACGTGCGCAGATATACGTACCGCGATTTAAGGTGACTGCTGTATATATCCGTCTCAAGGAGCGTTCGTATCGGTCGGATATTGATTATCTACAAGATTTTTGCGCACGCGTGCGCGTACCTTTTATCGTGCGCGATACGGAGATTGGCGCCGAAGAGAAGAAAGACCCTTGTTTCCTTTGCTCATGGTATAGACGCAAGGCGTTGTTTGATGTGGCGCAGGAGTTGGATTGCAACAAGATTGCCTTGGGGCATCACAAGGACGATATAGTGGAGACGCTGCTGATGAATCTGATTTTCCAGGGCAGTATAGGTACTATTCCACCGCTTTTGCAGATGGAGAAGATGCCTATCCAGATGATTCGTCCGCTTTGTCTATTGGAGGAAAGCGAGATAGCGCGGTATGCGGAGCTGAGTGGCTACGAGAAGCAGCTGAAGGCATGTCCGTTCGAGAAAGAGAGCAGCCGAACACAAATGAAACAATTGCTCAAACAACTTGAGACGCTCAATCCTGATGTCCGTGATAGCATTTGGGGCGCGATGGAGAATATCAAGGCAACGTATTTGCCCCAACGCGCAAAGCGCTTGTGAGGCGAAAGGTTAGAGGCGATGAGGCGAGAGGCGAGAGGTTAGAGGCGAGAGGTTAAAGGCGAGAGGTTAAAGGCGAGAGGCTAAAGGCTAAAGGCGAGAATATGCGGCGAAGCCGCCCAGCCTTTACACTATACACCTTACACTATACACTAAAACAGAATTATGAACAGTTTTTACACAATAGCATTATTAGTGGCGTCGAATGTGTTTATGACGCTGGCGTGGTATGGCCATCTGAAGATGGCTGAGTTTTCGTGGTTCAAGACCTTGCCTCTGATAGGCGTGATTGCCTTGTCGTGGGGCATTGCGTTCTTTGAGTATTGCTTGCAAGTGCCTGCCAACCGTATTGGCTTTGAGGGCAACGGTGGTCCGTTCTCGCTCATGCAGCTGAAGATACTGCAAGAGGTGATTACGCTGGTGGTGTTCATCGTCTTCTCCGTGGTGGCATTTCACATGCAAATAAAGTGGAATCACATCGTGGCAGGTCTGTGCTTGATTGCAGCGGTGTATTTCGTGTTCGGGTTTAAGTAGGGATTTTTTTGAGTCAAAAATACGCTTCGCTACAAAAATAATTAAAAATAATGGGTGCCATATACGAATAGACACTACAACGGAAAACAACGAGAATTATTTTAAATCAACAACTTAAACAACATTATTTTTCAACAACTTTCGCGCCAATCAACTTCCTGGCGCGACAAGGACAATAACGCATGGGGTCAACAGGTATATAAATCCCATTTTTAAGACAACATTAACAACAATTGCGCTCGCCAATACGGCGAGCGCTTTTTGTTTGTTCTATCTCATTTCGGATACTTATTCTACAGCTACACCCAGCACGTTGTAGGTCTTGCCTTTGTGGATGATGAGGAGTTGACCGTTGCGGAGGAGCTTTTGGTAGTCGGTCGTTGACGATGGGCTATGGATATCCTCAATCGCAGTCATCTCGTCTATATTATATACGCAACCCAAAGTATCATAGTCGGGATGGTCGGTGGTATAGAGGCAACTATCTTCGCGCCAAGCACAGAGCATGACTGAAGTTTGTATATCGCTGCTATGGGCAGTTCTGCTTGGTGCAGCGTGAGCGTTGCTTGTTCGTTTGGCAGCGTTATGCACGATACCGTCCACAGAGCCGAGTCCTGCTAACCAGACTTTTTCTGCGTTTTCAGCTGTGGCAGTCTCATCTGGGAATACTACTTCCAAAAGCATGCGGCATGCGCCATTGTCGAGGGTATCTTTGCCTGTAACGACATGAGTATAAGTGGTTTCTTGAGGGTAGTTGTTGATACCTGCAAAGATTTCCACAGTGTCGCCTGGTTCTGCAGTGAAGTCGTAGAGAACATACTCTACTCCATCACGGAGGAAATATACGCGGTTGCCGTCGTCTTCGCTGAAGTGAAGTGCGCCAACAACAGACTTAGTGATCGCAGTATCTTTGGTAGATTGGCGTGCAAGTTGGTAGTACATTTTGCCGTTAGCGACAATGGAGTCATTCTCAAGGGTAAAGCTAAAGGTCTCTGCACGCACGACAGCGGAGGTGCCGTCCATCTCTTTGGTTTCTACTTCTAACATATTCCACTGTGTAGGCGTTGGTCTGCCACCAATCTTACCGTTCTTGGCATTGTCTTTGAGAGGACCACGGTCATACTCGCACAGACACTCCGCGCCAAGGCGTTCCATTTCGGCTTCGTCCATCTGATAAAGGAGTTTGCCGTTCTTGCTTACGCAGACGAGGTGTGTGCCAGGGTGACATGGGACAACGACTTCTCGAATCAATCCGAAGAAATTGCCGTTGCGACGACCTCCATACATACCAATACCCTCTACATACTCCATACCATTGTCGAATGTCCATTTCTTGTATTCTTTTCCGTCAAGGAGTGTGACAGAAGAAATATCTGTAACCACCAATGTATCATCAGAGTACATCGTTCCGTCGAAGTCCTTAATGTAAGCAGGTAGTGAGCCGCCGACTTCCAACGTGAAGTCATACAACACGATGTCTTTATTCAAACTTTGACTATAAAGAAATATCTTATTATCTTCTTCGCGCAGGAGATAATCATTGTAAAGGATATAGGGTTTGTCGTTCTCAAAGAATATTTTATCAAAAGTCTGTTTGTAGGTATTATTGGCAGAATTATCATCCTCGGTTTCTCCACAATACTCATTGCAAACGGTTCGTTGCAAGCCCGGAAGAGTTAGGATATATTCCTTATTTTCTCCGCTATTGTATTCACAACCATATTCAGCATATTCTTCATATTCCGTCGTATATTCAGTATTGCCGTCTTTATATGCACACAACAAAGCAGTTTGATATTCTGAAAGTCCGCAATCCGCACCTGTAATAAATCCACACAAATCGCCTACACCTTCTACCCATTTGGTGACACCATAACAGGTAGGTCTTACATCACCATAGAAATCAGGAAAAACACTAAGAGAAATTTCGGTACCAAACACTTCAGCAACTCGGATTGTATTTGTATGATGGCTATGATAATGGTTAATACCTGCGAATACGGTCAATTCATCACCTGGCTGTACATTAAAATCATATAGAAGATACTCTGTATTATCGTAGTAAATATATACTTTTCTATCATCTGTAAAGCGGACTGCGGCTACATATTCTGGTTCAGGAATAGTAAAAGGATAAACACCTTCAGGTACTTTGGTTGTTTGACGAGTAACGGCTGTATAGGTATAATTATTAATAATTGTATCTTGTGCAAGATAGTAACGCCAAGTTTCAAAATCTTCTTTAGTGGTGTACTTAATCGTGCGGTATTTTAGATCCAATACATTCCATGTGTCGCACCATTGGGATTTGTAGGAAGATAGATATCCAGCACACAGACACTCTGCGCCAAGGCGTTCCATTTCTGTATCGTCCATTTGGTAGAGGAGTTGACCGTTACGGCTGGCACAGACGAGGCGATTGCCAATATATGTAGCAGGATGGTCCCAGTGCTGTAAACACAGATAGTGACCATATCCCTCACCATTAATAGCACCTATGCCTTCTATATACTCTATTCCACAGGCCAATGTCCACTTCTTATATTCTTTTCCATCCAACAAGGTAATCGTAGAAACATTGGTTACGACATAATACGCCCCTTTATAAGCTGATTTATCAAAATAATAAGGTAGTGTATCTCCCACTTCTAATGTCCAGTCATATAATACAATATCTTTATATATTTCAAAATGGGGGCTATAGAGTAGTACTTGATTATTTTCTTCACGAAGATAATTCATACCATCATACAAATACCACTTTCCGTTAACGAGAGTAGGTGTATATTCTTCAAAAGAAACAAGTGATGGTGCATCTGCTCCGTCTGTATGATATTCTACCTCTGTTCGCTGCAAGCCCCAGAGCGTTGGAAAGAGGTCTTCGGGACTTTGTTCGGTAGCATTGTACTCGCAGCCATACTCATCGTAAAGATCCCCTGTATATTTCAATTCATCATCTTTATAGGCGCATAGGAGCGTAAAAAGACCTCCGCCTGGCCGAGGAGTATTAATTAAAAATCCATTGGGTGAGCCAACGCCTTCTATCCATGTCATTTCTCCACGGCCATATTCCTCTTCAACGCCATCTCCATCTGTATCTTCAAGTAAAAGTTGGAATAATGTTATGGTACGAAGCTTGGTTTCAGGATCTGTTTGTACTTCACGCACAAGACATTTGTACTTACTATATGAATGAACCCCAGAGAACACTTCCAATGTATCGCCTACTTGTGCTGAAAAGTCGTATGCTAAATACTCTCCTGTTGGTAAATCTACAGTATATGGGTCGTTGTCATCAAAGCCTTCATAATAGACATATACTTTCCTATCTTCTGTGAAGCGCACATAAGTTCTTGCATTAAATTTGCTATATGTATAATCACCGATGATAGTATCTTTCCCTAGTCGATATTGCGAGGTGCTTGCTGTTTCATCAAAAAACCAACCGTCAAACCACATGACATTCCATTTGTTGCACCATTGGTCTTTGTAGGAAGTTTCTACATCGCACAGACACTCTGCGCCAAGACGCTCCATTTCGGCGTCGTCCATCATGTAGAGGAGTTTGCCATTTTTGCTTACGCAGACAAGGTGTTGACTATGAACATCAGAATATAGCGGAGCATTGACGATTAATTGGTAAAAATCATTGTGTCCATAATTGCTACCAAAACTACCAATTCCCTCTACGTACTCTATACCATTATCAAAAGTCCATTTTTTGTACTCCTTGCCGTCAAGAAGTGTTATTGTTGATACTTCAGTTACGAAAAGCGGTTTTGTATATTCCCAATCTGCCTCATATTTGAAATAGTCCACTATACTTGATAATTCATAATCAACATACAAACGCGATAATGAATCGCCCACATTTAGTGTGAAGTCATATAATACAAGGTCTTTCTTCTGTGCTGTACTATAAACTAATATCTTGTTGCTTTCTTCGCGTAGCCAAAGACTGCAATATTCATCGTAGATGTTATTCGTACCAAACAATAGATATTGCTTTCCACCAATAGTAGCGGTTTCTATTTCTTGCATTAAATATGAACGCGCTCCCCAAACGGTACCATATTCATCTTCTCCTATAGTCTTTGTGCAACTTGTTCGTTGCAAGCCCCAAAGCGTTGGGAAGAGGTTTTCACTTACAGGCATACTACTTAATGGCTGGATATTGTAGTCTTTCCATGCTTGCTTGTATACTTCCACTGATGCATCTGGTACATAGATAGGTACTCTTTCTTCTATATCTGGATCAGTAATAGGAGTGCGGTTAAATGCAGATGCACCCTTGCTTGGAGGAGTTAGAGCGAGACAAACGACCTTTTCTAAATTATAACAATTATAGAAGGCGAAATCATTTATACTTGTTATATTCTCGCCTAATACTACTGACTTCAACGAAACACAATCGTAGAAAGCAGATTGATAAATGGTTGTTACACTTGATGGTACTTCTATCTCTTGTAAACCTTTACAACCTCTAAAGGCATAACTTCCAATACTTAAAACACCATTTGGAATAGTTGTGTTCTTGCAACCTATGACCAATTCAGGCGACCTATCCGCATATAAGTTTCGTATAACAGCATTGCAATTATCGCGGCTATCTTGGTGAACATTGCCTTCTTCCACAACGATGGATTCCAAATTTGGACAATCAGCGAATACTGCATTGTTCACCAGAAGAATTTCTTTTGGTATGAAAACTGAAGTCAAATCAGGAGAATATCTAAAAGTGGTCACTATACCTGTTCCTAAACCTGTAACCTTGTACAATGTGTCGTTGTGTATTACTTCCGTTGGAATATCTACATGCCCACTTTTGCCTACTGCTTCAATGATTTGAACAGACGGTGTAGTTGCATTCTCTATAATACCGTATCCAAAATTATCTACCGCAAAGTCATGTTCAAGCCACCAATCCCAATCGGAGTCGGTATCATTTATTTCTTCTCCGATAGCAACAATATGTGTAAACTTGTTCCATTGCTCAGAGTTTTTATAAGCTTCAACGGATTCGGCAGGAACATACAGTATAGTATTAGATACATAATCCTTCGAGAATGCGCTTTCATCAATGTTAGGTACTTGACTCGCATGGCATATAACAACACTTGGTGAGCAATGAGCAAATGCATGCTTGCCAATAGATTTGACACCTGCAGGAATTTCAATACTATCCAACCTATTCATATCGTAGCATAGATATGCAGGAATATGTTTTATATCTTGACCAAACTTAAAAGTGTGAATTTGTGATGCCACTTTGTTGAATGGTGCATTTGTGGTAGAATCCACCTCCTCAAAATCAAGCGCATTCCAATACACCGATTGCAATGATGGACACTTGTGGAATGCGGTTGGATTGATGCGTTTGAGATTGTTGGGGACATCCACGCTCGCTATATACGAATATGCAAAGGCATAATCACTAATACTATCAATCGTATTTGGAACAACTAAATCTCTAACTTTTTCACCATTAATCGTTATCTTCCGTGTCGAATACTGCTGCCTAATATCATAAAGAATCTTATTCACACGATTATTACATGCTTCTTCTGCATTCTTCATTGCGAGCACAAAAGTACTAATCTCGGTTAGAGAAAAAGCCGACTCATCAATATATTCAATCTTACCATGAAGAGTTATTGTCTTCAATTTAGAGCAGCAATAAAAGGCCCTATCACCTATGCTCACTACTGCATATTTTACACGACCGCGTAAAACAGTATCGGGTATCGTAACATGTGTTAAGTTCGAGTAATTCTCATCGTACCATTTTTCTTGATGTGTTACTTCTACTAATTTATTATCGTTGTCAATGATGTTAAAGAACAAACCGTCATCACTAAAATCATACGCAAAGGTTGACACACTTGCCATGAGGGCGAGGGCAAAGAGTTTGCTGCGGAAAGAGTTGATGGTTTTCATATCGCTATTATTAACAGGTTACACATTTCGTAGTTTTGTGATTTCTGCTGCAAAGGTACTACAATTTGACAATATATGCAATAGGCAAAAGCAATTGTACAGACCATAAAAATGTATAACACTCATATTCAGATGATTATACAAAAAATGTACAGTTTTAAGTTTGTGCTACTTGGGAACTTGGCGCAAATCATATAGGTGCTTCTGCAGTTCTCGGGTAGAGATACCTATCTTCTGCGCAATGCGCCGTTTGAAAGTACTGACGCCTGTAGCAGAATAGTGCATCCAATCTGCCAGTTCCTCCAGCGAGGCGTTGGGGTAAAGGAGCATATAGGCGCAGAAGACATTCTCGCGGTTGGAGAGCTGGTAGGTATCCAACTGAGCAAACCAATCGTGGAGTTGGGTGTCCAAGTCCTTTTTGAGTTCGTTGTAGTCATTCCACTGCTTGCGAGGATGTGGATATGTGGCACGAATGTTGGATAGTTGGGCACTAACAGACAAATCTTCTATCTGATGATGCGCCACTTGCAAGCGACGAGTAGCATATCGGCGGTGCAGCACGATAGCAATGAGCAATAGCAAGCAGGCAACGATTAGACACAGGAGAGCAATCCATGCCCAACGATAGGGATAAGGGTTAGATAGATATTTCTCGAGTTTGGTTAGCGCACTATTGTACTTGCCGACACTCTCCATCAAGAGTTCGTTGGCATCCTGTCGCGCGTGCGCATACGCGCTCAGTTTATCTATATCTCCGCGTGCCTTGGCATCATGCATGAGGCAATAATAGGCATTGACCAAATCGTTGGGGTCAGCAGAGAGTTCTACAATGATTTTCGCATAGGGCAATGCGGAGACTTGATCGCCCATATCGAGATAAACTTGCATGAGTTTCTTATAGGTGTAGAACTTGTCCTCTTCGTATTCCCAAAGGTCTAAGGCTTGGTGGAAATACAGCAATGCAGAGTCATATAGCTGCTGTTCGTAGTAATAAAGGCCTTTGGTCTCGTAGAAGCGCGCGAGATAATAGTCATCTAATTGGTAGGACTGCGCGATACGCAGTACGCTATCCGCCTGAGCAAAGTGGTGGAGGTAGGTATGAAACTCGGAGACATCCAGTAGGGTGTGCGCGTAATACCAATCCTTGCCACTGGCTTTAAACGCCTCGTTGGCACGAATGAAGAAGATAAGGGCAAGGCTATCATTCTCGTTTTGCTTGCTGATATGTGCCAAACAGGAGTTGATACGCCCACGATAGATAGGGTCGTCTATCTGCGCGCGGTCGGCAGCGATATAATGTTCAGCAGCTTGGGTAATCTCTTCTGCAAGGCTGAGATGGCGCCCCATGTAGTAGTGCGCTTTGCCGAGTTGGTTATGTGCGAAGAGGTGGCCGAAGGGATTGTCCAGCGTGCGGATAGCTTGCTGGAGTGCTGCGGTGTCATCATAGAGTACGTGCTCGTTTTGGTCGAGGCTATCTGCGTGACAAACCACCTGCTTCGCCTCCTGCCAATGGCAAGAAGTTAGCAAACTAATCAATACTATGAACAAACAGATATTTCGCATGGTAGCTGATTTTGAGTGCAAAGGTAGTAAAAATAATTGAATCTGTCAAGTGCGCTGGGGAAATGTACATGTTTTTATGGGAAGAATATTTGATAATGTGAGAGTTGTGGAGATTTTGTACAGGTTAAAAAATATATAAAAAATGACAAAAATATTTAGGGAAGAAGTATTGGCATACATTGTCGGTACAAATGGAAAATTAAGCACGCTCAAGCGTGCTTAATTTGACTTTGGTGGATATTTGCTTGATTATCTGACTTTTACAACGGCAAATTAATTTATAATTATAGAAAACAAGCATGAAATACCACTTATTTAACCCAAATCGGTCATTGTAATCTATCCTATTTAGGATTATAAGAAAAACTACCTATTAAGACTAAAAATTCAACAAAAAAGCACTAATTTGCACAAAAAATACAAATTAAGCACAAAAAAATTTGCTTAATTGGAGGATTTTGTGTAACTTTGCAGCATAAAATCAGTTTTATATGGAATACACCGCATTGTTAGAGCAGCAAATCATTGGGCGACTAAGAGTAGATAACCCATGGTGGACAGAGGGTAAAATCCCTACTTTTTATTATGAGATGACTCCACGTCTATATATGGATATATTTTATCCAATAGTTACGGATTTGTCTATTAATCGTTCTGTTGTGTTGATGGGACCTCGTCGTGTAGGAAAAACGGTAATGCTTTATCATACAATTCAGCACCTTATTGATGACGGGATTCCTGCGCAAAATATTATATACATATCAGTAGAAACCCCAATATACAACAATATATTTCTAGAACACTTATTTAACCTCTGCAAGCAAACCTTGGGTAAAGCCCTTGATGATAAATCACAATATTATGTATTCTTTGATGAGATACAATACCTAAAAGACTGGGAAGTTCATCTCAAATCGCTTGTAGATACTTATCGCAACACTCGTTTCGTTGTATCAGGTTCTGCAGCAGCGGAATTAAAAAAGAGAAGTAATGAAAGTGGAGCAGGACGATTTACAGACTTTATTTTGCCTCCACTGACATTTTATGAATATATTCATCTGAAAGGCTATCAAACTTTGCTTATCTCCCAGCAAATGCAATGGTGCAATAACGCAGTAGATTACTATAGTACTATGGATATAGATAGACTAAATCAACTATTTATAGACTATATAAATTACGGTGGTTATCCAGAGGTGGTATTCTCTGAAAAAATTCAAGAAAATCCAGGGCAATTTATTCGTCATGATATTATTGATAAAGTATTACTGCGAGATCTTCCCAGTTTATATGGTATCCAGGATGTACAAGAATTGAATTCCGTATTTACTATGATTGCATATCATTCTGGAGAAGAATTTGCATACGAAGCTATGTCTAAGGAATCTGGTGTACGAAAGGATACACTGCGCAAATATATTGAATATCTTGAAGCCGCTTTTTTGATCAAAGTGGTACATCGAACTGATGATACTGCTAAACGTTACCAAAGAGAAACAAGTTTTAAGATTTATTTGACAAATCCATCATTGAGATGTGCCCTATTTCAACCTATCACAGAAACAGACTCGCAAATAGGCAATATGATAGAAACAGCAGTATATGCCCAGTGGATACCTCGGTTGGGAGCAAATATTACATACGCCAATTGGAGACAAAGCAAAACAGCAAAAGGTGAAGTAGATATAGTTGGTATAGATATTGCGAAGCAAAAGCCTAATTGGGCAGTTGAAATCAAATGGTCTGATCGGTATGTGGATAAGCCACAAGAACTAACATCATTATTGTATTTTATGTCGCAAACAAACTTAGAGCAAGCTATAGTAACATCTAAAACTAAATTGGATCGTCATCAAATGGATAGTGGTTTGTTGCAATTTATTCCTGTAGCATGTTATGCATATATTGTTGGAAAAAATACTATCTATAAGAATCGAAATTTATATGGTTTATAACTTCCGTCAAATTAAGCACGCTCAAGCGTGCTTAATTTGACTTTGATAGATATACGCCTGATAATCTGTTGTTTACAGCGGAAAATTAATTTGTATCTTATAATACTACTAATAATTAATTGTAGTTAGGTGTAAAGTATGTAGGATATATATAATAATAGCCTGACTAAACAGTCAGGCTATTATTTTGATGTATCAATGATTGATATAATTAGTAGGATGTACGTTGGGTAGCAGCATAACTGATCTTCAGTGCGTATGCACGGCGAAGTTCTTGCTTGATGTCTGCAATGATACCCATCTTAGTCTCCTTGTCTGCTTTGATAGACGCGGTCATAAGACCTTGGTCTTGCTCTTTCATAGAAGAACGCTCGTTGATGATAAAGTCACCAATCTCTTTAGCGTCTGCGAAAGCATCGTCCAATTGGATACGTGTCTCAGCACCATATTGCTTGCGGAACTCAGCAGTAGGAGTACCTACATAGATGTAACGAACCAATGATTTCTTCTCAAGTTTAGTGAGCTCAGTTGCTTGTGGGTTCTGGATTTGAACCTTGTATGTAACCTCCTTCATAGAGGTAACAGACATGAAGAAGAAGAGCAACATGAAAATGATATCTGGCAATGAACTGGTGTTCAAAGCAGGCATCTCGCGTTTATCGCTTCTACGAATTTTTGCCATAATTACTTTCCTCCATAATTTTTAGGTTCAGCCTCAGAAATCTTTTGAGGATAAATCTTTTGGATTTTCTTTTGCCACTCTTCATCCAAGTCTGCATATGCAGTATGGAAGTATTTTTGAGCGCATTCCTCACGCAACTCATTGTAAGCTGCCACCAATTCGTTCTGCACCTCCAGATATGCTTGGTACTGTGTCTCTGCGTCGTTTTGCACAGAAATCACGTGTTCCTTAGTATATTGGAGTGTACCAAATGGCTGACCAAAATCCTCCTCAAAGAGTTTAGGCATATTTGGGTCGTCATTGGCATTCACGATGAACTCCTTGGCTTTAGCGCGCAGTTGACGAACATCGAGTTCTTGGCCTTGAACGAGGAGTTTGTTCTCCCAGTTGATCTTCACAACAAACAAGTTACGTTTGTTGATATCGGTGTCCTCTACCTTTTGGTCTGGTGGGATAGGTGCAGGCAAACGACGTGCGAGACCTTGATTCACATCCATAGAGGTGGTCACCAAGAAGAAGATGAGCAGCAAGAACGAGATGTCTGCCATGGAACTGGCGTTTATCTCAGGGATTTTCTTTGCCATAATCTTAATTTACAATTAGACAATTTACAATTTTACGATTGAGTAATGTAAATGTCGTAATTACTTTTTAACACGTGTATAAATAACACCCCACAACAGCGCTACAACAGTAGAAGCAGTAAGGATGTAAACCAAGTACATGATAGCGTCACTCATGCGAGCCATGTTACCAACGTTGTCAGTGCCTTCGTAACCAAGGATTTCCACTTTCTCAGGGCTACCCAAGAACCAGCAGAGAGCGCAGAGACCTACAGCAGCGAGTACTACGAGTACTGAGGTAAGACCACGTTTAGGATCTACTTTGAAAGTCTCAACAAGTTTAGCGATAACAAAACCGAAAGTAACGAGAATAACAAGAACTACGAGCGCATAGATCCAATAGAGGAGCACGTTGGTGAACTTAGGGATATCCAAGAAGTCACCTGCTACCTCCAATGAACCTTCAGAGCCTCCGAAGAAGAACATCGCAGTAGCGATGATACCCACAATCATGAGGACCCAGAGGGTTACTTTTGGGAATAATTTATAATTCTTCATAATAATCTACAATTTGCAAGTTTAACAATAGGAGTTTTGCACAATGCAAAATAGATTATTTCTTTTGTGCTGCGTCGTATTCAACCACGAGGTCGAGGAGGCTGATAGAGCTGTCCTCCATCTCATTAACGAGACCCTCGATCAAGCTGAGGATGTAGTTGTAGAATACTTGAAGAATAATAGCGATGATCAAACCGAGGAGGGTAGTCAACAGAGCGACCTTGATACCACCAGCCACAACGGTAGCAGAGATATCACCTACTTGTTGGATCTTATCGAACGCTTGGATCATACCGATAATGGTACCCAAGAATCCCAAAGATGGAGCGATAGAGATGAAGAGAGAAATCCAAGAGAGGTTCTTCTCGAGGAGACCGAGTTGAACACCACCGTAAGAAGCTACAGTTTTCTCAACTACGTCAACGCCCTCGCTGTAACGGCTAAGACCTTGATAGAAGATACTTGCTACAGGACCACGAGTGTTACGGCAAACTTCCAAAGCAGCCTCGATACCACCGTTCTTCAATGCTTTCTCAACCTCAGCCAAGAGAGCTTTGGTGTTAGTTTTGCTCAAGCTCAAATAGATGATACGCTCGATACAGAGTGCCAAACCGAATACCAAACAGATAAGAGTTGCAGCCATGAAGCCAGCACCACCTTCGATAAATTTGGTTTTGAGAGTTTTGTGGAGAGCTACGATACCGCCCTCAGTCTCTTGAGCTACTTCTTCTACTTCAACTGCAGGAGCTTCCTCCACTGCAGGAGCATCAGTTACTTCTTCTGCTACAGGAGCAGCCTCAGCTGCCTCTTGAGCCATTACTGCAACGCTTCCGAAAGAAAACATTGCCAACACCGTCAGGGTTGCAAAAATTTTTTTCATACGATTTGTTTTTTAGTATTAAATTGTTTATAATTTATTTTGTTCGTCTGTCTTGTTTGATGGAGGGGGATTTCTGCGTAATCCCAACAAGCTGCCGCTGGATGGGATTCGAGGACACCGACCTCGCTTCGCTCGCCCACCTCGAACGCCCCACAGTCTGCCACGGGCATCCTGTGCAAATCCTTTTACTCTCAATCTCACTTGAGCAAGCTCAGATTCGATTGTTCGTAAAAGTCTTTTGCGGAGAGAGGGGGATTCGAACCCCCGAAACCCTTTTGGAGTTTACACGCTTTCCAGGCGTGCCTCTTCAACCACTCGAGCATCTCTCCTTCGTCGGAATGCGCTTGTCGCATTGACTGCCGCCATGCGGCATTTGGCGACCGCGATTCCTCCTCTTAACTCGGGCTCACGAAGCCCTCGTTATTTTTTCACAGTTTTCGCTATATGTTTAGCGACCTAAAAAATATATGTCTAAGAACACTTTTTTATGCGGTGTTTATGCATACAAAATGGCGCAATACACCTTTCGACCCGCAAAGGTACAAAAATATTTACAAATTACAAAATTTACAATGTACAAATTGCATTTTTTTTGCTATTTTCCTTATTTTTTCACAAATTTATAACAAAAAGTGCCTTTGCATTGGCAGTTGTCACCTCATTTACATGCTCTGGAGAGCAATTATACACCTCCGCCAGTTTTTCTGCCACGTATCGCATCCAGCGACTCTCGTTGCGTTTACCACGATGAGGAACAGGTGCCATATAAGGCGCATCTGTCTCCAGCACCAAACGCTCCAATGGTATGCCAACCAGATGCTCTGCTAGTTTGCAATTCTTGAAGGTCAACACACCACCTATACCCAAATAATAGCCCATATCCACCACCTGCTGTGCCACCTCGTGGCTGCCACTGAAGCAGTGCATCACTCCCTTGACAGAAGGGAACTCGCGCAAGATATGGAGGGTATCCTCCGTTGCATCGCGGCTATGAATCATCACGGGCAGATGATACTGCTCCGCCCAACGCATCTGCTCACGCAATGCCTCGTGCTGCTGCTCCTTGAAGGTAGTGTCCCAATGGTAGTCGAGGCCTATCTCGCCGATGGCGATGAGGCGACTACGCTGCTGTATAGTCGCTTCGCGAGGTGTAGGGTGTAAAGTGTAAGGTGTAAAGGCAAGATTTTCATCTACAGCGGCTTTGAGTGTTTGGAGTTGCTCTTGCCAGTCTTCTTTGACATTCTCGGGATGGAGACCCAGGGCGGGGAAGAGGTAATCGGGATAGCGGTCGCAGACCTCCAAGACATCTTTGACAGAAGTCTTGTCCACTCCGGGTACTAAGATTGCTTCTACACCATCCTGGAGTTGCTCCGCCAAGAAAGCGTCTAATCCTTCCGCATACTGCGGATCATCTATATGGCAATGGGTGTCGATCATAAGTGTTGTTAGTAGTTGTGTAGGGTTGTGTAGCAGTTGTGTAGCGTTGTTTAGTATTGTTTAGTATTGTTTTTTGTAGAGGATACTGCTATCGCCATAGCTCAGGAAGCGGAAGTCGTGGGAGAGGGCATAGTCGTAAATCGTATGCCAATCGCCTCCGACAAATGCACTCACCAAGAGCAAGAGCGTGGACTTGGGCTGGTGGAAATTGGTAATCAGTTGGTCCACCACGCGGAACTGATAGCCAGGCTTGATCATAATCTGCGTCTCGGCATGCAACGTATCCTGTCCCGTCTGCTCCAGATAGTCCACTATCGCCTGCAAAGCCTTACGCGTGGAGAGTGTATGCTCCTGCTCGTAGGGGTCAAACTGTGCGACGGAGAGGGTGGTATAGGGTTGTATAGGGTTGTGGAGGGTTGTGTAGAGTTGTGCGCCCAAGAAATACAAGCTTTCCAGGGTGCGCATGCTGGTGGTACCCACAGCGACAATATGTCCAAGATTGTTGATAATCATTTGGATAGTGGTCTTTGGCACCGCGATAATCTCCGTATGCATAGTATGCTGGTTGGCGTCTGTCACCTTCACGGGTTGGAAGGTACCTGCACCAACGTGCAAGGTGACCTCTGCCGTCTGTATGCCCTTTTGGCGCAAGCCACAGAGTACATTATCCGTGAAATGCAAGCCCGCAGTAGGAGCAGCCACCGAACCTTTGATACGCGAATAAACGGTCTGATAAGTGGTCTTGTCGCTCTCCTCTGTCTTGCGATTGAGGTATGGCGGGATAGGCAGTTCGCCTACGGCATCGAGGATCTCAGCAAAACTAATGTTTAGGTTAGAGGCGAGAGGCGAGAGGTTAGAGGCTGGGGTGTTCCACCAAAAGCGTACGGCGAAGGTGTTGCCAGTCTGTTCGCCTTTTTCGGCAAAGAGGGTGATCTGTTCGCCAGAGGGGAGTTGCACGGGCAGAGACAATGCGCCCGTCTTCCACTTCTTGGCATTACCTATCATGCACTTCCATGTACAACCGTTAGTGCTGCCCAAACTGAGTTGGTAGTCATGTGGCTCTAAAGGTTCGAGGCAGAAAATCTCGATGCGAGCACCCTGGGGTTGTAGAGGGTTGTGTAGGGTTGTGGAGGATTGTGGAGGGTTGTAGAGGGTGGTTTTATGAAACTCCAGACGCGCTTGTATCACGCGCGTGTTATTATATATAAGGAGTGATCCCTCGGGCAGGTACTCACCTATGCGATAAAATTGGTCCTCGCTCACCTGACCATCTCGGTAAACGAGCAGTTTGCTCTGGTCGCGCTCCGCCAAAGGATATTTGGCAATGCGCTCGTCAGGCAGAGGGTAGTTATATTCTTCTATAAGGATTTCTTCCATGTCTTGCGGTCGCCTTTGAATAGGACATACTGGTTAAACAAACAATCGAGGTCGCCGTTCACCAAGCGCACACGTTTGGCAGGGCGGAGTCCCACGCACTTGAGCGCCTCCTCGTTGCTGGAGATGATCCATGCAGTAGCACCGTTGAACTGGTGCTTGAGCGCGGTACCCATGTCTTGATACAGACGCAATACATCCTTGTCCTGCGAGAGGCGCTCGCCGTAAGGCGGGTTCATCATCACGAGTGCGCCATCGGTGTTCTTGTCGGCAAGGCGGAGTTCTTGTACACGGATCTGCTTGACCTCTATATCGCGTTGCAGGTTAGCCGATTGCACATTCTTGGTGGCTGCTTGTACGGCATAGAAGCCCGCGTCGGAGCCGTAGATCTTATGATGGAAGTCGCGTTCGCGGCTATCATCGCTGTATATATCCTCAAAGAGGTCGGCATCGAAGTCCGCCCATTTCTCGAAGGCAAAACCCTTGCGATAGATACCTGGTGCTATATTGCGCGCTATGAGGGCTGCCTCGATGAGCAGTGTACCCGAACCGCACATAGGGTCGTAGAAATCGCTCTGCCCTTTCCAACCAGCGAGCAGCAACATGCCCGCAGCCAATGCCTCGTTGATAGGCGCTTGGGTATTAGCCACACGATAGCCGCGTTTGTGCAGACTATCACCCGAACTGTCGAGCGACACGGTCACCAAGTCGCCTGCGATATGTACGTTGAGGTAGAGGTCGGGGTTGGTGAGTTGCACGTTAGGGCGCATGCCGCCATGCTCCATCCACCAGTCCACTATGGCATCCTTCACGCGGTAGGTGATGAATTGCGAATGGCGGAAAAGGTCCGAATAGACGGTGGCATCAATGAGGAAAGTGGTCTTGGCAGTCATGTATTGCGCCCAGTCCAGTTGCTTGATATGTTGGTATATATCGTCGGTCGTTTTGGCTTTGAAGGTGGCAATGGGCACCAAAATGCGCGAAGCGGTACGCAAACAGAAATTCGCCGTATAGAGCATGCGTTTGTCGCCTGTGAAGGAGACGGCACGGCGTTCAATTTGCACATTGTTCGCTCCGAGTTCGATGAGTTCGCCTGCGAGGACTTGCTCCAGACCCTTGAAGGTCTTTGCCAACATTTGAAATTCGTGGTTCATCCAGCTAATTTGGAATTATGAATTTGGAATTATGTAGGAGTATTACTTGCTAACGCGTATATAGAGGAGTACACCTATAGCAAGGAAGAGGAAATTCGGCAGCCACACGCTCATGAAGGGCGACATCACGCCGCTCACGGAGAAGGTGGTGGACACCGTAGAGAACAGGATATACAGCGCACTCAGGGTCAGTCCAACGCCTAAGTTCTTACCCATACCGCCACGCACTTTCTTGGAACTCAATGTGACACCCAGTAGGGTCATAATGAATGCCCCGATAGGGCTTGCCCAACGTTTCCACCACTCAGTCTCAAAGGCCTGCACATTGCCCGACCCGCGCTGGCGTTGGGTCTTGATGTAGGCTCTGAGTTCGGGGTTAGGCATCATCTGCGCGTTTTCGGCCGTGTAGAAGAGTTCCTTGGGTAGCACGGGGATAATGGTATCTAAGCGGTTGCCGCGTGTAAGTGTCTCGCGCATGCCATCAAAGTCGCGTCGCACATACTTGTCGAAATGCCAGTTGTATGCCGAATCGTAGTGGATGCGGTCGGCGGTGATACGCATGGTGAGTTGCTTGCCATCGAAATGCTCCAACGAAGAGCGGTAACCCATGTTCGTGCGTTTCTGGAAACTCTCGATATACAGGATGGTGCCTGGCTCTACCTCCATTTGCACATTACGCGCGTTCTCTCGACTGAAGTGCTGGATATACTTATCTTGGAAGGTGAGCATCTTCTCCGAGGCAGGCGGAATGACATAACCCGTCATCCAGAACGAGAAGACAAACAGCAGTAATGCGCTCACGAAATAGGGCCACATCAATCGGTGGTAGCTCACGCCACTGGCCATGATGGCGATAATCTCGCTGTCACCCGCCAACTTCGAGGTGAAGAAAATCACCGATATGAAGATGAACAGCGGGCTGAACATATTCATGAAGTAGGGTATGAAGTTGAGGTAGTAGTCGAAGATGATCTCCCTGAGTGTCACTTGATTCTCGAAGAAGTCGTCCAACTTCTCCGTCAAGTCGAACACGACGGCAATACTCATAATCAGCACAATCGAGAAGAAGAATGTGCCGAGGAACTTGCCTATTATGTATTTGTCGAGTCGTTTCATTTTATTTTAGGTTAGAGGTTAAAGGTTAGAGGCTGGTATTATGCGGCTTTGCCGCTATTTCTTGCCTCTCGCCTTATCGCCTCTCGCCTCATTGCCTATAAACTACATTCTCTGCATGAGTCGTGGGGTAATGTCGTCTTTCCAGGCCTTGAAGTCACCTGCGAGGATATGCTTGCGCGCTTCGCCTACAAGCCAGAGGTAGAATGCCAAGTTGTGGATACTGAGTATCTCCAATCCGAGCATTTCCTGTGCATGTATGAGGTGTCTAACATAGGCGCGGGTGTAGTGGTGATCTACAAAACTGGTGCCGCAGGGGTCCAGTTCGGTGAAGTCATCCTCCCACTTCTTGTTGCGCAGGTTCATCACACCGTTCTGAGTAAAGATCATACCATTGCGACCATTGCGGGTTGGCATGACGCAGTCGAACATATCCACACCGCGTTCGATACCCTCCAGAATGTTCCATGGCGTACCCACACCCATGAGGTAGCGCGGTTTGTTCTGAGGCAGAATATCGTTGACCACCTCAATCATGGCGTACATATCTTCGGTAGGTTCGCCCACTGCCAGTCCGCCTATGGCGTAGCCATCGCGGTCGAGGTCGCGCAGGCGTTTAGCGGCATCTTGGCGCAAGTCGGGATACACGCAACCTTGCACGATAGGGAAGAGGTGTTGCTTGTAGCCATAGAGGTCGGGGGTATTGTCAAAGCGTTGGATACAACGGTCGAGCCAGCGATGGGTACGCTCCATGGACTTCTGCGCATATTGGCGGTCAGCGGTGCCAGGGCAGCACTCGTCGAAGGCCATCATGATGTCCGCACCTATCTCGCGCTGAATATCCATCACATTCTCGGGGGTGAACATCAGTTTGCGTCCATCGATATGCGAGGAGAACTGTACGCCCTCTTCGGTCATCTTGCGAATATCGGTGAGGGAGAAGACTTGAAAGCCGCCCGAGTCGGTCAGTATAGGGCGTGTCCAGCCCTCGAAACGGTGCAAGCCGCCTGCCTTGTGCAGGATCTCGGTGCCAGGACGCAGGTAGAGGTGGTAGGTATTGCCAAGGATGATTTGTGCGTTGATATCCTCTTCGAGGAAGGTACGCTGTACGCCTTTGACGGTACCCACGGTGCCTACGGGCATAAAAATAGGGGTCGCTATATCCCCATGGTCGGTATGCACTACGCCTGCGCGTGCGCACGTATGCGTGTCTGTATGTATGAGGTCAAAAAAAACTTTCTCCATTCGGTTGAAATGAGGTGAGAGGTGAGAGGTTAAAGTTTAGAGGTTAAAGGCTGGTAACATGCGGCTTTGCCGCTATATCTTGCCTTTTGCCTCATCGCCTAATAGCCTCATCGCCTATTGCCATTATACTCTATTGTTATTCGGGAAAATGATAGCGGGTTTGAAGGTCTTGACTTCGTCTTCGGTCATGAGTGCGTACGCCATGATGATGACGGTGTCGCCTACATGCACGAGGTGAGCAGCAGCACCATTGATGCAGATGCAACCGCTACCGCGTTTGCCAGGGATGACGTAAGTTTCGATGCGTGCGCCGTTGGTATTATCCACGATTTGCACTTTCTCTCCTGCGTAGATATTGGCAGCATTCATGAGGTCTTCATCGATGGTGATGCTACCGATATAGTCTAAGTTTGCTTCGGTCACCGTCACGCGGTGAATCTTGGATTTGAGTATTTGTAAAAGCATTTTGTACAAATTTTGCTGCAAAATTACTACAAAATTTCGATATACGCAAAAAAAGTGTCGAAAAATTTGCACAATTCAAAAAAAAGCAGTACTTTTGCACCCGATTTCGAAGGAGAGATGGCAGAGTGGTCGATTGCGGCGGTCTTGAAAACCGTTGAACTGAGAGGTTCCGGGGGTTCGAATCCCTCTCTCTCCGCAAGCCAAAATGAAGAACGAGTCCGATAGGACTCGTTTTTTTGTGTGTAGGCACATGGACATCAACTTGTTGAATGGAAATGTGCATAGATACAAAAAAGAGAGTTGCTCTGCAACTTCTTCATTTTGGCTTGCTCAGGATGCCCGTGGCTGAGATTAGGGATTACGAAGAAATCCCTCTCTCGTTCTATTCTGGCAGAGCGAGGCATTCGAGGTGGCAGAGCGTAGCGAGGTCGGTACCCTGATGGACAATCAAATCTTACAAAAATAACTATTTTTTTTGCAGATATAGATATTTTGTTGTACCTTTGCAGCCGTTTTATAACCCATTCATATACATCACCATGAAACGACTACTTATCGCACTTCTCATTTCGCCGTTCTTCCTCATCAGCGCGGTTGCGTCTGACACTATCCGCGTCCTATGTATCGGCAACAGTTTCTCTTGGGATGCCGTAGAGCAAGAACTCGCCCCACTCTGCGAAGCGGGACATCAGCCCATCATCATCGGCAATCTCTACTACGGCGGTTGTTCCTTGCAACAACACCATAGGTTTCTCCTAAAAGACACAGCGGCTTATAGCTTCCGCTATATCAAAGATGGTATCCGCACCCCGCACGAAGGCTATTCGCTGCGCCAAGCACTATTGCTGGATCAATGGGACTATATATCTTTTCAACAGGCAAGCCACGATAGCGGCATACAATCCACCTACGAGCCTTACCTCGCTGCACTCATTGACACGGTGCGTACCTACCAACCTAAGGCTCAGCTCTGCTGGATGCAAACATGGTCCTACTCTCAGGATGCTAAGCACCCTGCTTTTCCGCGTTATCAAAAGAGCCAGCAAATCATGGATGATAGCATCCAATCCGCAACTATGGCATTACTCGCGCGCTATCCTGAGTTGACACTTATCCCCTGTGGCAAAGCCATCACATTCGCACGCCAAACCAAACTGGGCGATACTCTCTGCCGCGACGGCTACCACCTGAACTATGTCTATGGTCGCTATACCGCCGCCTGCGTGTGGTATGAACTGCTGACGGGCAAAGACTGCCGCCGCAACCCCTACAAGAACGCAGACATGACTAAACAACAGAAGCGTCTCACGCAACAATCAGCGCACCGAGCCGTGAGAAAAACTTCCAACTAATGATTGTTAGGAGGAAATGGCAAAGGAATGAACTGCACAACTGCACGGCTGCACAGCTATCTCCTATACTTCACCCGCGCGCGGGTATGTATATATAGTTTAAGAAATCGCTGTGCAGCCGTGCAGCTGTGCAATACGCTAACTACTCGGTAACTACTCGGCAACTACCTTACTTATCGTGTGGCTTGATAGATTCGTGGAGCAATCTCGCTATTGTCCATCCAACCCGTGAAGCGCTCTGCGCCCACACCTACAGCGAAAACAGGCACTGCAGTGGCCGTATGGCTATGCGTGGTCCAACCCAAGCCCGCTTTGTGATTCACCAGTTCTTTGGCCTTAGCCGCCAAAGCATTGATATCCGCATAGAGGGTCTTGAGCGATGCTTGCTGACGCATCATATTGTTGAAAGCTTCCTGCAAAACCGCCTCTTCCTCGGCCGTCACCGACAAGTCGCCAAACAAGCCCATGTTAGTTGCCAAGAACGCCTTTACCTGCTCCCAAGTGAGTTGCTCGGCATATTGCTGGCACAATGCAGTGAGGCGAGCAGAAAGGGTGTCCGATGAGCACTTCTGATATGCCAAACGCTCCAGACGCAATGGACTGTTATTACCCAATGCCATACCACCAGTCTCGTGGTCTGCCGTCACGACGATGAGGGTCTCATCGGGGTGTTGCTCATAGAAGCGATATGCCACTTGTATCGCGCGGTCGAAATCCAAGACCTCTTGGATATTGGTCGCCCCATCGTTGCCATGACCTGCATAGTCGATCTTGCCGCCCTCAGCCATCATGAAGAATCGCTTATGCTTGGAGAGTTGCTGGATAGCCACATCCACTATCTGCGCCAAGTTGAGGTCGCCCTCCTGCTGGTCAATGGCATATGGCAATGCCTCGGCACCCTTGTTGGGATTATCCAGATTGACCTGTGGCACAAGCAGCATCTTGCGTTTTTTGATATTCTTTTGCGCCTCGGCATAACTACCCACGAGGGTATAGCCATGTTTCTTGCAGAGGTCATAGAGGTTAGGTGCCACAGTATCGTCCTTATTCACAGGGCGTTGGAACCCGCCACCGCCAAAGAAATTGAAGTCGGACTCTGCCAGGTGCGTACCTATCAGGTAGTAGTTGCTGCGCTTCTCGGCATGCGCATAGTGCGAAGCGGGTGTAGCGTGATCCACAGGTACCGTGGACATGATACCTATACCCCATCCCTCTTTCTTCAGCTCAGAGGCTACGCTATACACTGCTGTGCCGTCGGGCGTTTGACCAATCATACCATTGTTGGTTTTCTTACCCGAAGCCAAACAGGTACCTGCCGCAGCCGAGTCGGTGATACCATCCGAAGCCGAAAAAGTGGCTGCCTGACCCGAATAGGGGAACTGCGTCATGAGCAGAGGCACACGACCATTCTCGCCCTTTAGAGCGGCTTGATACATCTCGGCGGTCAGCACTTGGTTAGGTCCCATGCCATCTCCAATGAAATAAAATACATACTTGGCCTGAGCCATTGTAGCCACTGCCAAACACAGTAGCCATGCGGAAAGAAGAAGACGTTTCATATTTTTCTGTTTTAGAGGCTAAAGGTTAGAGGTTTGAGGCTGGTAATATGCGGCTTCGCCGCTATTTCTTGCCTCTCGCCTAATCACCTTGTAGCCTTATAGCCTTATCACCTTATCACCTGATTTACTATTTCCTCAGCGCGAGAAAGGGCACCATTGATATGGTTGCGCACGTTCTCACGACCAATCTTATTGACAAAGCCTGCTTTGTCCAAGGTGTTGAACACTTTCTCATTCACACCCGAAAGCACCAGTTGTATGCCATCGCGTTGCAAACGCATATGCAATTGCTCCAGGTTGTGGATACCCGTGGAGTCGATAAACGACACCTTACGCATACGGATGATACGCACTTTCTGCTCATCGCTATGCGTGCGGCGACTGATGTCATCGAACTTGTTGGCGATACCGAAGAAGTACGGACCATCAATCTCATACACCTCGGTGTATGGTGGAATCTTCAGGGTCTCAAGGTCTTGACCATGCAAGCGCAAGTCGTTGTTGTGCGTTGGGTCCAGTTCGTTAGTGAAAGACTGTACCGTGGTGGACTCGTTGGTACGCTTGATGAAGAGGATAACCGCCAGCAGCAGTCCCACCTCGATGGCGATGGTGAGGTCGAAGAGCACGGTGAGAATGAAAGTCACAATCATCACCAAGAAGTCGGACTTAGGGTTCTTGGCGAGCCACATGATAGAGCGTATCTCCGACATATTGTAGCTGACCATGATGAGAATACCCGCCAGACACGCCATAGGAATGAGTGCAACCAGCGGGCCGAAGAACAACAGCACCGCCATGAGCACAATAGCATGCACAATACCTGCCACAGGGGTCTTACCGCCGTTGTTGATATTGGTCATGGTACGCGCGATGGCACCCGTAGCAGGGATACCGCCAAAAAATGGCACCACCACATTCGCCACACCCTGCGCAATCAGCTCGGTGTTCGAGTTATGTCGATCGCCTATCACACCATCTGCCACCATAGCCGACAAGAGCGACTCAATAGCGCCCAGCATAGCAATAGTAAAAGCCGCAGGGAACAGACTCTGCACCAAGCTCCAGAAGGTCTGACCCTCTGCCAACTCGAAGGATGGCAAGTGTGGCGCAGGAATACCGTTAGGGATCGTATAGAGGTCGCCAATGGTCTTAATACTCTCCACGCCTGCATAACGACGCAACAGCCAAGTAACCAAGGTCATAACAATGATCACTACCAAGGAACCAGGGATTTTCTTGCTAACGCGAGGCATACCTATCAATATCGCCAACGAGGTGATACCTATACCGAACGCCCACCAGTTAATATCCTTCCAGTGCTCCGCGTAGCATACCCATTTATGGATAAAATCCGCAGGCACACCCTGTATATTCATACCAAAGAGGTCGTTCATCTGCGTAGAGAAAATGGTCAGCGCAATACCCGCCGTGAAGCCCACAATCACAGGATAAGGGACAAACTTAATGATACTGCCTAACTTGAACACACCCATGAGAATCAGCATGATACCCGCCATGATCGTGGCAATGAGCAAGCCCGTGAGTCCGTGCTGCTGTATCACACCATAAATAATGACAATGAACGCGCCCGTAGGACCACCAATCTGCACTTTGCTACCACCGAAAGCAGAAATGATAAATCCTGCAATAATAGCTGTGATAAGACCTTCTGCAGGTCCTACACCCGAAGCGATACCAAAAGCTATCGCCAATGGAATAGCCACCACGCCGACAATCAGTCCAGCGATAGAGTCCTGCATCAGTTTTTGTTTGGTGTAGCTCTTCAGCGTATGGAAGAGCTTAGGTTGAAAAACATCCTTGAATGATAGTTTCATGTTTCTTTTTTTTAGTGTAAAGTGTAGGGTGTAAAGTGTAGAGGCGGGTGATATGCGGCAAAGCCGCTGTTTCTTGCCTCTCGCCTTTAACCTCTAACCTAATTCCTACTTACTCATTAAATGGTCTAAGCATCTCCTTGGGCGCTGCTGCCTCAAAGCGCACTTTTTTCTCGGTCATAGGGTGGATAAACTCCAGCACCTTAGCGTGCAGACACAGGCGGTCAACGGGCGAATACTCGTTGCCGTGTCCATACTTGCGGTCGCCTATCACAGGATGACCCACGCTCTGCATGTGTACACGAATCTGATTGGTGCGACCCGTCTCAAGGTTCAGTTCCACCAGACTCACTGCCAATTCCTGATCCTCTTCGCCCATAACGGTGGACTTGAGCACCTTGTAGTGCGTCACGGCTTTTTGTCCGCCATCGTCTTTAGGCGACGAATAGACCATACCTGTGTGCGCATCTTCGGTCAGCCAAGTGGTGATAGTGCCCTCTTTCTGCTCAAACTGTCCTTCTACGAGGGCTACGTATGTGCGTTTGGTGACCAGTTGGCGCCAATACGTACGCATATACTCTTGCAGTTCAGGCGATTTGGCAAAAACCAACACGCCACTCGTCTCGCGGTCCAGTCGGTGCACCACATGCACGGTGTTGCGCTTGGACTCTTTCTTGACATACTCCTTGAGGATAGAGTACGCCGTCATCTCGCTGCTTTTGGGGTTGTATGGTACGGTGAGCAGTCCGTTCTTCTTCTCCACGATGATGAGCGCATCATCTTCGTAGATGATACGCAGTTTGGGATGACGGAGTTCCACATTACCTCTACCTTGCAGCACTTGTACCACATCGCCCGCTTTGAGCGGAGTGTCATGACGGGTCTGAATACCAGCATTCACCGTCACGCGACGCTGACTGAGCAATTGTTTGACGCTGGTGCGGGTCATACCGCCCAGTTTAGAGAGCAGAAAGGGCATCAATTCTGCCGCTGCTTCCACTCGAAAAGATGTATCTTGTTTGCGTTTCATTCTTTTTTTTAACTGTACTTTTGGGCATTACTGCCCACTCTGCCAAATTCGCTGCAAAGGTACAAATTATTTCTCATATATACAAAAAAAAGTGACAAATCGTCAAACTTGTCACCTTTCCTTTCCAATAATTTTAATATTCTACCTTATCTTCTTTCTCCGCCCATTTCTTAAATGCTCTTATCGCTTCAGCGCGCATGAAATGGTCGCATTGGATGGAACGATCAGCATAGTTCAACTCAAGCTGATCATAGATAAACGAATCGTCAAAGTTAATAGCCTTGGCATCATCCTTGGTATTGCCATAGCAGATACGCTTCACCCCTGCCCAATACAATGCACTCAGACACATCGGACATGGTTCGCACGAACTATATACCGTGCACCCCGTCAGCTGATATGTGCCCAATTTCTCACAAGCACTACGTATGGCCATCACCTCTGCATGAGCGGTTGGATCATTATTCGGTACTACACGGTTCGTGCCCGTGGCAATCACCTCGCCATCACGAACGATAACGGCGCCAAAAGGACCACCGCCCTTGTCTATATTGTCTTCGGAAAGGCCAATAGCCATTTCCATAAACCTCGCATCTTCTGCCGAAATGTGTACGCTTTCTTCTAAGTATTTTTTCATGTTCAAGATAAAGATTAATGCTATTTACTATTCCTATATGCCTTTATCCATGCAAGACCTGCTCCGCCATTCACTACAAGAAAGACCGTAAAGAGCACAAAAGAGAAAGCATTGCCGATCAAAGCATATAATATCATACCTGCTATAGAATATACCACCCACCATAACCACGCATCCAGTTTTTTGTATATCAACCAGAAATTGGCAAGCACCGAAGAACCAATCATCACCCCGCTCATCAGTTTTTGTAACAGCTGCTCGCTATGGATAGTTGACTCAAAATGCGTTAGTAACCCACTATCCAATGCCACCATTCCTAATAGAAACAACAGATTAAAGGCTTGATTTCTATTGGACAACCAAACGGGGCAGAATATATCTTCATTCTCCGAGGATTGCAATGTCTGTTTGCGCCAACAGATGATAGAGTAAATCATAAATGGCATAAATACCACCACATACAATACGGTCAGGCCCCATTGTTGCAACAATGCAAATTGCCATGACAAGAGCAATGCCATAACGATGCCGCCATAGAATCCCGTATAGTTTTGTGGGTTGCGAATGGTCAAAACGTATGCCACCCCTATCACACTGGCGGGAATGCCCACCACAAAAGCAGGATCATGCCATTGCAAAAGCACACCGCTGAGCGAAGGCATCGCCTGCTCTATTATATATAATATAAGGAATAGCGCGAAGAAGATGCCGAGCGACACCAACATCTGCTTTCCAAACTCTTTCCAAAGTGCCTGCTGCATGGTTTGATAGGTTTTCAGTGTTCCATGGGTATTTCGGGGACAAAAAAGGCGAGCCAGTGCTCGCCTTTTTGCTATCGTAAAGAGCACCCCACAAATTCGAAATTTGTCGGGCAGCCCAATTAGTTACGCTTGCGGTTACCGTAGCGAGACATGAACTTGTCAACGCGACCTGCGGTATCCACGAGTTTAGACTTACCAGTGTAGAATGGGTGACTGGTGTTGGAGATCTCCAACTTGATCAATGGATAGGTAGTGCCATCGATTTCGATGGTGTCCTTCGTGTTAGCTGTAGAGCGACTGAAGAACTGTGTACCATCGGACATATCTTTGAAAACTACTACGCGGTAGCTCTCTGGATGAATTCCTTTTTTCATAATTTGTTTCCTTTCTTTAGCGCTTATTCAGCAACAACGTTCAACTTAATTTCAGCCTTAACCTCGCGGTGAAGTTTAGCAGTAGCAGTAGCCTCACCCAAAACTTTCACAGCCTCGTCGATAGTGATCACCTTCTTGTCGATCTCGATGCCTTGAGCAGCCAAAGCCTCAGATACTTGTGCAGTAGTGATAGTACCGAAGATCTTGCCATCCTCGTTAGCCTTAGCAGAGAGGGTGATAACGGTGTTAGCCAATTTCTCAGCCAATGCTTGAGCGTCAGCCAAGAGTTTAGCCATCTTGTGCGCTTGTTGTTTGAGGTTCTCAGCCAATTGTTTGCGGTTGCTATCGTTAGCAATCACAGCCAAACGGTTAGGAATGAGGTAGTTACGACCGTAACCATCTTTTACCTTGATAATATCGTTCTTGTAGCCCAAGTTAGCTACGTCTTGAATCAAAATTACTTCCATGATGTTTCCTTTCTGATTAAACGGTTAATTACTTCATCATATCGGTTACGTATGGGAGCAAAGCCAAGTGACGTGCTTTCTTCACGGCTTGAGCCACCTTGCGTTGATACTTCAAGCTTGTACCTGTGATACGGCGAGGAAGGATCTTACCTTGCTCGTTGAGGAACTTCTTGAGGAACTCAGGATCTTTGTAGTCGATGTACTTGATGCCAGACTTTTTGAAACGGCAGTACTTTTTCTTCTTTGCCTCGTTGGTCTTTGGGGTCAAATAGCGGATTTCGTCATTTTGTGCCATGATTAAGCCTCCTCTTGTTCTACTGGTTTAACATTTGCGTTACGACGCTTTTGAGCGTACTCAAATGCGTACTTGTCAAGACGGGTAGTGAGGAAACGCAACACGCGCTCATCACGACGGAAAGATGTCTCGAGCTTCGCAATCATCTCAGGTTCTACATCAAATTGCAGCAAGGCGTAGAATCCCGTTGTTTTGCCTTGGATAGGGTAAGCCAATTTCTTCAAACCCCACTCCTCACGGTTAAGAATGGTACCGCCATTCTCCACGAGAAGTTTCTCGAATTTGTCAACCGCTTCCTTCATCTGTGGTTCAGACAAAACGGGAGTCAACACGAAAGCGGCTTCGTAATGATTTAACATAATGTTTGATTAGTTAATTAAATTGTTAATAATTAGTTATTTATCACTTTATTCACAGCGCCCGCACACAGCAAGCCGTACGCAAACGCGCGAAAAAAGCGTGCAAAGGTACTACTTTTTTTTGGATTGACCAAATATTTTTTGATTTTTCTGCATTTTTTACAAATTTTTCAACAAAATCGTCTCCATTATCTTGTACGCCTCGAGGTTAGGGTGTACACCATCTTTAGCGTATTTCTTTGGCAATCCGCCCTGCTCATCGACCAATGCAGAGTAGTAGTCTATATACTTGATTTTGTTGGCTTTGGCATACGCCTCAATCATCTCATTGAGTCGCTTAATATCCACCGCAGGGGTCAAATTGGGACGCCATTTGAACGCTGCCACGGGCAGACACGAGCAGAGTACAGGTTTGATCTTGTTGTATTTCGCCAACTCGCACATCGATTGGATATTCTGCAAGATATGTTCAAGCTCGATATAGCCATTATTCATCGCAATATCGTTCGTGCCCGCCATAATGATCACCATCTTTGGGTTCAAAGCCACTACATCGGCTTGAAAACGACTCAGCATTTGCGCTGTCACTTGCCCACTGATTCCGCGTCCTACAAAGTTATTTTGAGCAAAAAAATCAGGGTCAAATTTCGCCCAATTGTCGGTAATGGAATTGCCCATCAGCACCGCCTCTACTCGTTTGGTTTTCACCGCCTTATTATACCCAAACTCGGGCATTCTCATGCGTGCTTTAACCGTGTCATTACTGGCAGCATAACGCTCGTGTTGCGCCCATGTTTTCTCAGCCATTACGCCGCAACAGCAAACAGCAAATAGCACCATCAAAAAAAGTATTCGTTTCATAGGTCTAATTGTATTTTTGCTGCAAAGGTACTACTTTTTTTCGACATACGCAAATTCCACCTCTTTTTGCCTATCTTTTCAATTTTTAAGAACCTATTTTGCAGCCATTAATCTTAGGTGATTCTTAGGTTATTCCTAGGTTATTTATAGGTGATTCTTAGGTTATTGCCAGCACCCTACACCAGAAAAATCGTACCAAAATGCGATTTTTCTTGCACAACCGCATTTTTTTTTGTACCTTTGCAGCGGATTTTGTGCGCCTATGCGTAGGTACAGCGCACGAACATCATAGAACGCGAAATATAAACAACTGAAAAATAAGATATTACAGAAAAAATGAAACACTTCAACGAGTACAAACAACTGAACTTGGCAGAGTTGAGCAAGCAAATCCTTGAGCAATGGGAGAAAGAAGACTTGTTCCACAAGAGTATCGAAACACGCGAAGGCAATCCTTCGTTCCTCTTCTTTGAAGGTCCTCCTTCGGCAAACGGTATGCCAGGTATTCACCACGTGATGGCTCGTACTATCAAAGATACCTTCTGCCGTTTCAAGACCATGCAAGGCTACCAAGTCAAGCGCAAAGCGGGTTGGGACACCCACGGTTTGCCTGTGGAGTTGGGCGTAGAGAAACTGCTCGGTATCACCAAAGAGGATATCGGCAAGAAAATCAGCGTGGACGAGTACAACGCTGCCTGCCGCCGCGAGGTCATGAAATATACCCAAGAATGGACCAACCTCACCAAACAAATGGGCTACTGGGTGGATCTCGATAATCCTTATATCACCTACGATAATAAGTTTATCGAGACTCTGTGGTGGCTCCTCAAAGAGCTTTACAAGAAAGGCTACCTCTACAAGGGTTATACGATCCAGCCTTATTCGCCAGCTGCGGGTACGGGTTTGTCATCACACGAGTTGAACCAACCTGGTTGCTACCGCGATGTGAAGGACACCACCTGCACGGCGCAGTTTAAGGTGAAAGGTGTAGGATTGTGTAGCAGTAGTGTAGAGTTGTGTAGCATTGTTGACAGCGGAAAATTGTACGCTCTCGCGTGGACGACTACGCCATGGACATTGCCAAGCAATACGGCATTATGCGTAGGTCCAAAGATTGACTATGTGATCGTGAAGGGCGAGAACCCATATACTAAGATTGAAGCATATTACTTGCTCGCAGAGGCTCGTTTGGCTGCTTACGCCAAAGAACTCGGCGAGGCACCAGAGGTGCTTTGGCGCGGCAAAGGTACTGACCTCGAGGGTGTGCAATACGAGCAATTGATTCCTTGGGCAAACCCAGGCGAAGGTGCATTCAAGATTATCCTCGGCGACTACGTGACCACCGAAGATGGTACAGGTATCGTGCATATCGCGCCTACTTTTGGTGCGGATGACGCTTTCGTAGCCAAGAAAGCAGGCGTGCCTGGCATGGTCTTCCTCACCAAGAAAGGCGAGCAACGCCCAATGGTGGACATGACGGGTAAGTTCTTCCTGCTCGAAGACCTCGACGAGGATTTCGTTAAAAACCAAGTACATGTAGAGGCATACGAGCCATGGGCTGGTCGCTATGTGAAGAATGCCTACGATCCAACTCTCACCGAGAAAGACGAAACGCTGGACGTCAGCATCTGCATCTGGCTCAAGGGCGAGAACAAGGCCTTCCGCATTGAGAAGCATGTGCACAATTACCCACACTGCTGGCGTACAGATAAACCTGTGTTGTACTACCCACTCGACTCATGGTTTATTCGTTCCACCCAAGCGCGCGAGGAGATGATGGCGCTCAACAACACCATCAACTGGCAACCCGAGTCCACAGGTACAGGTCGCTTCGGCAAGTGGCTGGAGAATCTCAACGACTGGAACCTCTCCCGCTCACGCTATTGGGGTACACCGCTCCCAATCTGGCGCACCGAGGATGGACAAGAGGAACTCTGCATCGGCTCTATCGCCGAACTCATGCAGGAGATCGACAAGTCCATCGCAGCGGGCTTCATGACCGAGAACCCTTGGCCAAAGCATGAGGTAGGCAACTACTCCAAAGAGAACTATGACCCTGCTGTCATTGACCTCCACCGCCCATATGTGGATAATATCATTCTCTGCTCGCCAAGTGGCAAACCAATGAAACGCGAGCTGGACCTCATTGATGTATGGTTTGACTCAGGCGCTATGCCTTACGCGCAAAACCACTACCCATTCGAGAACCAAGACGCTCCACGCACCGCCGACTTCATCTCTGAGGGTGTGGACCAAACACGCGGTTGGTTCTTTACCCTCCACGCTATCCACACCATGATTGAGGGCAGTGTAGCATACAAGAATGTCATCAGCAACGGACTCGTACTCGATAAGAACGGCAACAAGATGTCCAAGCGCCTCGGCAACGCTGTGGATCCATTCGGCGCGCTGGATAAGTACGGCGCCGACGCTGTGCGCTGGTATATGCTCACCAACTCCAGCCCATGGGAGAACCTCAAGTTCGACCCAGAAGGTGTGGACGAGATTCGCCGCAAGTTCTTCGGTACCCTCTACAACACCTACGGCTTCTTCGCCCTCTACGCCAACGTGGACGGTTGGAACCCCGAGTCAATCGCCAATAGCCAATCGCCAATAGCCAATAGCCTCACCGAAATAGACAAGTGGGTATTGAGCAAGCTCAACTCCCTTATCAAAGAGGTGACCACAGCCTACGAGGCATACGAGCCAACGAAGGCTGGTCGCGCTATCTCGGACTTCGTGCAAGACGACCTGAGCAACTGGTATGTGCGCCTCAACCGCAAGCGTTTCTGGGGTGGTGAGATGGATGCCGACAAGCAAGCGGCTTACTACACCCTCTACACCTGCCTCAAGACCGTTGCACAACTCATGGCGCCTAACGCACCATTCTATGGCGACCGCCTCTACCGCGACTTGACAGGCGAGACTAGCGGGGTCCCCGAAAACGCTCGTGGCGTTTTGGGGTGCTCGGTGCACCTCAGTACATGGCCTGTAGCCGATGAGGCGCTCATTAACCTCGAACTCGAGCGCAGTATGTCACTCGCACAACAAGCCACCTCTATGATTCTCTCGCTCCGCAAGCGTGCCGAGAAGAATGTGCGCCAACCTCTCCAGAAAGCCGTTATCCCTGCGCCTGACCAAGAGACCCTCGAGGCATTGCTCCGCGTAGAAGACCTCATTAAGAGCGAGGTGAATGTCAAGGAACTGGTTATCGTGCGTGCCGAGGATTCCGAGATCAAACTCGTGAAGAAAATCAAACCAAACTTCAAGGTACTGGGCAAGAAAGTCGGTGGTATGATGAAGCAACTGGCTGCTGCCATTGCGCAAATGAGCCAAGACGATATTGCAGCCTTCGAAGCAGCAGGTACCTTCACCCTCTGCGACTACGCACTCGTGGCAGAAGATGTGGATATTATCACCGAGGATATGCCAGGCTGGCTCGTAGCCAACAACGGCACCATCACCATTGCCCTTGACATTGAGCTCACCCCTGCCCTCATTGAGGAAGGTATCGCACGCGAACTCATCAACCGTATCCAGAACCTGCGCAAGTCTTCTGGCTTGGAGATTACCGACCGCATTGCTGTGCAACTGGAGAACCGCGAGGAGATCGCCACAGCAGTCACCAACTGCAACGAGTATATTGCTTCACAAGTCCTCGCCACCTCCCTTGTTTTGACCGACAACCTCACCGATGGCACCGCCCTCGAGATGGATGGATACAATGTGCAATGTATCATTAACAAAGCATAACAATATGAAAACAAGCACTAAACTATTTGGCATTTTGACCATCATCGCCATAGCCATGACCTCCTGTTTCAATACTACCGAGGAACCCACTTTTGTAGAGAACGACCTCCTCGGTCTTTGGCAAGAGAAAGGCACAGAAGCATACGTGCGCTTCACCAGCGAGAAGGACGACACAGGCGAATACAAATACGGTCGCGAGTGGGACGAGAGCGAAGATATATTTGAGTCAGACCTCCTGCCATACGGCAATGGTTGGTTCAAGTACAAACTCATCAAGAGCGACCTCACCGAGATTCACCTCATGGACAACGGCGGCGCAGAAGTACCCAAAGTCTATATTGTCACCAAACTCACCGCTGGCGACTTGGAGTACAAAGACAATTTCGGTACAACGCACATTTTCGAGAAAGTAATCGAAGTGAAGTAAGCTATACACCAAGGGCATGAAAAAAGCACTCAAGATATTCGGCATCACATTGGGCAGTATCATCCTACTGCTGGCTCTATTGATAGGCTCAGCGCTGTGGGTAGTATTTACCCCTGAGCGTTTGACCCCCATCGTGCGCGATGTGGCCAAGGAATATGTCAAGTGCGAACATACCATAGGCAAGGTAGAACTGACTTTCTTCTCCACCTTCCCACATTTTGGGCTATCCCTCGACAGCATAACCGTAGTTAATCCCACATTAGGTGCGCCCAGCGATACCGTGGCGCATATCCCTCATGCCGTATTGAGCGTGGACGTGTTGGCCTTCCTCAACGAGAAAACGCTATCCATCCCCACCCTCCGCATGCCCGACTTGCAGGCGAACATCTACGTAGCCGCCGATGGCACTGCCAACTACGACGTACTGGCACTGCCTACCGACACGACCGCCGAGGATACAACCACGATGACGTTACCCTTTGAGCAGATTAAGGTAGGCGAGTTAGCTATCTCCGCCAAGTCACTTGGCTACCTGAGTCTCCCTGACTCCATATCCGCCACACTTGGCCATACGGCTATCACAGCCAATATAGCCAACTGGGACGATATACAGGCCACCCTTCGCGCCGAGGATATTGATGCCACGATTGGCAATACCACCTATGCGCAAGGGCTGATCTTCGAGGCACATATACCTGCCGCTGTGGATTTGGCACGCATGCGTGTGGATCTGCGCAACGCACAACTATCAGTCAACACCTTGGGCATATCGCTCAACGGCTGGGCTGAAGCAGGCGACACACTCCAGACCGACATGCGCCTGACGCTCAACGACTGGCAAGTGGATTCCGTTATGCCTCTCTTGCCACTCACGCTGCCCAAAGACATTGCCCAACTCGTTCGAGGCGGCTCGGCATCTCTGGATGCCACAGCAGCCATCAACATGGCCAACGGCAAGGCCTCCAGTGTAACCATTCATAATTTCGCTGCCCACACCAAGCAGACCACCCTGCAAGCGCAAGGCGAAGTCAAAGACCCATTGGGCAATCTGTGGATGGACCTCTCCGCCAATATGGACGTGCGCATAGCCGACATCAAGGCGTTCTTGCCCTCCGATATGCACGTGAGCGGACGAATAAGAGGAACTGCGCATGCGCGCATGCACTTGGACGACCTGATGGCCATGAACCTACACAAGGGGGATATAACAGGCGATGTGCAACTCATAGGCATCACCTACAAGGCGCAAGACATAGCAGCTGCACTGCCTAACAACCGTCTGAGTTTCCAGATACCCAACCGCCAACCCTCGCGCCAAGAGGTGGATTGGCTGCAAGCCACCCTCCACACCCAGGGTGCTGATATTAGTATGACACCGCTGCTACAAGCAGGCTTAGGCAATACGCATATTGTCGTAGAGACCAATAATATCTTGGGCAGCGACCCACTTTGGCACGCTACCCTATCCCTACAATCAACCGAGCAACTGCAAGCCAGCATGGATAGCATGGGTGTCACTATTGTGAAACCCGACATAGATGCATACATAGCATACCATACCACCGACACCAGCGTCATGCCCGTATTGGATGCGCGCGTAGCATTCGACCGCCTGACGGCTCACTACGCCGACATACACGCCGACATACACGCTTCCACCCTCACCGCCCAACTACAAGCGCCACGCCTCCATGCCACGCTGCAATCCAACCAAGTAGCAGCACAAATGCCTAATGTAGCGAACCTCAGCACCCAACACATTAGCATAGAAGCCGCAGCGCGCTACAACGCCAAGGGTGGCGATAACCTGCTGCTGAAGTGGAACCCTCGCCTGTCGGTAAGCATGCAGCAAGCCATAGCGGACTTGGCAGACTGGGAACAAGATATACAGATACCCGACATAGACTTCGCCTATACCAACCGCGAATGCAAAATCGAGCAATCCAAACTCATCATCGGCAACTCCGACTTCGCGCTCACAGGCGAACTGCGCAATATAGGTCGTTGGCTGCGCGAGAAAGGTACACTCGAAGGCGAGATGACCTTCATCAGCGAACAGACCGACGCCAACGAACTACTGGCACTCCTCTCTGCTGACCAAGGCTCCGAGGAAGAAGCACCTGCGGCTGAGGCAACAAGGCAAGAAGGCGATGAGGCGATAGAAGAAGCGACAGAACCATTCCTTGTGCCTACCAATGTGGACCTAACCCTCAATACCCAAATCAAAAGAGCCAATCTGTTCAACCAGACGGCTACCAACTTGGGCGGAAAAATATACGTCAAGGACGGCACACTCGTGCTCGAAGAGATGGGCTTTATCTGCAACGCAGCCAAACTCCAACTCACAGCCATGTACCGCACCCCACGACGCAATCACATATACCTAGGCTTTGACTACCATATGCTGGATGTGAATATTCAAGAACTCGTGAACATGATTCCGCAGATAGACTCCATGATGCCTATGCTCCGCTCCTTCAAGGGCGAAGCCGAGTTCCACCTCGCTGCCGAGACCTACACCAATGCACAATACCAAATCAAACCCTCTACCATTCGTGGCGCTGCCAGCATATTCGGCAAAGACCTCGTGGTCATGGACAACGAGACCTTCAGTACCATATCCAAACTGCTCATGTTTAGCAAGAAAACCGAAAACAAAGTAGATAGCATATCTGCCGAAATGACCCTCTACAAGAAGGAGATAGACGTATATCCATTCTGCGTATCCATCGATAACTATATGGTGGCACTGGGCGGACGACACAACCTGGACATGACCTTCAACTACGACGTGAATGTCCTCTCGCCAATATACTTAGGCGTAAATGTATCGGGCAACTTGGATGACCTGAACATCAAACTCGCACCCTGCCGATTCGCCAAAGACTTCAAACCACTCTTCCACCGCAAAGTGGATACCCAGTCTGCCGAAATACGAAGCATGATACGCGAGTCCATGCGCAAAAACGTGAAACTATAATCATGAACAACCTTAAGGACCTTAAAGACCTTAAGGACTTTAACAAAAACCACAATAAACAACAATGAAAAAAATCTTATTCTTGAGCCTTGCGCTCGTAACGCTTATGGCATGTACTAAAAACGAGAACCCATTGCTCGTAGAGCAGAACACTCCTTATGGTGTACCTGCTTTCGACCAAGTGAAAATCGAACACTATCTGCCCGCTTTTGAACAAGCTATCGCAGAGAACGAAGCAGAGATTGCTGCTATCGCTAATAACCCCGAGGCACCTACCTTCGCCAACACCATCGAGGCACTCGACCGCAGCGGCGAACTGCTCAATAAGGTAGTAGGTGTGTTCTTCAATGTCATCGAAGCCGACGGCAACGACGAGATGAACGCTATCGCCGAGACTGTTTCACCTAAGCTCTCTGCCCTCAGCGACGGTATTATCCTCAACGATGCCCTCTTCCAACGCGTGAAAGCCGTATATGATGAGCGCGAGACACTCGGTCTCAACGACGAGCAAATGCGTCTCTTGACCGAGACCTTCAAGTCCTTCGCCAACAACGGTGCTAACCTCCCTGAGGACAAGAAAGCACGCCTCAAAGAGATCAACCAAGAACTCGGTCTGCTCTCCCTCCAATTCGGCAATAACGTCGTAGCAGAGACCAATGCTTACCAACTCTTCATCACCGACGAGGCAGAACTCAAGGGCCTTCCTGAGAGCGCTAAAGCCGCAGCCAAAGAAGAGGCTACCGCTGCTGGTCGCCCTGACGCTTGGCTCTTTACCCCTAAGCGCACCAGCTTCACCCCTGTACTCCAATACTGCGAGAACCGCGAACTGCGCAAAGAACTCCTCATGGCGTACACCACCCGCGGCAACCACGACAACGAGAACGACAACAAGGAGATTATCATCAAAACCATGCAACTGCGCGTGGAGAAAGCACAACTCTTTGGCTACACCAACCCTGCCGACTATATCCTCGCTGACTGCATGGCACACGATGCCAAGACCGTGGACGCATTCCTCGAGTCGGTATGGGGTCCAAGCCTCGCTGCTGCCAAGCGCGAAGCGGCTGAACTGCAAAAAATGATGGACAAAGACCTACCTGGCGAGAAACTCCAACCATGGGACTGGTGGTATTACGCTGAGAAACTCCGCGTAGAGAAATACGCCCTCAACGAGGAAGAACTCAAGCCATACTTCGAACTCAATAACGTGCGCAAAGGTGCCTTTGGTTTGGCAAACAAACTCTTTGGCCTCAACTTCGAGAAACTCGAGGGTATGCCAGTGTATAACCCAGAGGTAGAGGTGTTCAAAGTGACTTACGCTGACGGCAGCCTCGTAGGTATCCTCTATACCGACTACTTCCCACGCGCTGGCAAACGCCCAGGTGCATGGATGAACAATATCTGCAACCAATACATCGACGCCAATGGCGTAGATCACCGTCCTGTCATCATCAACGTCGGTAACTTCAACAAACCTACCGCAGGCAACCCATCACTCCTCTCTATGGACGATGTAGAGACCCTCTTCCACGAGTTCGGTCACGCACTCCACGGCCTCATGTCTAAAGCCACTTACCAATCGCTTGCAGGTACCAACACCCCACGCGACTTCGTGGAGCTCCCTTCACAATTCATGGAGAACTACTGCTACCACCCAGAGGTTTTGAAGACCTACGCTTTCCACTACCAAACAGGCGAACTCATCCCAGAGGAATTGGTGGCTAAGATCAACAAGGCTGGCACTTTCAACCAAGGCTTCGTACAAACCGAGTTGCTCAGTTCATCCATCCTCGATATGGACTACCACAAGATGACTACCACCGAGTCGTTTGACGTAAACGCATTCGAGGCAGAGTCTATGAAGAACATGAAGATGATTCCTGAGATCATCACTCGCTATCGCTCTACCTTCTACAACCACATCTTCACCACGGGCTACGCTGCTGGCTACTACAGCTACACATGGGCAGCCGTATTGGATGCAGATGCGTTTGCAGCTTTCGAGGAGACTGGCGACATCTTCAATCCTGAGATGGCTAAGAAGTTCCAACGCCTCTTGGAGCAAGGTGGCACACGCGACGCGGCATTGCTCTACCAAGAGTTCCGCGGCAAAGACGCCGATCCTAAGCACCACATGAAACGCTGCGGATTCTAACCCTTGCCTCTACACTTTACGCCTTACACCACCCATGAGATACTTCCTCAAGAACATAGCCCAAGATAGCATGCTGAGAACGATTCTTCTGATCGTTCTTGGCGTGGCTATATGGGTGCCATCATTCTTTGAACAGGAGTACCTCATTCCTAAGGTCGTTACTCTCCTGCTCACCATCACCAACGCGCTACTCGTCACCCAATGCTTCTACCGAGGCAGAGAGACCAACCTACCTTCGCCTTTCGTAGGCAGCACCTATTGGCTGGCGATGTCTGCTATACCTGCTCTGCACACCTGCTGGCAGACGCAACTGGTGATAATGGGTATGCTTCTGGCTATCCTGACATTGCTGCGAACCGACTTCCACCACGAGGCCACCGAAGAGGCATTCTTAGCCACACTCATATGCTGCTTCTTTGCCCCATTACCAGTAGCCATCCTAACAGGCATCCTATTGATTTGGGGATACCTGATCTTCAAAGGACTGATGACTTGGCGCGTGTGGTTTGCTTCGCTCATTGCTATCGCCGTACGCGTCATACTGATGGCAGTATTGCACTTCTTAGGTTGGTTAGAGTGGCTTTGGCTGGAGAATATTCCCCATCTCGCTGCATGGCAGTGGGCAATCTTTGGCGGCGTTTTCTTGCTCACAGCATTGCTACTCCTATTGCCCCTGCGCAAACCCTCTACTGCCTCTGGTAGCATCTATCTCACACTGACCGTTCTACTAACCGCTACGGGAATATTGTGGCACGGACAATTACTCCCACTATAACACGCACTTTATACCATGAAACATCTTCGACTTCTTTCCTTACTCATCTTGTTGGCCACTTCACTGACACTATTCGCCAACGAACCCAAGCACGAGTTTCGTGCTACATGGCTGGCAACAGTGACCAGCATTGACTGGCCAAAGACCAAAGCCAAAGACGATGCTTCGCGTCTGAAACAACAACAAGAACTCACTACCATACTCGATAAACTACAAGCAGGCAATATGAATGCTTGTTACCTGCAAGTGCGTTCGCTCTGCGACGCTATGCACAAGTCTTCCTACGAGCCATGGTCGGAAGCACTGACAGGCACGCGTGGTAAAGACCCAGGATACGACCCATTGGCATTCGCCATAGAGGAAGCACACAAGCGCGGATTGGAATTGCATATATGGGTGAACCCCTTCCGTGCGACCAGCAGTGGTACACTATCCAGCAATGATCAGCTATTGCAACACGCTGGCGAGTGGATTATCAAATACGACAATGGTTCGTTTAGCGGACAAATCATCGACCCTGGCTACCCGCAGGCGCGCGCGTATGTAATTAAGGTGTTGATGGAGATTGTCAATAACTACGATGTGGACGGTATTGTGATGGATGACTATTTCTACCCATATGGTGGCACCACCACCGAAGATGCCGCTTCTAAAGCACTATACAAGCCTACCAATGTAGTAGATGTGAACCAAAACGGCAAAACGGATGATGATTGGCGCCGCAACAATGTGGACGATTGTATCAAAGTACTATACGATAGCCTACAAGCCACTAAACCATGGGTACGCTTTGGTATGGGTACTTTTGGTATCTGGACCACACAGAAAAAAGCGGCTCAGGCGTATGGACTTACCCTGCCAAGTGGTATCACGGGTCTCGACGACTACGATGTACAGGCATGCAACCCTGTGGAATGGGTGAAGCACGGCTATGTGGACTATATCAATCCACAACTCTATTGGTCGCGCGACTATGCGGGACAAGACTACGATGTACTCTGCAAATGGTGGGCAAAAGATGTGTGCGAACACTTCTCTAACCAATTGCCTGATGGCAAAAAGGTGCATTTCTGCGTGTCGCAAGCCGCTTACCACGCCTATGATGGTTACAACGGTTATGACGATGGGGTAGCAGAGATACAAGATCAGATTGATGTCAATCGCTCCAACCTTTCTTCGGGTTACAATGGCTCTGTATTCTACAACACCACCGCCTACTGCAAGATGTACCAAGAGCTCCAAGCATCGCACTTCAACCACAAGGCACTAATGCCTGCTATGGATTGGAAAGTAACCGAGCAACTCTCTGCACCCGAGAACTTGCACGTAGAGGGCAACACACTGAAATGGGAACACCCTACCGCTGAACGCTTTACTGTATATGCTTACCCTATGGGACTCGATTGGACTACTGCTCAAACGACAGGCACCTATCTGCAAGGAATAGTATATGGCAACGAACTCACACTCAGCCAGATACCCAATTGGCAAACGATGACTCTCGCTGTATGTAGCTACGACCGCTTTGGCGTGGAGCACCAAGCAGCCATCATCAACGAGGGTAAGTTTCCCGAATCCGATCCTAACGCGACAGAAATCACATGGGTGCTGAATGGCGGCGAACTAAAAGAAGAAGTATTCACCACCAACGAGCAACTGTGGGAAGAATGGAAACCCGACTATGTGACTTTCTACCAGAATATGTACGGCAACCGCTTCATTCCTGCCGAGGACCGACCTATCGAAGATGTCCTTGGCTTCACATGGATTAACTCGCTGGGCAAAGGTATTGCTGCCGACTTCATGACCCAATCCACCGACTGGCAATGGCTACGAGACTATATGCTCCAAGAAGCCGCAGCACAAGACGAAACCATCAGCAGCGACAACGATTGGCGATACAACCTCTACTCCTTCTTCAACTGCGCCGACGCTGCCTATCGTGTGGACGGCTATCGCGCTGGCTACACCGTGGACTTCAGAGAAGCGGGCAAACCCCAGGCATGGGGCGCGTACTACGGCAGCATAGGCGAGACCGATGTGCAACTGCCTTCGCAGGTCACAGAGACTTATATCCTACCTACCCCTACCCACCCCATGGGGCATGCCTTCTTGGGTTGGTACACCACTGCCACTTTTGAGGGAGATGCAATATTGGCAATCCCCGCTGGCTGGGTGGGAACGCTATATGCCAAATGGGACGGCATAAGCACCCCTATAGAAAATATCCCGACCGACAACACCATGCGCATCTACGACATCATGGGGCGCATGCTTGGAACAGATATACACACTGCTGGACAAGGCCTGTTTATCATCGAACAAAATGGACAACGAATTAAAATTATTCGATAAAACAAACCAATTAATCAATCTTTATTATTAACTTTAAAATCAAAAACGCATGAAAAAAACAATGCTTTTTGTGGCAGCTTGCCTTATGAGTCTGGCTGCCAGCGCACAGGTACTCGAAGTGGTATCTATGCAAAAATTGCCTATCCCTGCTAAAGCAGAGATGAAGGTAGCAGGTGTAAGTCCTGACGGTAGCTATTTATTGCTTACATCAGGCACCAACCAAGGTCTGCAACGCTATGACCTTGAGAGTCAATCACTCACCACCATCACCGACGCTGCTGGTGCTGGCTACAATGTGCAAGTGAGCAACAATGGTCAAGAGCTCGTGTATCGCGAGACAACTATCGACCGCAACAACTTGCGCCAAAACAAAGTTGTACGCCTCAACATGTACAACCAACGTCAAAACGTAGTGGCTCGTGGTCAACGCGACATGAAGCAAATGGCTACCTCTGACAACCTCACCAGCGTGAGCATCAAGGATCGCCTTATCGTCTTGAAACGCAATGGTCTCACCACCACATTGGCTCCTAACGGTATGAACGAGAGCTACATTTGGCCTTCTGTATCTCCTGACGGCAGCAAGATTTGCTACTATGTATGTGGTAACGGTTGCTGGGTAGCTAACATCGATGGTAGCAACCCACAGTACATTGGTCACGGCTGCCAAGCAGCTAAGTGGTACGACAACAATACCCTCGTAGCTATGGCCACTGAGGACGATGGTCACTTCACCACCGCTTCTGCTATTGTGCTCTACACATTGGACGGCAAGAAACAAACATTGACCAACGACTCAATGATCGCTATGTATCCTTACGCAGCTGAGAACGCTATCGTATTCTCTACTATCGAAGGTGAAACTTATTTGTTGAACGTTAAATAAGTAAGCAACTATGAAAAAGATATTTATGATTCTCGCAGCAGCATTGCTGTGTATGTCAATGTCTGCTAAAGACTTGACTGGCATTAAGTTCTATGTCAACCCTGGTCACGGTAGCTTTGGTCCTAACGACCGCCCTATGGCTACTATCCCTTATCCAGCATTGCCTACTACAGGTATGCCTGATACTTGCGGTTTCTATGAGTCTAACACCAATATGTGGAAGTGCTTGTACCTCGGTGCAAAACTCGAGGCTATGGGTGCAGAGGTGATGTACTCACACACCGAGTGTGGTCCTTGGCCATATACTATGGTAAACGGTGACTATCCAGATTACACCTATGAGCACTACAAGAGTTTGCCAGATTATGAGAAATACAACCGCAACCTTGTAGAGATTACTGAGGAAGTAGAGGCAAACAATATTGACTACTTTATCTCTGTGCACTCAAACGCTAACACTGAAGGTAGCACTGCTAACTTCCCATTGATGCTCTATCGTGGTCCAGACTCTTATGCTACTGCAAACTCTGTAGATGGTGCTGACTATGTAGAGGGTAGCTATGAGAAAGCTAAATTCTGCAACGAGGAGAAACTCAAAATCATGAAAGCGGGTATTGATGTACCATCATCAACTAACCTCAATATCCGTGGTGACTGGAACTTCTATGGCAGCACTAGCAACCGTACCCACGCTAATGGTAAGACCTATAAGGGTTACCTCGGCGTATTGAAACATGGTGCCAGTGGTTTCCTTTCTGAGGGTTATTTCCACACCTATCAACCAGCTCGTCACCGTGCGTTGAACCAAGACTACTGCCGTATGGAAGGTTTGGATTACTACCGCGGTATCATCAACTACTACGGCGCTGACAAAGAGACCGTTGGTTATATCGTAGGTACTGTGAAAGACCAATACAACAAGATGAGCCACAAGCTCTACACCTATACTCCTAAGTCTAACGACCAATGGGTACCATGTAACGGTGCTGAGGTGATCTTGAAGAAAGGTGGTGTAGAAGTAGCTCGCTACAATGTGGACACCATGTACAACGGTATCTTCGTTTTCGAGGGTCTTGAGCCAGGCGATGACTACTCACTCGACGCTAACTGCGAAGGTTTCTTCCCTCTCGACGACCAATACAAGGTTCCTTTCTCTGTAAAGGCTAACGAGACTACCTATCCAATGATCTACTTGGTTGATACCACTTGGACTCCTCCAACAATCGTTTATGAGGATTATCCAAATCCTGTACAACCTGCATACCTTGGTCTCCCAAGCGCATTCGAGATGACCGAGCAAGCCGTTCGCGACTATACTGAGGTTATCAAGGGTACTGTGAAACGCACCCTCCAAAGCGGTGACTCTACTATCCTTCTTTCTCACGAAGAGGACGGTACACCTCATATCTACCTCATCAAGAGCAGCTTGAATACTATTGACACTATCTCTACTATGGGTATCAATCCTGTTGATCCAGACAACGCAGGCGACTACCTTTCACTTTCTGATATCGCACTCACATGCGACGGCAAATTGGTAGGTGTGAACTATGTTCGTTGCCAATATGACGATGGTCAAGTAGATGCTGGTTACAAACGTGGTACCAAGTACTTCTATATCTGGGATAAGCTCGCAGGCGACGCACGCGTATGGTTCACCGCACAAGACGGTGCTAACTCTTACCGCAGCGATGTTGGTTATACCTTGGCTGTAAGAGGTGAAAGCAATGATTGCCAAGTATTGGTATCTGCTCGTCACTACAACGCTACCAGCGGTGGTGGTTCATTCCGTTACTCTTGCTATACCGTAACCGAAGGTGTTCCAAGTTATATCTTCTACGGTAACTCTATCTCTTTGAGCCAAAATCCTGTTCACGATGGTACACGCGATGGTGAGAATATCCAATTCACCCTTTCTCCACGCGGTGATAAGAAAGACTTCATCATGGATGCTGACAAAGTTACTCCTAACGAGTTCCGCTTGCCAGATGCTCAAAACGTAAACCCAACTCCACTTGGTTCTATCTCTGCTGACCTCATGCACGTGAAGTTCAACGGCGCTACCTACTTCAAGTACGCTGGTAAAGCCCTCATGGCTGCTCCTACAACCGACGCTGAGGGTAAAGTAACTGGCGTTCAAGTACTCGACATCACCGACGGTTTGGATAAAGCTGTTGTTGTTAAGACTACCAACACCACTTTGGTTGAGCCAGTTGAGGCTACCTACGCTTCTGCTTCTGCTAAGGTGAAAGGCACTGACCTCTATCTCTACCTCCTCGTTGATGGTAAGATTTATAGCTACACCACCACAGGCGTTAAACAACCTGTTGTTCCTGCTATCTCTGCTCACAAACTGAATGTAGTAGCTGACGGTGCTAACTATGTATTCACCTTCGAGGCAAACTCCGATGCTCAAGCTGCTAAGCTCGTATTCTACGCAGAAGGTGCTGAAGTAGGTGCAATCGATTTGGCAAATGTAGTTAAGGGCGAGAACACTGTAACTGTAGCTGCTAACGAGTTGCCTGGTACTGCAGGTCAAGAGCTCACATGGGCACTCGACCTCACTGGTAACACCATCGCTAACTTCGGTATCATTGCTCAAGACAAGTCACTCATTGAGAGCAGCACATCACGCTTGTTCAACGCTGTGAACACCAACCCAGAGTCTGACAAGTTCGGCTACTTCTATGTAATGCACCGTGCAGGTTCTTCTACTTCTGCTAACGCTCCTAAGAGCGGTGTATATGAGTATGACTACAACTACGTCAAACTCAACACCGAGCCATACAAGGGCGGCGAGGAGAAGTTCGGCAACCCAACCCGTATGTCTATGGACCGCGAGGGATACCTCTACGTAGCAGACTGGGCTGATGGTCACTCTGGTATCTTCATGGCTAACACAGCCGACATGACCCAACCATTCACCCAATTCTTCGCAGGTACACGCGAGAGCAATGGTGCATTCAACAACGGTGGTGTTTACACTGGTTCTTCTACTCCTGGTTGCTACGTTTATGACAACGGCGAGGAGGTGAAACTCTTTGTTTACAACGAGGACGCTAAGGGTACATTGCCTGCTAACGGTATGGCAGTTTACAATATCGGTCAAGAGGATGGTACTATCCTTCACAAGTGGGAGACTGCTCCAAGCGCAGTTTACACACTTACTGGCCAAGCTAACACCGAGGGTAACCCATGGGGTACCAGCCACGGTTTCTTTGTAAGCCAAGTACGTGAGGATGGTCAAAACAACTCTGGCGCTACTTCACTCAAGTTCTATTCTAACGACGGTACCGAGCAAATGTCTGCTGCAAGCGATGAGTACAAAGAGATTATCACAGGTTCTAATGCTGGTGGTTACGCAGTATCTGCTGACGAGTCTGTACTCGTATTCAACGACGGTGCTAAGAACTTCCTCGTATTCGACATCGTATGGGAAGGCGACAAACCAGTCATGACACTCCGCTATACTATCAACCATGGTATCACTAAGATCCGTCAGATGAACTGGGATTACGCTGGTAACCTCGTATGTACAGGCGACGAGAGCATTTCTGTAGTGGCATTGCCATCTGCAGAGAACAACACTCTCATCCCAGCTAAGAAAGCCCTCACCGTTGTGGTTGGTACCCAAGGTACAAGCGTAGAGAATATCGCTACTGAAGCTACTCTCGACCTCAATGCTCCAATGTACGACGTTCTTGGTCGTATCGTAGATAAGAACTATCGCGGTATCGTTCTCCAAAACGGTCAAGCATTCTTGCTCAAGTAATCCTATCGGATTGATTACATTGGAGGTGTTCAACGCAAGTTGGACACCTCTTTTTTGGGGGGAACTATATACGAGTTGACAGTCAAGAAACCCATGTCCCTCAACCGATTGGGAATTATGCTAAGTGAGCAGATGAGCAGATGAGCAACATAAAAATAAAACTTCACCCGCCTGTGTACGCGTGTGAAGTTTTATAAAACAACCGCTCATCTGCTCATCTGCTCACTTGGATATTGTTCCGAACTCGGCGATTTGCGGGGGCTATCGGGTGGATAAGCGGTGGATAAGCGGTGGATAGCCCATCTGACACCATTACTAATCAAATAAGACAGGGTCGATGTTTTTGTTGTGTATTATAACAAAATTGACAAAAAATAACACAATTATTTGCATATATGAAAAAAAAGCTGTAACTTTGCACGCCTTAAACAAAATTGGCAATTAACAATCAATTTATTAACCATAAAACACAACTATCATGAAAAAAGTCTATCTTTTTCTCGCGTTGGCTATCCCAATGATGGCTTCCGCACAGTTGATGGAGGTTAGCTCTACCCAATTAGTAGCATCCAAAGCCGATGCTAAGGTAGCAGCGTTCAGCCCTAACGGCGATTACCTCTTGTTAACCAACACCAGTCATCAAGGTTTGCAAAGCTTTGATCTGGCAAGTAAACAAATCACCCCTATTACCACAGCTGATGGTGCGGGCTACAACGTGCAAGTAGCACAAGACGGCAAGCAAATCGTTTACCGCGAAGTAGTAACCGACGCTAATCAAGTTCGCCACAGCAACATCGTTCGCCTGAACTTGGCTGGCAAACAACGTCAGATGGTGGCTAAGAACCAACGCAGCTTGGAGGCTATGGCAGTAGAGATGGAGCGTCCTTCTTTCTCTATCAAGGATCGCCAACTGATGATGACCGTCAACGGTGAGACCCGCGTGTTCTCTCCTAACGGCCAACAATACAGCTACCACTGGGCATCTCTTTCTCCTAACGGACAAAAGGTTTCTTATTACATCAGCTCAGTAGGTTGCTTCGTATGCGACATCGATGGCAAGAACATCCAGTTCATCGGTCACAACATCCTCGCTCCTGTATGGTACAACGACAATATCCTCGTAGGTTGCGACACCAAGGATAATGGCGAAGTAGTTCTCGAGTCTGTTATCGTAGCGTACAGCTTGGACGGCAAGAAGCAAGTGCTGACCAACGGCGAGCAAATCGCTGTATTCCCAAAAGCAGCTGATGGTAAGATCGCTTACTCTACCTCAGAAGGTGAAATCTATGTTATGAACGTTAAATGATGCATACGACTATGAAAAAGACATTACTTATTATGGCTGCATGCGTAGTTAGCATCGCCATGTTTGCGACAGACTTGACTGGCAAACGTATCTATATCAACCCAGGTCACGGTAGCTGGGGTCCTAACGACCGTCCTAACGCTACTATCCCTTATCCTAACTTGGCATCTACAGGCATGCCTGATACTTGCGGTTTTTACGAGACCAACACCAACCTCTGGAAGTGTCTTGAGCTCCGCGACCGTCTGGAGGCAGCTGGTGCATATGTGATGATGTCACACACACAAGGTGGCCCTTGGCCATACGAGAAAGTAGATGGCGAATATCCAGACTATACATGGGAGGCATACCAACAGTTGCCAGATTTTGAGAAGTACAACCGTCCTTTGCTCGAAATTGCTGACGAGGCAGAGGCTAACAACATGGACTACTTCATCTCTGTACACTCTAACGCGGCTACCGATGGTAACACCGTCAACTATTTGGCATATTTCTATCGTGGTAACAATGCTGGCGAGCACGTTGTTCCAGGTGCTATCGATCGTTGCAAACGCAGTTGGTATCACGCTTTTGAGTGCCGCTCTATGGACGGACTTGAGCCAAACAACTACGACACCCGCGACCCTGAGACATCTAAGCACATCTTGGCGGACATCGACTTCTATGGCAGCAGCTACGCAGCTACTTTGCCATCTACTGGTAAGACCTATACAGGCTACCTCGGCGTATTGCACCATGGTGTGCCTGGCTTCCTCGTAGAGGGTTACTTCCACACCTATCAACCAGCACGTCACCGCGCGTTGAACCCTGACTACTGCAAGCAAGAGGGTATCCGCTACTACCGCGGTATCGTGGACTTCTACGGCGCAGAGCCTGACACCAAGGGTTATATCTTGGGTACCGTGAAGGATGAGCACAATGCATTCGTACACGAACTCTACAAGTATGCTCCTAACACCAATGACCAATATGCTCCATTGAATGGTGCTGTGGTTACATTGAGCAAGGAGAATGGCGAAGTAGTTGGTACTTATACCGTAGATAACAACTACAACGGTCTGTTCTACTTCCCTGACCTTGAGCCAGGTACATACAAATTGGACGCTGTGGTTGATGGCTACAAACCTCTTCACCGCAAATACCAAACCGTAGTAGTTGAGGCTAATGCTACCAGCTATCCATTCCTCTACTTGGAAGATACGGCATATGTAGATCTTTCTAACCTCTATGTAGATTATCCTAATCCAGAGCAACCTGCATACGCAGCTGTTCCAGCGCAATTCAACTTGACACAAAATGGTCCTAACGACATCACTGCTTCTCTCAAGGGTACTATCAAGCGCACTATCCAACATGCTGATTCTGTATTCTACCTCACACACGAGGAGGATGGTACAGCACATATCTACGTGCTCAACAACACCACAGGTGCATTGGATACTATCTCTACCAATGGTATCGTGCCAGTTGATGCAACCAACCCTGGTGATTACTTGGCACTCTCTGATATTGCTATCACTTGCGACAACAAGCTCGTAGGTGTCAACTATACCCGTTGTAACTATAGCGACGGTGTAGTGGAAGAGGGCTACAAACGTGGTACTACTCGCTTCTACATCTGGGACGATTTCTACGCAGATCCTGTAGAGTGGTTCACATCACAACACTCCAGCAACTCCAACAAGTCTGACCAAGGTTACACCATGGCACTCCGTGGTATGTCTGACAACTGCAACATCATTATCACTGGTGTTCACCGTTATGGTAATGGTGCTCGTTTCACTACCTTCAATGTGGTAAATGGAATGTTGGCAAGTGAGTCATTCTTTGGCTACCAACTCGGTTTGGGCTTAGGCGAGGATGAGCTCGCTATCTTTGACGAGGCTGAAGATGGTGTTGACTTCCGTCTCACCCTCTCTCCACGCGGCGACAAGATTGATTATATGATGGATGCCGAGAAGATGGCTCCAGTAGAGTTTAAGGTGCCTGAGACTTCTAATACAGATCCTATCGTAATGGGTGAATTAGATCCTACTCTCGTAGGTCTCAAGTTCCAAGGTGCTTCTTACTTCATGTATGCAGGCCGCAGCATGATGGTTACTCCTTTCGAGAACGAAGAGGGCTTTGTGGCTGGTCTCAAACTCTTCGACATCACCGATGGTTTGGACAAAGCTGTAGAGATTAAATTGGATTATGGCTTCTTCGAGCCTTACGGTGCTCCTACCGCTCACGCAAGTGCTGGCGCATACGTAGATGGCGCAGTGCTCAACCTCTATCTCTATGTGGACGGTCTTGTATGGTCATTCACCACAGTAGGCGTACAACAACCTATCGTTGAGCGCATGAACGCATTGAACCTCAAGGTGGCTAAGACCGAGTTCGACTACATCTTCTCATTCATCGCTAACCAAGATGCTCCATACGCAGCTATCCTCTTCTACGATGAGAACAAAGAGGTGGTTGAGCAAATCGACATCGAGGCTACTAAGGGCGAGAACCAAGTACGCGTGGCTATCGACATGCTGCCAGCAGAGGCTAAGACTTGGGGTATCCAACTCACAGGTACTCCTGTTCCTGGTATTGGCGTAGTAGCTGACCACGTAGATTCTACATTGGTTAAACCATACGCTATCGTTAATAGCCATCCTCTCACCGACCAATTCGGCCAACTCTATGTAATGGAAGGCTCAGGCGACAACAAGGGTGTTTCTATTTATGACATCGACATGAACAAGCTCAACACTACTCCTTATGTATCTACCGATGCAGCTTGGGATGCTCCTAAGCGTTTGGCTGTAGCTTCTGACGGTACCTTGTTCATCGCAGAGTATAGCGACGGTCATAGTGGTGTATACGTAATGGATCCTGCTCAACCTGAGAACATTACCCAATTCTTCGCTGGTACACGCGACGGCGCTGGTGTATTCACCAACGAGGGTGTGAACGTAGGTGCTTCTACCGCAGGTATCTCTATCTACAAAGAGGGTGCTGAGTCTAAACTCGTAGTTTACAACGAGGACTTTGGTACATCACTCGGTAACATCTTGATCTACAACATCGGTCAAGAGGACGGCTCTATCGTTAAGACTTGGGAAGGCGCTCCTTCTGAGGTTTACGGCAAGGGCAGCAACTTGGCAGGTCTTGTTAACAAGAATGGTCAACCTATCTTGACTGACTATGGATTCTTCTGCTCTACACTGCGCTATGCAGGTGGTAACAATAGCTACGCTACTTCTTGCCGCTACTACAACTTTGCTCAAGAGTGCGAGTTCTCTACTCACTACGATGCATACGCTCCTTACGTAAATGGTAGCAACGACGGTGCTCTTGCACTCAGCAATGACCAAAAGTACCTCGTATTGCCAGACGATAACAACCAATTCGTTATCTTCGAGTGCGCATGGGATGCGGAAGGCAAACTCAGCGTGAAGTATGTAGAGTCATTCAAGCACAACTTGGGCCCTGTTTACCAACTCAGCTTCGACTACGCAGGTAACTTGATTGCTTCTGCTGCTAACCACATCACTCGCTACACCATGCCTACAGCAGATAACACCATCGTTATCCCTGCTAAGACCGCTTTGGCTGACGCTAAGGATCCTGCTACTGGTGTAGAGAATGTAGAGATTACGCTTGATATCAACGCTCCTATGTACGACATCTTGGGTCGTCAAGTGAACAAGACTTACCGCGGTATCGTTATCCAACACGGTCAAGCATTCTTGCTCCAATAATCTGTTCATTAAATACGGATAGCCATTGCGGCTATCCGTATTTTTTTATATAAAAGGTCTTGTTTATCTAAGACCAATAACCAACACAAGAAACATGAAAAAAATATTTCTTCTCCTTCTCGCTCTGATTTCACTCTCCCTCTTTGCTGCCAATCGCCGCGTGTATATCAATCCTGGTCATGGTAGTTGGTGCGCCAACTGCCGTCCTATGGCTACCATCCCCTATCCTAAGCTATCTTCTACTGGCATGCCTGATACCTTAGGATTCTATGAGTCCAACACCAACCTCTGGAAAGGACTCTACTTGCGCGACAAACTGCAAGCAGCAGGTGGATATACGGTACTTATGTCACGCACAGCCAACGGACCTGCTGGCTCTACATCTACCGCCAATAACAAGTACAATCGTTCGCTCTCTGAGATCTGCGAAGAGGTTGAAGCTAATAATATCGACTACTTCATCTCCATTCACTCCAATGCTGCTACCGAAGGCACCAATACCAACTATCCTATTATCCTCTATCGCGGTACAGACAGCAGCGAGAAAGTCACAGGCAGCAAGGCACGCGCCAACGCTTCCTGGGATCGCCTCAAAGAAATCAATACCGCAGGCTTCGAATACTACACAGCCTACACCAGCAGCCGCAACGTGCGAGGCGACATCAGTTTCTACCAATCCTCTTCCTCCGTCGGCTATCTTGGCGCACTCAAACACAGCGCACCAGGTTTCCTCTCCGAGGGCTACTTCCACACCTATCAACCATCACGCCACCGTGCACTCAACCCCGACTGGTGCTGCCAAGAGGGATTGCGCTACTTCCGAGGCATAGTGGACTATTTCGGTACAACCAAAGACGACAAAGGCTATATCATGGGCGCTGTGCGCACCAAAGAGAAAAGCGTGAACCATAGCCTATATACCTACAACTCCCAAACCAATGACAAATACGCTCCTATCCACGGAGCCAAAATAGTACTGCGCAACGCCAATGGCGAAGTCATCAAGACAGACTGCTACCACTACGTCAAGCGCATGCTCAAAAACCAAGACTACTACACCACCGATAATAACTACAACGGTGTTTTTGTTTTCGAAAACCTCACCCCTGGAAAATACACCCTTACCGTACATGCCAAAGGGTACAAAGATTATACACAGACAGTCACCGTCACTGCCAACGCGACCACCTATCCGCAGATATTCCTGGAATCGGGTCAAGGCACAGAACCTAACATCAATGTGGACATCAAGTGGGTACTCAACGGAGGCATCGTCGTAGGCGGCGATGTGCCTACCAACGAAGACTTGTGGGCTGCCTTCAAACCCTATTACAACATCTACTACGGTCTCAATCGCGCTGACCAAACCATTGAGAATGTAGCCACATTTGCCAATGCCTATATGCAGGATATTATGACCAACACCAAGTCCGAGTACAAGTGGTTGGGCGACTATATCCTCTCTGTGGCAGGCACACTGGATGGCGAGAGTGCATGGCGCTGGCACGTACACGCGTTCTTCAATTGCAACGATGGCACCGTCAAAGGCAACCAAAAGATTGCCACCGCCGATTTCTCCGAAGCAGGCAAACCTGCTGCATGGGGCGAAGCCTACCAAATAGCCATGGGTACCAGTGCCACACTGCCATCGTCTGTCAAAGAGACCTATACGCTGCCTACCCCAAAGAAAGAGGGCGACATCTTCATTGGATGGTATGACAATCCACGAGGACAAGGCAATCCGCTCACCTCTATCCCTGCGGGCTACAAAGGCACCATCTATGCTATCTGGCAATACGACAACCCAGACTCTGACAAAGAAATCAATATCGTCACATGGGTACTCAATGGCGGTATAGTTCCTGGTGGCGATGTGCCAAGCAATGCTGATTTGTGGGATACCTTCAAACCATATTACAATACCTATTACGGACTCAATCGCGCTGACCAAACCATTGAGAATGTGGCTACATTTGCCAATGCCTATATGCAGGATATTATGACCAATACCAAGTCCGACTACAAGTGGTTGGGCGATTATATCCTCTCTGTAGCAGGCGCATTGGATGGCGAGAGTGCATGGCGCTGGCACCTACACGCGTTCTTCAACTGCAACGACGGCACGGTTAAAGGCAATCAAAAAATTGCCACTGCCGACTTCAGCCAAGCAGGTAAACCCGAAGCATGGGGTACTGCATACCAAATAGCAATGGGTACAACAGGCGAACTGCCTACCACCATCACTGCGCCATATACGATTCCTACACCTGTGCGCACGGGCTATATCTTCGTCGGTTGGTTTGACAACCCAGAGGGTACTGGCACACCGCTCACTGTACTGCCTAAAGGCTACGTAGGAACCATCTATGCCATTTGGAAGAAGGATGCTCCTAACGCAGTAGAGAATATCGCTCTTCCATTCGACTACCATGCGCCTATGTACGATTTATTGGGTCGCCCTGTAGATTGTACCTTCCGCGGTATCGTTATCCAAAACGGACAGACCTTCTTGCTGAAATAGTCGGAAGACGGAAGCCAATTATTTGAAAAGTCGGGAGCTACAAGCCAGAAACCGATTGTAGATAAAACGAAGTCGCCCTCGTGAGGCGGCTTCGTTATTCTCATTAAAAGCATATCGAAAATCCTGCATGCACATTGATACCTGCTTGCGCGTAATACCAGCAGCAGCGGCTACCGTCCATAAATCGACTGGCTTCTGCACCACCGTTATTCGCATACTTGGCATTGAAGATATTGTTGATTTGGCATAAGAGGCGGATAGTAGGCCATTGGCGAGCCTCTCCTAAATCCTCCCCTAAAGGGAAGGACTTTTTAATTGGCAATTGGTATTGCAGATTCACGTTCGTAGTGGAATAAGCACGAAGCATAGCATGCTCGTCCTCCGTATTGTCCAGATACTGCTTGCCTACCACGTTCGTCTGTACCGTAGCCGTGAAACCTGCCACATCAAAGGAGAACAACGATGCCGCGGTGATAGTAGGCGAGAAAGCTATCGTCGTTGTACCGACCACCGAGTCTTGCCCTACCCAATTCCAGTTATCCTGGTCGTCGTAGAGGTCAATATACTGGTGGTAGTTGAGAATCTTGTTGCGCGACACCACGAGGTTGCCATCCCAACGCAACCAGTCCGCAATCTTGACGCCTGCGGTCAACTCGGCACCCATGCGATAGGAGTCCTTCACATTCTTTGTCTTATAGGCTCCCACATCGTTGTACTCACCAGTGAGCACGAGTTGGTTGTCATAGTCCATGAGGTAGAGGTTCGCGCCAAGGGCAAAACGGGGATGCGAATAGGTATAACCCAATTCATAGTCGTAGAGTCGTTCCGCATGAGGCAATCCCGCATACTCGCCTGTCGCAGCATCATACACTACATTCTCCTTGTAGTTATTGCGACTGGGTTCGCGGTTGGCTATAGCAAACGAAGCAGAGAGCAGGTGACCACGATTCTGATAGGTCAAACCCGCCTTGGGGTTGAAGAAATGGAAGTCCACCTCCAAAGGCCAATTGGTCATATCCTCGTCGTTCATACCATTGCGTTCGTAGCGCACATAGCGGTATTGCAAATCGGCATAGAGCGAGAGTTTCTCTTGCGCACGATGGATAATTCGCCAGTTGGCTTTGGCGTAAATATTTGCATCTGTCTTCTTCGCATCGTTGCGATAATACTCATAGTTGATGGGCACAATCAGCGAATCCTCCAAGTAGTTGAGCGTACCAAAGTGGTCGCCCAAATAGTAGTTGGCTGCACCGCCTAACTGCATGTCAATCGCCTCAGACACATATCTGGCGGACAATACGCCACCGAAAAAGTGGTTGTCCAAATGCTTGCGGTACATACCATACGCTTTCCGATCCTCGGCAATACCCAATTGCCCATTGCTTAACAACCCCCAATACGACAGTTTCTTGCGTTTGTACTGCTCATAGTAGCCCGCGCCGTGGGTATAGTGAGCCGTAGCAGAGATATTCCATCGGGTGGATAAGCGGTGGATAAGCGTTAGTTGGGCATGTTGCTGCGCATAGTTATCGGTTTGATTAGGATAGTAGGCAGTAGAGTCCGAACCATCCGTAGCAGTAGTGGTATACTCGCCTGCTGGGTTATAACGACGGTCAGCACCATCGATGCCGTAGGCGGTGTTGTAGTCCACACCATCCCAACCCATACCCGTCTTCTCGCTACCGCCAAAGAAGCGCGCAACGACTTGTGTACGAGTACCATACCAACCCAAATCGCCGTAGTAGGAATATAGGTCAGAAGCTGTGCGGTAGAGGAAGCCGTCCGAATTGACCTTCGAGAATCGGGCATTGGCACGCCATTGGTTCGGCAGTACGATATGCGCATTCACCATCTCACGAAAAGTATTGTACATACCGCCGTTGAAGGATATGCCTACCGCCGTCCGCTCAGAGGGAGGGATTTCTCCCCCTCGAAGAGGGAGATAGAGGGGGTCTGTCTGCATATTGATACTCGCTCCGAAGGACGCGCTACCGTTGGTAGAGGTGCCGACACCGCGCTGCACATTCAGCGAGGACATACTGCTCGCCATATCGGTCATGTTCACCCAGAAGACGGTCTGACTCTCGCTATCATTGAGCGGCACATCGTTGAGCGTCATGTTGATACGCGTGTGGTCCGTACCACGAATACGAAAATAGGTGTAACCTACTCCCAGTCCGTCATCGCTGGTCGCCACGAGCGCAGGCGTATGAGAGAGCAAGAACGGTAGGTTCTGCCCCGTGTTAGCCTGATTGAGCTCATCGCGGGTAAGCTTCGTGTGATTGTTAGTGACTTGCGCCACTGGCGCGTTAACGACTACTTCGTCCAACTCGCGAACGAAAGTGAGTGTGTCGGTATTGGCGAATGCAACACCGCAAGCAGCTACGTAAGCTGCCAAGAAGATTGTTTTTCTCATTTGTTCCCTCTACAGAATTACCTGTGCAGGTTCTACGGGTATGATCTCAGCCGAATTATCAATTGTCAATTTTCAACTGTCAATTGACAACGTGAGGCACCCCAAATGGTTATGTATTATGTTTGTCGGGACTCTCTATTAGTCCCCTTTCTTTGCTCTATTAGAGTTTGTAACTAAAGGTCACCATCCAACCCCATTGATGCATCTTCTGCTTTGCCACTACAGGTGTACGCACCAGGTTGTTCAGTCCAAAGTCATATCCCGACTGCAAGCGATAGCGATCCCATTCGATACCACCACCCAGACCAAACTGGATATTGGTGCGGTATATCTCCTTCTCTACATAGCGATCGTGGTTCGTCGTTAGGATATTATTCTGCTCCAACCATTCGGTTACTCCAGCCGAAGTCTGGTTGTCAATCATATCGTAGTTCGTCAAGCCCAACTGCAATTGTGGTCCCGCAAAAAAGAACATTCGAAGTTCCTTCCACAGGGTCACCTTATAATATACGCGCGCGGGTATAGTCAATTGCAGTTGTACGATATGGTGATTCAGCACTTCCTTTTGCATACTCTCTGCGGTCATCGAATGCCAATGTTGGTCATCCACACCATAGGTCAATGTCGCCAAAGCACCCGTTTGCACACTGAAGTTATGGGGCAAATTCAAATCCACAGTCGCACCCAAACGCATACCATGTTGATATACCGTAGTAGTATCCAGCGTGCGTTCATCCCACTGCACATAGCCTGCCTCAATACGCCAGTCCGTAGAGAACTGATAAGGTGCTACCTCTTTCTTGGCAGTAGGGTCAAAAAACTCTGTAGTTTGCAAATCAGGTTGCTTCATGCGCAAATCGGTCTGCGCTACCGCGGGGACACACAACAGGAGCGCACCGCAAATCATCATATATACTCGCTTCATTTTCAACATTTTTTCATTATAAATACAGTTTCTATGCTCATTTCAGCATGCAAAGGTACTACTTTCTTGGCAAATATGCAATTTTTTTGCAAAAAATATGCTTTTTCTCTCAAAAAATTTGCACAATTCAAAAAAAGGTAGTACCTTTGCACCCGATTTCGGCAATTGCGCAGGCAATTTATGCTCAAACGGCATATCATTGCTGCAAGCCAATTCCGACGAGGTGCCATCGTCTATCGGTTAGGACAAGAGATTTTCATTCTCTAAAGCGGGGTTCGATTCCCCGTGGCACTACAGATAACATTTATAAATTAACATTTAATTACATTACAGAAACAAGATGGCAAACCATAAATCATCTTTGAAGCGTATTCGCCAAACGGCTACTCGTAAAGCCCACAACCATTACTATGCTAAGACTGCTCGCAACGCTGTTCGCGCTTTGCGTGCTACTACTGACAAAGCTGCTGCTGAGCAACTCCTTCCTAAGGTAAGTTCTATGCTCGACAAGTTGGCTAAGCGCAACATCATCCACCGTAACAAAGCTGCTAACTTGAAATCAGGTTTGGCTTTGCACACCAACGGTCTCGCGTAAGCATTCCCACTTAATCAACTATATGTTGTGGGGCTATCTAACGATAGCCCCTTTTCTCGTTTACAACCCAAAAATCAGCATACTCCAACCCACCCACCCTACCACCCGCCACCTACGGGGTGGTAACGATGTGGTAACGATACATCTTGCATGCACAAAAACAACGAGAGTAGACGTCTGTCTACTCTCGCCTGTGGTCCCACTTGGGCTTGAACCAAGGACCCCCTGATTATGAGTCAGGTGCTACTAACCAACTGAGCTATAGGACCTCCTCCATCGAAAGAAACTTTCGATTTCGTTTTGTTTCGGGACAATCCCCCGAAATCGGCTGCAAAGGTACTACAAAAAATGCAAATATGCAAGGAAAATGCAAAAAAGTTTACTTTTAAGTGAGTTTTTTCTTGCTTTTGTGCATTTTTTGTAGTACCTTTGTAGCCATTTTGGTAACAGTGACATACCGAAGAGGTATTTCGTAGAAATAAACTGATAAATAAAAGAACAAACATATGGAAATTCTACAACAAATGCTCAAACGCGCACAGGAGAATCCTCAGCGCATCGTGCTTCCAGAAGGCGACGAACCTCGCACGCTCGAAGCAGCCAACATTCTTCTCAAAGACAAAGTGGCTAACCTCATCCTCATAGGTGACCCTGCTGTCATCCGTCAGATGGCAGAGGAGAAAGCCTACGAATACATTCTGAAGGGTGAGAACCTCACCATCGTTGATCCACTCACCGACCCTAAGATGCCCGAGTACGCCAACCTGCTCTTCGAGCTGCGCAAAGCCAAAGGCATGACCCTCGAGCAAGCGACCGAGAAAGTCAAAGACCCACTCTACTTGGGTTGCCTCATGATCAAGAACGGCGACGCCGACGGTGAACTCGCAGGTGCTCGTGGTACCACTGCGGACACTATCCGTCCTGCCTTCCAGATTCTCAAGACCCGCCCTGGCGTACATATCGTATCAGGCGCGTTCCTCATGTTCACCCCTGCTACCCACTTGGGCGAAGGCGGCTTCCTCGTGTTCGCCGACTGCGCCGTCAACCCATGCCCTAATGCACAAGAGTTGGCAGAGATAGCAGTCACCACTGCCGAGACTGCCAAGGCCCTCGGAGGCATTGAGCCACGCGTGGCTATGCTCAGCTTCTCCAGCAAGGGTAGCGCTAAGCACGAGTTGGTGGACAAAGTCGTAGAGGCTACACGCCTCGCACACGAGATGGCACCCGAACTGGCACTCGATGGCGAGTTGCAACTCGATGCCGCACTCGTTGAGAGCGTAGGTAAGCAGAAAGCCCCAGGCTCCGCCGTAGCGGGCAAAGCCAATGTACTCGTCTTCCCTGACCTGCAAGCAGGCAATATCGGCTACAAGCTCGTTGAGCGCTTCTCAGGCGCCGATGCTGTAGGACCAATCCTCCAAGGTATAGCCGCTCCAGTCAACGACCTCAGCCGAGGCTGCAAGGTGCAAGACATCGTACAGATGGTCATCATCACTGCCAACCAAGCCATCGGAATGAAATAATAAAACGAGCTTACCCCCAACCCTCCCCAAAGGGAAGGGGGTAAAAAAACAACGAATATTAACCATAGAAACACATATATAGATATGAAGATTTTAGTTCTTAACTGCGGAAGTAGCAGTATCAAGTACAAACTTTTTGATATGGACACCCGTGCCGTGTTGGCACAAGGTGGAGTAGAGAAAATCGGTTTACCTGACTCGTTCTTGCAAGTCAAACTCCCTAACGGCGAGAAGGTAAAGATCGAACAATCCATGCCCGAGCATACCGTGGGTATCCAACTCATCCTCAATAGCCTGATTGACGAGAAGATCGGTTGCCTGAAGTCGCTCGACGAGATCAACGCTGTAGGTCACCGCGTGGTACATGGCGGCGAGAAGTTCAACCAATCTGTACTCATCACCCCAGAGGTGAAGGAGATGATTATCAAGTGCATCGAACTCGCTCCGCTGCATAACCCTGCCAACCTCAAGGGCATCGAGGCCATCGAGCAGACCCTTCCAAGCGTACCACAAGTGGCTGTCTTCGACACGGCATTCCACCAGACCATGCCAGATGAGGCATATATGTACGCCCTTCCATACGAACTCTACGAGAAATACGCCATCCGCCGCTATGGCTTCCACGGTACCTCTCACCGCTATGTTTCGGCTCGCGTGTGCGAGTTCCTCGGTGTAGACCCTGCTGGCAAGAAGATCATCACCGCGCATATCGGCAACGGCGGTAGTTGTACCGCTATCTGCGATGGCAAGTCAGTGGATACCTCCATGGGTCTCACCCCTGTAGAGGGATTGATGATGGGTACACGCTCGGGCGACCTTGACCTCGGTGCTGCCACCTATATCATGGACAAAGAGAACCTCAGCACCGCCGAGTTCTCCAACCTCGTGAACAAGAAATCGGGTCTCATGGGCGTGAGCGGTGTCTCCAGCGATGCACGCGACATCGACAATGCTGTCAAAGAGGGCAACGAACGCGCTGACCTCGCGCGCCGCATGTTCATCTACCGCGTCAAGAAGTACATCGGCGCATATGCCGCAGCACTCAATGGCGTGGACATACTCGTCTTCACTGGCGGTATCGGCGAGAACGACACCTTTATCCGTGGCGAGATTATCAAAGGCCTCACCTATCTTGGCATCCAATTTGACCAAGACAAGAACAACGTGCGTGGCGAAGAGGCCATCCTCTCTACTCCTGATAGCAAGGTAACCGTTTGCGTTATCCCTACCGACGAAGAGTGGATGATTGCTTCCGATACACAAGCACTGTGCTAATTAAGAATTTTGAATTATGAATTAAGATGGGAAAGCCACGCTGCGTGGCTTCCCCATACAAAATACGCTCTGAACCTTGAAACCAATTATTTATCAATTGCTGCCGCGTACCTTTGCCAACTACAACGAGACACGCCGTCATAATGGTACGCTACAAGAGAATGGCTCAGGTACCCTGAATGCCATCACCCCCAAAGCCCTGCGCGCTATCCGCGACTTGGGCGCTACGCATGTGTGGTACACAGGCGTCATTCGCCATGCCACCGCGCAACACAATACCCCTGCCATCGTCAAAGGCAAAGCTGGTAGCCCATACGCTATCACCGACTACTACGATATTGACCCTGACCTCTGCGAGGACAAACGACGCCGCATGCAGGAGTTCACCGACCTCGTTGAACGCAGCCACCAGGCTAACCTACAAGTCATCATCGACTTCGTACCCAACCATGTGGCACGCGAGTACCACTCCACTTGCAAACCCAAAGGGGTCACCGACTTAGGTGCCAACGATAATCCTCAGTGGGCTTTCTCGCCGCTCAACAACTTCTACTATATGGCAGAGCCTTTCGCTCCCTACTTCGATGTAGAGGGCTATACCGAGAACCCCGCCCGCGCTACAGGCAACGACTGCTTCACCGCCCATCCATCCAAAGACGATTGGTACGAGACCGTCAAACTCAACTACGGCGTCTTCTACCAGAACGGTGGCGAACAGCAGTTCGACCCTATCCCCGACACTTGGCACAAGATGCTGCATATCCTGCTCTTCTGGGCTGGCAAAGGCATTGATGGCTTCCGCTGCGATATGGCAGAGATGGTGCCTGAGGCCTTCTGGACATGGGCGATTACACAGGTCAAAAACCAATACCCCAACCTGCTCTTCATAGCCGAAGTATACAACCCCGACCGCTATCGCTCTTATATCGCCGCTGGCTTCGACTACCTCTACGACAAAGTTGGCATGTACGACTACCTGCGCGGTGTGACCAGCAAGAACTGGGCTGCCGAAGGCATCACCCAGCAATGGCAATCCGTAGACGATATACGCCACCACATGCTCTACTTCTTGGAGAACCACGATGAGCAGCGTATCGCCAGCGGCTTCTTCTGCGGACGAGGCATGTGCGCCGAGCCTGCCATGATTGTCGCTGCCACCTTAGGCACCAACCCCGTCATGATTTACGCAGGACAGGAGTTGGGCGAGAAAGGTATGGACGCCGAAGGCTTCTCAGGCATGGACGGCAAAACCACCATCTTCGACTATTGGGGCATCAAGTCCCTGCAAGCATGGGCCAACCATGGCAAGTTCGATGGCGCGGGACTCACCGACGAGCAACAGACACTGCGCACCTTCTACCGCCAACTGCTGCGCCTTGCACGCACCGAGAAAGCCATTACCCATGGCGAAATGTACGACCTTACATATGCACAAACAGAGGGCTTCAACAAACACGAGCACTATGCTTATATTCGCAAATACAAACAGCATACCCTACTCGTCGTACTCAATTTCGATGACCACCTAACGGACATCCAAGTGCGTATCCCACAGGAGGCCTTTGCCCATTTGCAGCAACCCGAATACTCCATGGTGGAGGCAGTGGACTTGCTCACCGATACAACCTATACGTTTCCCTTCTCTCCACACACACCTGTCTGCTTGACACTGCCTGCGTGGAAGGGAGTGGTGCTGAAGATTAAAGGATAACTCAGATATGAAACGACTTGCAGAAATCCTCAAACCCTACCTGCGTCTATTGCGCGTGGGCAATTTGGCTTTCATGGCTATCCTGCTCTTTGTCATGGAGAAGTGGGTAGCTACTCCCTTGCTCCGCCTTGCGCAGTTCAGCGAACAGATGCCTTGGTGGGTACTCACCTTGCTCATTGTAGGTACCGTGCTTATCGCCGCAGGCGGATATGTCATCAACGACTATTTTGATGTCAAGATCGACCGTATCAATCGCCCCGACGACATGGTCGTTACTCGCCACATCTCGCGCGATGGCGCCATGCGCTTGTTCCAAATATTCACGGCTGTAGGTGTCGTGTCTGGATTGGCGGTCGCTTGGTGGGCGCGCAGTTGGACACTCGCGATGATCTATATCGTCATTCCGGGACTGCTGTGGTTCTACTCTGCGAGTTACAAACGCCAACTGCTGGTGGGCAATATCGTCGTGGCATTCGTTTCGGCACTCGTTCCTCTGTTGGTAGCGATTGCTAATGCCGACTACCTGCGCCACCTCTACGGCGAGGCGCTACAATACACACCCATCACAGGACACCTGTATGTATGGCTGGGCTGCTTTGGACTCTTCGCTTTTCTTATGACCCTCGCACGCGAGATGATTAAGGACATAGAGGATATCCAAGGCGACCAAGAGATGGAGTGCCGCACCATACCCATCGTTTGGGGAACGAAGGCAACACTAATCATTGCCACGATGTTGCTGCTCCTCACGGCTACTTTGATAGCCTATATCGGTTTCAGCGCATTGCCTTACGCACACGATTGGCATACACTGTCCGCTCGTTTTGTGGTCTTTGGCGTGATAGTGCCTATCCTATGCGCTATTGTGCTGCTTTGGGCAGCCAAGACGCCCTTGGAGTACCGCCGCACACAACTCATCATCAAGTTCGCCATGTTCATGGGTGTGATGTATAGCTTCGTCATTCAACAAAATATTATATAGTTTAAAGTGTAAAGTTTATAGTTTAAAGGCACGGAATATGCGGCTACGCCGCCCCGCCTTTACATTCTACCCCCTACACTCTACACCATACACACTACACCATACACAAAACATGAACCTCATCCTCGGTAGTCAAAGCCCTCGCCGTCGCGAACTAATGGCGGGTTTAGATATTCCCTTCACCTGCATCACCATTGATGCAGACGAGTCTTTCCCTGCTGACTTGCAGGCAGGCGATATACCTCTATATATATCGCGCGCCAAGGCGCGCGCGTACGAGGCGCAACTCCAACCCGACGACCTGCTCATCACTTCCGACACCATTGTCTGGCTCAATGGTCAGATGCTCGGCAAACCCCAATCCAAAGAGCAAGCCAAGCAAATGCTCATACAACTCAGCGGACAGACCCACCAAGTCTATACCGCCGTCTGCTTCACTTGGCTCAACCACTCTACACCATCCTATACCACCCTACACCATCCTACACAACCCTATACCACCCTACACGACTCCTTCGTAGACTGCACGGATGTGACTTTCCGCACGCTCACTGCCGAGGAGATTGACTACTATGTAGAAAAATATATGCCCCTTGACAAAGCAGGGGCATATGGGGTACAAGAGTGGATTGGCTATGTGGGTGTCACGCGCATGGAGGGCTCCTATTTCAATGTCATGGGTTTCCCTATCTGCCGTGTCTATGACTGGCTAAAACGCCAATCATTCCTCCAGTAAGTCGGGCCTGCGCTCGCGCGTATGGCGCAATGACTCCTCGTAGAGCCAGTCTTCTATCTTCGCTTGGTGACCAGACAGGAGTATCTCTGGCACTTTCCAACCTTTGTATTCAGCGGGACGCGTATATACGCCTGGCTCCAGCAGTCCATCCTGAAAACTATCGCTCAGCGCGCTGGTCTCGTCGCCCATGGCTCCAGGCAGCAGGCGCACGATGGCATCCGTCATGATAGCCGCTGGCATCTCGCCACCGGTCAGCACGAAGTCGCCAATGGTATATTCTTTCGTGATCAAATGGTCGCGCACGCGTTGGTCTACACCTTTGTAGTGTCCGCAGAGAATGATGATATTCTCCTTCAGCGACAGCGTGTTGGCTTCTTTCTGTGTAAAACGCTCGCCATCAGGTGCGGTGAAAATAATCTCATCGTACTGACGCTGACTGGTCAGATAACTGATGGCACGGTCAATAGGCTCTACTTGCAGCACCATACCCGCGCCAAAACCAAAGGCATAGTCGTCTATCTTGCGGTGTTTGTCCAAAGTGAAATCCCGCAAGTTATGTACATATATCTCCACGAGCCCTTTGTCTTTGGCTCGTTGCACGATGGAATGGTTGAGTGGTGACTCCAACAATTCCGGACACGCTGTCAAAATATCTATTCGCATATACCTAAAATAATGTACAATTTGACCATTTACAATGTACGATTTATATACAATTTAGTTATTTAGAAATTTTAATTATCGTAAATAATACAATTGCCCAATAGTAAATCAATTGTAAATAGTAAATAGTCAATTGTCAAATAGTCAATTTCCCCTACGGCACCGGATCATACCCACTGCCTCCCCAAGGGTGGCAACGCAGTATGCGTTTTATGCCCAGCCAGCCGCCTTTGAAGATACCATGTTTGAGCACGGCTTCCACCATGTATTGGCTGCACGTGGGCGTGAACCGACACGATGGCGGCGTCAGCGGAGAAATGCAATACCTGTAGAAATACACCGGCAACAAAAACACCTTTCGTATGATCCTTTTTACCTTCATAGCTTTGCTCTTAACTCTTTGGCAAGCGCCAATGTTGGGCGCGCGCAGAAGTTGTTTATGTTGTCTTCTTATCCAATCCCCCACTCCCTACGCGCCCCAATGCCTTCCGCATGGCTTTCTCTATCACGCTATACGGCTGCTCCGACTTGTCAATATAGTTGAACGCTATCTGGTACTTCCCTTCCCCCAACAGCCCCTTATTCAGTCTATACGCCTCGCGCATCAAACGGCGCAAGCGGTTGCGATGCACCGCACGCTTGAAGAGCGACTTCGGCGCCCAGATCAGCACCTGAGTCTGGTCTGCAGGCAGATAGGTCACACGCATAGGCCATGCTACAAAACGCTTGCCATGACTATACAAGTGGTCTATCGTTATCTGACCACACAGTTTCTCGGATTTGGGAAAAGTATTTTTCAACCTTCTTGCTCAGCTTCTAAGTATTTCTTTATCGCTGTTGTGATGCTTGGACACTCTGGCGTTGGCGCTTGGATAGCGGCTGTCCAACCCTGCTCCTCTACGGCTGCCAACGTGTTTGCACCAAAACATGCTATCACCGTGTCGCCTTGCTCCCAGTCAGGAAAATTCTTCTTCAATGCGGCCACACCCGATGGCGTGAAGAACACGATCATGTCGTAGTCAAACGCCTTCTCCGCTGGCCAATCCGCTGCTACCGTGCGGTACATCACGGCGGGCTTCACCTCAATATGATTCTCAGCAAACATATTGATCGCCTCCGTATTATGTACATCCGACATCACCATCAGATACTTCTCATTCGGACGACGCAACATCGCTGGCAACAAATCCTCAAAACGATTGTTCTCCGCTGCAAACACCTTACGCTTCCTGTACTGAATATACTTCTGCAAGTAATTACCTACCGCCTCCGATATACAATAATAATGCATCGTCTGAGGTACACTAAAACGAGACTCTTCGCACAAACGGAAATAATGGTCTATACCCAAACGCGAACTTACTATCACCGCCGTGTAATCCTCAAAGTAGATATGCTGCTCGCGAAACTCACGAACACCCACACCTTCCACGCGAATCAACTGCTGAAAATCACACTGAACACCAAACGCACTCTCTAAATCTGCATACGGATTGCGGTCCGACAGAGGACGAGGTTGAGAAATCAAAATATTCTTTATCTTTTTCATATCACTAATATGTTCTTTGCTACAGTGAATATCAACACCATAGGCATAATCTCCAAAAACACTATATATATCAATATATACAACAACGACAATACATTCGCATAAAACAACCGTACACTCTTCCACCACACACACACCATATACAACAACACCACTCCGCCACACAATATCTGTGCCAAATATCCTACCTGCACATTCGTCAGCAACAATACTATCGGATACAGACACACGCACACCATACGGCATATACCATTATACTGCTCCATCGCTGCATCCAACTGCTTACTACCCACAAACACATACCCCACACCACGCATCAATAAACGCTGCACAACATATACCCCCAACACCCATCCAAACACCTTTACATAACCCATCGCTCCATTGCCCATCTCCAATCGCCCATCTCCAATCGCCAACACCCACACCGCCATCGACACCACACCCAAACGAAACACATACTCACACAACTCACTACCCCATGCTCTTGACTGCGATGCGTATACGCGTTCCGACTGACTAAACACACTCCGCACACTACCCATCACACCCATGCGTGCCGAACGGTTGAGCAACAGCAGCAGCAATAATGCCAATAGCACCCAACCTGTCCAACCATTCGCATACACCGAACTAATATGCTCTACTATTTCCATCCTACACCACTCTACACCTTCAACCTTAATTCCTTCAACCTTAAACAGTAGCGTCGCAGGCGCGTCCTCTAAGCACTAAATAGCCGCCAATCGGCGCGTATTCTTATCCCACGCTGCCGCACCCAATAGCGCTGGCAACACCTCCTCTGGCTCACGCACTACCACGTACATCTCCTTGTGAATAGGACGCATCATCTGCTCTTCCACCATATAGTCCAAACACGCCAGCAAGCGGTCATAATAGCCATCCGTATTCAGTATCACCACTGGACAACTGTGCAAACCCAACTGCTTCCACGTCAGACACTCCAACAGTTCCTCAAACGTACCTATTCCACCGGGCAGGGCTACCATCGCATCCGTCTCTTCCACGATGGTGGCTTTGCGCTCGTGCATGGTCTGCGTCACGATGGTGCGCGTACTGCGCGGGTTGTTCCAACCCGCATCCACCATAAACTGGGGTATCACGCCCAGCACTTCGCCACCGGCATCCATAGCTGCATTGGCAGCAGCAGCCATCAATCCGATGCCGCCGTCACCGTATATCAAACGAATACCAGCCTCTGCCATCAGCTCGCCTAACCGACTGGCCGCTTGCATATACGACTCCCGCACTTTATTCGAACTGGAGCAGTAGATAGCTACTGATTTTATCTTTTTCTCCGCTGATTGCATCTTTTCTTCCGCTGGTTGTATCTTTTCCATTGAATGTTATCCTTACTTACAAATCGGCTGCAAAGGTACTACTTTTTTTCCGAATTTCCAAATTTCGAAGCGGAATTCCAAAATCTGATAGATTTAATCTATCAATAACTACCAGAGTCACACCAGCAGGCGTTGACACAAATAACAAAATAACGAAATAATTTAAGATTTTTTACTTTTTATTTGCACATTCCGCCGAAAATCACGGGTGTCTTTTCCGCCTTTTTTCTGCTGGATAGCGGGATTATCGCAAAGGATATGGCGCGCTTTGCGGAACTCTCGAAGCAGGAGTGTAGCGAGCTACACGACTAATGAGAGAGCGACATAGGCGAAGCGAGAAACCGATATACAGCACCGCAATTGTTTATACTGCGTGAGAGGTCGCCCCCCCCCAGCGACCTCGATGAGGAGTGTCTTATCCTGAAAAAAGTTGACACATATAGTAACATAAAACTGTCAACTAATTTTAGGAAAAGACAAAAAGACAATGTGAACGGATTGCAAAAATAATCAGCACTTCCACACTTCCACACTACCACATAAAAAAATGTGTCGAAAAGTTGCAGATGTCAAAAAAAAGCATTACCTTTGCAGCGATTTTATAAAAAAACTTAAAATGCTACACCAGACGAAATCATGCATCGCATCGCCCAAGCGATGTCGCGTGAGGAGGTCGGACATAAGCAAACGAGATAATATCGAGGGCGCGTTGTCGGGGGGGCGACCTCTCACGCGGTATAAACAAATAAGGGAAGAAAAAAGGCGGAAAAGACACCCGATACCTTTGTCGCCGAAAAGTACACATTTAATACTATGGCCGTAGAAATTGTAGAAATCACGACACGTCGTGACCTGAAAAAATTTATCCAATTTGGAAATGATTTTTATAAGGACAATCAGTATTTTTGTCCTCAGTTGATTAGCGATGAACTCAATACATTCAACCCCGCTATCAACCCCGCACACGAGGTATGCGAACATGTACTCTACATGGCATATCGCGACAAACGACCCGTTGGACGCATCGCAGGCATCATCAACCACGCCGCTAACGCCAAATGGAATGTCAAAAAAGTACGCTTCGGATGGATGGACTTTATCGATGACCAAGAAGTCAGCTTCACTCTGCTCGACAAAGTAGCACAATGGGGCAAAAGCAAAGGCATGGACAAACTGAACGGACCCGTTGGCATGACCGACTTTGACCATCAGGGACTGCTCATCGAAGGTTTTGACCACCTCGCACCCATGGCATCGCTGTACAACTATCCATACTACATCCGACACTTAGAAGCATATGGACTCTGCAAAGAGGCAGATTGGATCGAGTTTCAAATCAATCCACAAATAGAACTACCTGAACGCTTTGCACGCATGGACCAAATCGTACGCGAACGTACCAAAGTGCGTGTAGACAAAGTCAAGAACTGCAAAGAACTGGTCAAAAAATATGGCACACAATACATGGACGTGATTGATGTGGCATACCAGAAACTATATAACTTTCAACCACTCTCCGACCGTCAGAAGAAATACTACTGCGACGTGTATTTCCCTATCCTGAACTTCGATTTCGTGACACTCGTAGTCAATGAGAAGGACGAGGTAGTAGGCGTGGGCGTAGGTATGCCCGACATCTCCAACGCGCTGCGCAAATGCAAAGGCAAGCTCTTCCCATTCGGTTGGTACCACCTGCTGAAAGCCTTACGCGCTAAACAAATGGAAGCCTTCGACCTGCTCATCATAGCAGTACGCCCAGACTACCAAGACAAGGGACTGAACGCAGTCATCATCGCCGACCAACACCCATACTTTGTCAAATATGGCATCAAACGTGTCGAGACAACCTCCATCTTGGAGACCAACACCAAGAACCAGGGCCATTGGACACTCTTCCCACACAAAATCCACAAACGCCGCAGAGCATATATCAAGGATATTTAGTGCCACATAGAAAAGAAAATAGCATAGACAAAGCCACCGAGCAGCTGAGGAGTTATCTGACTGAGCACGGGTTGAAGCATACACCTGAGCGCTATACGATTATGACCGCAGCCTGCCGATTGCAGCACTTCACGATAGACGAACTGAGAAACGCACTCACCGAACTGTCCATCAGCCGAGCTACCATCTATAATACACTTTCTTTGTTAGAAAATGCACGTTTGGTACAGAAATTGGACAAAGAGTTTGGAGTGCGTACAGCGCAATACGAATGGGTACACAATAGCGATTCGTCGGTGCAAATGATTTGCACCAAGTGTGGTCGCGTGAGCCCTGTCAAGGACTCCACCATCAGTCGCATGCTGGCCGACAAACGATGGTCCAACTTCGTGCCACACCATTTCTCGCTCTACGTCTTCGGACAATGCAAAGTATGTAGGAAGAAGGTTAGAGGGTGAGGCGAAAGGTTAGAGGCGAGAGGCGAGAGGTTAGAGGCGAAAGGCGAGAGGTTAGAGGCGAAAGGCACGGGATATGCGGCTACGTCGCTCAGCCTTTACACCCTACACTCTACACCCTACACTAAAAAAACTAAACACTAAACAAAAATGTATTGGATATTATTTATCAGTATCGCATTGGTGAGTTGGGCGGTTAGCGCTCTGATGGAGCACCGCTTCAAGGCGTATTCGCAGGTAGGCATTGCCCTCACAGGCCGTCAGGTGGCAGAGAAGATGCTCCGCGACAACGGTATCACCGATGTGCAAGTGACCTGCACTCCAGGGCATTTGACCGACCACTATGACCCTCGCACGAAGACGGTCAATCTGTCGGAGTCAGTATACAACTCCGCCACGGTGGCTGCTGCCGCTGTAGCAGCGCACGAGTGCGGACACGCCTTGCAACATGCGTTTGCATATGGTCCACTGCGTATGCGCAGCGCCTTGGTACCTGTCGTGAGTTTTGCCTCACGCTGGGTGACATGGATATTGTTGGGCGGTATATTGCTGATTCACTCTTTTCCACAACTGCTCACAGCGGGTGTTATTCTCTATGGTCTGACGACCCTGTTTTCGTTCATCACCTTGCCTGTAGAGATCAACGCCAGCACGCGTGCCGTAGCATGGTTGGAAATGGCAGGTATCACCGACCGCCAGACCACTCCCATGGCAGCCACCGCTCTGCGTAGTGCAGCCTATACATACGTAGTAGCCGCCCTCGCATCATTGGGTACACTCATCTACTATGTGATGATCTTGGTAGGTAGGAGGGATTAGGGTGTAGGGTGTAGAGTGTAGAGTGTAGGGTGTAGAGTGTAGAGGCAAGGATATGCGGCTATGCCGCGAAGGCCCTGTAGCTTAGCTGAATAGAGCGTCAGATTCCGGTTCTGAAGGTCCTGGGTTTGAATCCCAGCGGGGTCACTTAGATTTACAATTTGACAATTTACAATTTACAATTTAGTAATTTACAATTTAGTAATTTCGAATTGACAAAACGATTATTCTACATACTATGCCTGTGGCTTGGGGTGATGCTGTCACTCCAAGCGGAGGTAGTTACACTACACTCGGGACAAGTCATCAAAGGTGACATTCTGCTCAACAACGAGGAGGTGGTCATCCTCCGCACAAAAGATGGCAGACGCTACCAATACCCACAGACCGAAGTGGCATCCATCACAGCAGAGGCATCCCATGCTGATATACCACAGTCCCCCCATCAAGAAGGCAAAATCGCCAAAGTCGCTACTCAGCTTGTAGCCATAGGAGGCACATCATACATTCCTCACCATGGTTGGGGAGCCACAGCAGAAGCGCACCTGAGGTTGGGTACACGCCATGTGCTCAATCAGCCCATCTTTTTGGGCGGTAGTGTAGGCTATCGTGGCGTATATAAGCAGAGAGATGCCTATTCATGGATTCCGCTACAATTCGCATTCCAAGCGCCTATTACCACCCTGACCGCCATAGAGGATCAAGTCCTATTAGGTGCCTCTTTTGGTTATGCCTTCGCAACCAACCCAGCGTACAAGGGCGGTCTATGCGCAGGAGTAGATGTGGGTATGTTATTCCGTCTCAATCCACGCAGTGCAGTATCCGTATCGTTCACCGCACAATGGCAGCAGGCGTATATCAATATCACCGAAACCATCCATGACAATCCTTATACCCATCTCACGGGTTGCAGTATCCTGTCATTAGGCCTCAGTTTGGGTATTCACTTTTAGTTCAATCGTATCACGCACATGAAAAACAATACCAACAAATCCGCTCGTCCGCTCAATCGTCCTCGCCAGCGCGAGGCACGCACACACCGTGTGGATATCATGCTCAATGACAGCGAGATGCGTGCATTGAGTCGCTATTGCGACAAGTATGGTGTGCGCAATCGTGCACGCTTCGTGCGCGAGACGCTGATGCGCGCGGTACTCAAACAGTTCGAGAAAGACGCTCCAACGCTGTTTGACTAACTCTCGCCTTTACACTCTACGCTCTACACCTTACACTCTACACCCTACACGCTACGCTTCACACCAACTCAAAGTCTATCTTCCTGCGCTCCACATCCACTCTGGTCACACGCACACGCACACTGTCAGACAATGTGTATGTATTGCCACTGCGGGCTGCTATCAGGCAGTAGTTCTCCTCGTCGTATTGCATATAATCGTGTGGCTCAATGGTGCGAATAGGCACCAGTCCTTCGGTCAGCGTGTCGGATAGTTGTACAAACAGTCCAAACTCGGTCACACCGCTGATCACACCATCAAACTCCTCGCCTATGCGGCTACTCATCCAGCGCGCTTGCATCTCTTTGATGGAGTTGCGCTCCGCCATTTGTGCCATCTGCTCCGTGTCTGAACAGTGTACACATGCCTCCTCCAATACCTCTTTGTCATGGCGGCAGGTGGCTTTGGACTGCAACAGGTAGCGAGCCACCAATCGATGCACCATCATATCGGGATAACGGCGTATAGGGGACGTGAAATGGGTGTAATGGGTAAACGCCAAACCATAGTGTCCGATATTCGATGTCGAGTATACCGCTTTCGCCATGGAGCGAATGGCGAGGGTCTCTATCAGCGTTTGGCTATTGGTACCCTGACAACTCGCCAGCAGCGCATTGATGTGCTTGTTCTGCACACTGCGTTTGGCGGAGGTACGCAAGTGAAAACCAAACTGGCGAATGAAATTGCCCAACTTCACCATCTTTTCGGGGTCAGGCACATCGTGCACACGATACACGAATGGCCTTCTCGCCCCATCGCCCTCTTTCCCTCCTATCTCCTTGGCTACAATGCGATTGGCGAGCAGCATAAACTCCTCAATCAGGTGGTTGGCATCGGTCAAGGTGCGGAAGAGGACTTCCGTAGGGTTGCCTGCTTCATCCAGACGGAACTGCACATCGGGCGTCTCGAAGTTGATAGCTCCATGCTCAAAGCGTTTGCGTCGCAACTCTTTGGCCAGTTTGTCCAGCACGAGCAATGCCTCCTGCAACTCCTTGCCTTTCGCCTCCTCCAACATGGCTTGTGCCTGTTGGTAGGTCAATCGGCTATCCGAATGTATGACGGTTCGGCATATCTTATGGCGCAGCACTTGGGCTTGGTCGTTCATCTCTACGATGACGGACATACAGAGTTTATCTTCGTTGGGGCGGAGACTACAGAGTTCGTTGCACAAGCGTTCGGGCAACATGGGTATCACGCGATCCACCAGATAGACACTGGTGCCGCGTTGATAAGCCTCCTCGTCCACAGCAGAGCCCTCTGCCACATAGTGCGTGACATCGGCTATGTGAATACCCACTTGGTAGTTGCCCGTTTCCAGCACTTGGAAGGAGAGCGCGTCGTCAAAGTCCTTGGCATCATCGGGGTCAATCGTAAAAGTGAGTATGTCGCGCATATCTCGCCGACGAAGAATCTCTTCGTTGGAGATGGCGGTAGGTAGGTGCTTGAGCTCACGGATGACTTGCTCGCTAAATTCGGCGGGCAGTTGATATTCCTCTGAGGTTAAGGTGTCGGTCTGAACTTTCTGTTCTTGGGCGTTACGCTGCGCGCGAGCATGCTGTGCTTCGCGGCGTTTGCGCTTCGCTATCAAATCTTTCATTCGCATATTGGCTTCACTATTTTTCTATGTTTTAATCCTATATTTTGACGCTATTCTATGTTTCAAACACAAAAATCGTGCAAAGATACAAAAAAAAATTTGCATATTTGCAATATTTATAGTAATTTTGCACCCAAATTCGGCAAAAAATCAATATTGAACCATTTTGCACAATTTTGAACAATACAAACAATTAAATTATACACGATTATGACAATTAATGATTACAAATTCGCTGGAAAGAAAGCGATTGTTCGCGTGGACTTCAATGTGCCATTGAACGAGAACGGCCAAATCACTGATGACACCCGTATCCGCGGTGCGTTGCCAACCCTCAAGCACATCCTCGAGGAGGGTGGTGCGCTCATCATCATGAGCCACATGGGTAAACCAAAAGGCAAAGTGGTAGCTAAATATAGTTTGAAGCAAATCGTTGACGCTGTGAGCGCTGCACTCGGTACTCCAGTACAATTCGCTGAGGATTGCGCTAAGGCTGCTGAGCAAGCTGCTGCTCTCAAGGCAGGCGAGGTACTCCTGCTCGAGAACCTCCGTTACTACCCAGAAGAGGAAGGCAAACCAGTAGGTATCGACAAAGAGGATCCTGCATACGAGGAGGCTAAGAAAGCCATGAAGGCAAGCCAAAAAGAGTTCGCTAAGACTCTCGCCAGCTACGCTGACTGCTATGTGAACGATGCATTCGGTACTGCTCACCGCAAACACGCTTCTACCGCTGTGATCGCTGACTACTTCGATGCTGACAACAAGATGCTCGGCTACCTCATGGAGAAAGAGGTAGAGGCTGTGGATAACATCCTCAAGAATATCAAGCGTCCTTTCACCGCTATCATGGGTGGAAGTAAGGTTTCTACCAAGATTGGTATCATCGAGAACCTCATGGACAAGGTGGACAACCTCATCCTTTGCGGTGGTATGACCTATACTTTTGCTAAGGCTAACGGTGGTGAGATTGGTAAGTCTATCTGCGAGAACGACAAACTCGAGCTTGCTCTCGATATCATCGCTCAAGCTAAGGCCAAAGGCGTGAACCTCGTATTGGCTACCGACTGCGTAGCAGCTGACGACTTCTGCAACGAGGCTAACACCCAAATCTGCTCCAGCAAGGCTATCCCAGAGGGTTGGGAAGGTGTGGACGCTGGTCCAGAGAGCCGCAAAGCATTTGCTGCTGCTATCGAAGGCGCTAAGACTATCCTTTGGAACGGTCCTGCAGGTGTATTCGAGTTTGACAATTTCGCTGCTGGTTCTAAGGCTATCGCTGAGGCTATTGCTACTGCTACCGACAATGGTGCATATAGCTTGATTGGTGGTGGCGACAGCGTAGCATGCGTCAACAAGTTCGGCATGGCTGACCGCGTAAGTTATATCTCTACTGGTGGTGGTGCATTGCTCGAGGCTATCGAGGGTAAAGTTCTCCCAGGTGTAGCAGCAATCAAAGGATAAAACTAAAATGGTTCAGTAGCGCTGTGCGCTGTTCAGAATTGTTCAGCGCACCTGCGGTGCTGTTCAGCATTTGTACAATATTGAACCATTTTTGAACTATATTGAACGCGGTTATGCCGCATTGAACAAATAATATTTTATGGAAGTATCTGGAAAGATTATACAAGTATTGCCAGAGCAAGGTGGCGTGAGCAAGACCTCTGGCAAGGAGTGGAAACTCCAGGCATACGTCCTTGAGACGCAAGAGCAATATCCTCGTAAGGTGCACTTCGAGGTGTTTGGCGAGGACCGTATCAAGGCTAATCCTTGCCAATTGGACGACATCGTGACTGTCAGCTTCGACATCGAGAGCCGCGAGTTCAACGGTCGTTGGTACACCTCTATCCGTGCATGGAAGATTCAGCAAGGCGTAGTTGAGGCAGCAGCAGCTCCACAACCAGCACCTGTTGCTGCTCCAGTCGCTGCTGCTCCACAAGCCAATGTAGCAACCTTTGACGCTGCTGCAGGTGTGGACGAAACAACCGATCTCCCATTCTAATGCGTCGTTGGATCGGATGGATAATAGGCTTATGTCTTCTGGCGGGTGGCGCAGTAGTATGCGCCATCCGTTGGCAGGCGTGGTTTGGTAATCCACCCGAAAAAGAATGGACTGAGCCAAAAATTAACCATCAGTTCATTACTATGACTAATGACAGTGTGTTGCGCGCTTTGCAGCGCGACACGCTGTCATTCCTTTTGTTGGGCGATATACACAACGCGCTCACCAATGACCAAATGGCTACACTCGCTAATCGCCATTCGGATATACAGTTTTATGCCCAATTGGGCGATTGGATGGAGCGTCCATATACCTATTACGAGCAGATGATGTATCACTCGCTGCTCGGCACTGGGTTGGATACGCTGCCCATCATAGCCGTTCCTGGCAACCACGAGTACCTCAAAGGCGTGGTGAAAACTCTGCCCGAACAATGGAAGACCATCTTCCCCAATCCGCAGAATGGTCCAGCCCGATTCTTAGGTTCGACCTACTATGTAGATTTCCCTCACTTGCGTTTGATAGCCATTGACACCGATGGTCTGCACCGCTTGTCCGACTATACGCAAGTAGCCTTCTGGCTAAAGAATACCCTGCGTCATGCAGCGCACAAATTCACAGTGGTGATGATGCACCACCCTGTCTATAGCAGTGCCCAAGGCAGAAGCAACCCACTCATGTGGCTGGCTTTCCATAGTGCTATGCGCGAGGCCGATGTTGTGTTCTCTGGTCACGACCACAACTATGCTCGCCGTATAGAGCATTATAAAGCACGCTTCTGGAAGAAAGAGGAGCCCACCATCTTTATCGGCACCAATGCTTCCAACAAGCAGTATCCCGTTAAGGAGAACAGCAAGTATGCATCCTCTTTCTCAGGCGAAGCCGTGTATGAATATGTGCAAATAACGCCTGATACACTGCGTATCAGCACCTACCTAATTCACTCAGGCGAACAAATCGATGAGACAACTATCTGCAAGTATTAGTATAGCATATATACCAGCGAAATATGCTTATCGAATAACCAGCCATCTCGGTTGGTTATTCTTTTGTTGCGTAGCATATTGCAGCAGTGTAGGGTCGTCTGTGGTCTTTATCTGCACGCCTATCAGGTCTGCCCATTTTTGGGCTTTCGCAGCGTTTCTACGGTGGCGTTGAATACTGCGGGTGTCTTTCTCCCAACGGCGTTGCTTCTTGGCTTTCTGCCTTGGCGGATGGGTCAGACCTGCCTCAATAGCGTACTGCACCTCCTCCTCAGTAGCAAAAGCCAAGGGCGCGTGCGTGGCTTTGCGACAGTGTTCCAAGAACTCGTTCCATTCAGTCTCGGTCTTACCCTCCATCGTTTGCTCACCTACCTCTTCCAAGGATATATTCATCGCCTTATTCCATACCCGCTGCGTGATGGCCTCCTCAGAGATATAATACGGCTGCTCGGCTGCCACATATAGCAGTTTGATACGCATATTCTTCAGTTTCAATCGTTTCACCATCGTAGGTTGCTCCACCACCTGCAAAGTGGGTTCGTTGGGCAGGGTCATCGCCAAACGTAGACCACAATACTGAGTGGCCTCGGCGGGCTCTTGCAGCGTGCGATGCGATATATGGCTATTGGCGCGGCAGTTATCAAAACTGCCACCGCGTACTATCTTATCCGTACCCGTGATAGGACCCTGCGGATTAGGTTCTGTGCCCAATTGATAGGCTGCATACCAGTCATAGCACCATTCGCTCACATTGCCCGTCATATCATACAGTCCTAATTCGTTAGGACGTTTCAATCCCACTGTATGTTTGCGAAAACCGCCATTGCTCAATCCCCAGCTCACACTGTCCGCTATGCTTCCGCCTGCAAAACGATAGCCCTGACTCAGGTTGCCACCGCGCGCAGCAAACTCCCACTCTGCTTCGGTAGGCAAACGAAAAGGCATACCCGTCAGACTATCCAAACGCTGAATAAACACCTGACAATCATACCAATTCACATCGCTCACGGGGTGATTGGGGTTGTGCCATTCGTCTATGATAGGCCACTCGGGCATCACCGCTTGCCACAGGGCTTGCGTGACTTCGGTATGCGCTATATAGTAGGCATCCAAGGCTACGGTATGCGTAGGCAAATCGGTGGCAATACGCTCACGGTGTTGCTCGTGCGTGCCACCCATCACGAACACGCCACCTTCCACACGCTGCATGCTGAATGGTACACCATTCACCTCAAAACGAAGCACTTGCAGCGAGTCTGGAACGACCTGTCGTGTCCTTGCAAACAGCACATGATGGATTCCGAATAGAAACCATCCTACTAATATATATAAGGTATATCTGTGCATAACCGAATGGGATAATACAACAACCATGCCAATAAAGCGAAAAAAATGGTGGAAAATCACAAAAAATACCGTAATTATTTGGTAGTCTGAAAAAAATGTAGTAATTTTGCACGCTTTTTCGTGAAAAAAGCATACCATTAATTATTAACCCGAGCATGCAACTCGTGCAGTTGTAGCTCACAAATAAACAAAAACAAATGGCAACAAAAATTCGTTTGGCTCGTCATGGTCACAAAGACTACGCTTACTACCACATCGTAGTAGCAGACAGCCGCTCGCCACGTGATGGCAAAATCATTGAGCGTATTGGTTCTTACAACCCAAACAACAACCCTGCAACTGTAGATCTCAAGTTTGATCGCGCATTGTACTGGGTAAACGTAGGTGCTCAACCTACTGACACTGTTCGCAACATCCTCTCTGGTGAGGGCGTTATGCTTATGAAGCACTTGAACGGTGGTGTTGCTAAGGGTGCATTCACTGCTGAGGAGGCTCAAAAGCGTTTCGAGGCATGGAAGGCTCAAAAAGATGCTAAGAACGGTAAGATCAGCCAAGCAGAGGCAGACAAGAAGGCTGCTGCTGCTAAAGCATTGCTCGCTCAAGAAGTAGAGACCAACAAGGCTAAAGCTGCTGAGGTAGCTAAGAAGCGCCAAGAGGCTGCTGATGCACTCGCTGCTGCTGCCGTAGAGGCTGCTCAAGAGGCTGCTGCCGCTGAGGCAGAGGCTGCTGCAGAGTAAAAAGCCTACCCTATCCCCTCTCCCCGAGGCATAAGCCTAAGGGTTATGGGAAACAAAAAAGCGTCCGCACGGACGCTTTTCTTATTTTATCACATACGGTCAAGTGACCATCGCTCATTACTCCTTCACGCGGTCGAAGGTCAAGGTGCGGGTAATATCACGCGTACCCACCTTATCTGTTTCGCGATAGTGAACCGACAATATCAGTTGGTCTGCAGTATGGTCATCTACCATAAAGAACTTAGCCTCACTATGGTAGTGAGTTGTAACATACTCTGTGGTCAACACATTGTTAGACAGTACATAGGAATACGCATCCGCCACACCCGAAACGTTCAATTGACCGCCCTTGGTAAACTCCCATACTTGTCCTACCTCAAATGATTGTGTCTCTATAGGATCACCTTTCTCACCAGTGAAATAATACGAATACATGGCATCAACCACTTCCCATTTACCCACGAGAGTGACGTCATCAGGATTATTACATGAAGTAAACATCATTGGCAAAACCGCCAAGAACAAAGTTGCAACCAAAAAATGGATTTTTTTCATAAGTATTTTGCTTTTATTATTTATTTCGGATTTCGCGCGAATATAAAACGCGTGCAAAGGTACAAAATAATTTACAATCCACCAAATTTACACTATACTATTTAGTTTTTTTGCACGTTTTGTGCCTGCTGATTGAATAATTGGCGCTCTGCATCCACGAACCACCCCCATTTGTTGAAGTACTTACACATATTCACGATATGTATCCACAGCATTTTGGCACTGTGATAGGATGCTTGTGCGTGATTATGAACGATCGTAGTATAAGGATAATACAGGGTGAGGTAATCGCGGTGTATGCGGCGCGTGAGGTCCATATCCTCGGGATACATAAAGAAGCGTTCGTCAAACAACCTCACTTTCTGCACTGCCTTTGTGCGCAGGAGCATGAAGCACCCACTCAGATACGGCACATTCATCACATGGTCGTAGCCCGTTTGGCGCATCTCATAGCGTTCGTTGGCTTGGCGCATCCATCGTTTGGGCAGAAATCGCCTGCCAAACACATTCCACGGAGTTGGCAGCAACTTACATAGGTACTGCAACTCTCCGTTGGGATATACCACCTTGGGGCTCACCATACCCACCGCAGGATGGTCTTGCATGAACTGCAACAATGTGGGCAAGGTGTCCGACTGAATGATAATATCGGGATTAATGACCAAGTGATAGGGTATATCGTCGTATATCGATTCGCGAATGGCTATGTTATGCGCTGCTCCGTAGCCCAAGTTGCGGTTATTGAATATATACCGCAGCCTATCGGACTGGAGGGGCAAAGTCTCTGTGACGGTGGGCGAGTTGTCTATCCAATATACACAACGCACCCCAGCGCATTGTAGCAGACTACGGGTCAAGTCCGCTGTTTGCGCCCAATCGGGTTGGTATAATACGATAGATACATTCAGCATACTGCCTTATTGCCTTATTCTACGCCTGCTGCCACTTCGCGATAGGTATGCAGGCTGAGGTTGTCGCTTACGATTTTCAGCGCTGAGAGCTGGCTAAAGCCCATACCAGCTATATACGCCAATTCCATATCAAACACACAATCGCGGTAGTCGGATTGCAGCACAAAATCGGTATTGCTATAGCATACGGAGGTGATGACCGTAGCGGGTGCCTGCAAGTATGTTGCGGGGATTGGTTGGAGGCAGAGTGTAGGTTCGGGATAGCTGACATTAGGGTGATTGAGTCGTACTTCATTCACCATGACAGCAGTACCCAAGTCGTAGTTAGCACTGCCTGCATATCCGATATTGATGAGGCGTGTATCTTGTGGGATATGGCGTAGGGCCTGTAGCACGTTCAGTGCGCCCACTCCCGTCACGAGTATCTCCCACAGGCTTCCGTCTGCCATTCGCCATTGGTTATCTACCCATTCGCCTGCCAGGTGTTGGGCGATTAGTTTTTTCTCTCCGATAAAGTCGCCGGCTTCGGCGATAAGAATGATATTTCGCATATTCATACAGATTTTGCTGCAAAATTACTACTTTTTTTGCATATATGCAACCTTTCAACAGATTTTTATGTCTTATCTCGTCCACGGACTCAAACGATTGCTTCACCAGACAGGAGGCAGTGAAGCTGGCAGAGGTCCGTGGAGTGAGTGTGAAGACGATAGAAGTTTGGTTGCAAAATATATACAATCATCACATATAGAACGAGTTATGCACGATAGTTACAATAAAGCAATATGTAAAACAGCATAAATAGGATTTATAGGTTTTTTAGGTTTTTCAGGTTTTGTCAAATCCTGAAAAACCTATAAAACCTGAAAAACCTAACTCATAGTTTTTTCCTCTCTCGGTATCCTCTTTGCCTTCTCCTCCCCTTTTAGGGGGAGGCTGAGAGGGGGCTTTCTCCTTATCTATACTATGACATTACTATGTGATTACTATGAAATTACTATGTTATTCAAAGCACTTCATAGTAGAGTCATAATCCGTTGATTAAAACTGAAAAAGGTCCTTCCGTGGGAGATATACCAACCACGAACGAGCACGGACAGGCACAGAACCGCGAGAAAGTAACGTACATTACGGTAACAGCTGTTACGATTGTAAAAAATCATTATTTATATAGACACCAACAACCACCCCTGCCCTATCGCAGAGGTGGTTGTTTGGTGGATTCTCATTAGTAACTGAGTTACTATATGTGCATTACTCTGGGTCACCAGGGGTTCCCGTTCCACCATGTATGTCAAGGATCCCCCCTATGGGAGGACTACCAGCCATAATAGCGTTGGTACTTAAGAGCAGAACTGCTTTGGTCTCGGGTGTTTGATATACTTTTTTCATAACATTCGTTTTTTAGGGTGTCTGATGTAAGGTGTAGCCTTTCGCCTTATAGCCTCATCGCCTTAGTTTTTATTCCATTCGTTGTCCTTGCATATTATACATTTCTTCTCCACGGATGATGATGAGTTGTCCGTCTTTTAGAACCTTTCTTACTTGGTTTTCCGATTGTGCTTCTACCATTGGGATAGAAGTAGCTTCATTGTCTTGGAATACCACACGAGCACGGATTGGCAGTGGTGAAGTTGACTCGAAGTATGCACGAAGACCAAGAATCGTACGAGAATTTGTTCCTGCACAATATAGTGCATTACCTGACAGGAAGTATTCATCGGACTGATCTAATGTACCACCCGCATCTAATACAGGTACCATTGTTACATCACCTGAGGTAACAGGTTTCAAAGACAAATCAATCTCTACATCTTCCATAGTGAAACCATCTTCTGCATCGTATCCACTGGTAGCGGTAGCAAGGATGTATGGCGTACCTGCTGTGATAGTGCTGACTGGGGTAAATTGCAAGTGAACTTCTGTAGCATTATATTCAACTACATGGTACAACGCATATACAGTAGCATTGCCAAATACATTGCGGATTTGTGTAGCATTCATATCGAATGGCAATGTCAGTGTCAAATATTTGTTAGGTCCGAAACTGCGGGTAACCGTTGCGATTACCTCTTTACCCACATACTCTGCAAGAGCAGTCGTATTGTTAGCAGTTTCATCTACAGTCACCCCTTCTACCACGCGGAAGATATGTTGACTTGCACCAGGCGTTGTCACCTCACCGCTATATGGCATAGCATATGCAACCAGTTTATTATTAGCGTCACCTACCACATACAGGTTATTGGCATAATCCCATGCAAAGTCGTTTTGTGTACGACCCACCGTACTCATATTAATAGAGCTCTCCTCGGTCAATACTGGTTTACCATCAGCATCTTTGCTAACGGCATAGACGATTGCCTTGAGTGCGCTATTAGTAGGATCACCTGCAATCACCACTTTGGTAAAGTCGCTATTGAAACGGAAACCTGCATTGTTGGTATTATGGCGAAGTTCTTTGTAATCTTCTACGCCCTCAGCGGTAAAGTGTACCAAACCAGGACTTGTTTCAGTAGATATTGATCTATGTTGAATATACCAAACGCCACCATCTTTATCATATTGTACTTGTGCGTTTGTAGCTGCAAGAAAATAGCTTTTACCAGGACCTGTATTATCATGTGGGAATGCTTTCGATGGAGCAGCATTCCATGTTGTTGCTGTACCAAGGTTATATTCTGACACTCTAAATCCCTGATAACTAATACCGTATGTATCCGTATTGGCAGACAGCATCAATAACTTCAAATCTGCACCCGAGCCACGCACATCAAAGCCCGCGTTAGGACCTGCCACAAAGGTAGAACCATTGTAAAGGTCTTTTTTTGCATCTTGTGTCAGACCAGTAAACACCTTAGTCCAGGTATTCATATTATCTGGATTTACCTCCCAAAGCACATCACCGTTGGTATTGAGTGAGGTCACAAAGATACGACCGTCATCAGAGATACGAACTCGACGAGGTGCATATGCATGTGCCTCCGGATCATCTGGCTTATCGGCACGTGTATTGGTAAAGGTATTACCGCCATTGTAGCCAGGGTCGGTACCATTAGCAGCAGGAGTGAAGTCAGGATTAAACGCGTAGATACCTGCGCCATAGCCAGTACTCAAGTAACCATCTGTGTGTTTCACACTATGACGGCTTTCTGTTACAAGGATTCTACCAAAGCTTGTGTTCTTTGGGTTGTTATCAATATCGATAGATGTAGGGTAAAACAAATCATAATTCGTTGCGCACTCGGCTACCTCTGTTCGTTTGTCAGATACAGCAATCACATTCCATGTGAGCGCTTTATTTGATGGCAATTGAGCCAACTCATCGTCCGTCAAAGTTATAGCATACGTATGCGCACCACGCGTAATACCAGTACTTTGTTTTCTGATGTATTCCACATCGCCATCGCTGAGGGTAATATATACCTCCTTGGCATCTGCATTCAATGTGTAGTGGGTGGTGAATGTCTTAGAAGCCAAATCCCATGTGGCAGTTAGGTTGTATGCGTATGGGTTCAATGCTGTAGCAACAGGAGCCTCTTCCAATGTGATATGGAAGGTATGCAACGTAGCATCGGTTATCAGTGTGACGGTCAGCGTATTACCATCGGCTTTTACTGCTGTGGCAGCAGCGGTAGCAGCTACAGGAGTTGTCAACACACCATTCTTCAACCATTTAGCAGCACCTAAACCGTTGGTAATATCCATCACGCGCACACCTCCCACCTTACCACTAACATCTGCGTATGGAGCCACCATCAGGTGTTTGCCGTTGACGGTGAGATAAGTCACGCCGTTGTATGTCTTGCCAAGAGTACCTGCTGCCAGTTTTGTACCCTCTGCTACGTCTTTATTGGACTGTGATAGATCAGGAATAAAAATTTCAAATGGTTCCACTAAATTGCCATCTACAAAATAATTAGTTTCACCAAATGGAGATGCATTCAATTCATAATTTTGACCAATAATATCGGTTGTGTAATTATCCTCTCGCGCCCCAAAAGATGCTGAGTGTGTACCATCTTTTATCGTAAAGAGTGTATAACGGAATCCATTATCTGCTGTATTAGCGGTTACACCCGTTATGAATATATAAGCATTGGTAGAAGTTCCCTTAATAGCCATCGTATGACCTTGGATAGACCTGAACCATGAAGATGAGAGTTGGGAGGTGAACCATACTTTGGGATTGCCAGCCAAATCATCCCACTTGTAAATGCGCGTTGTACCACGCTTATAACCAGCATCTACATATTTATCTTCATTCTGACAAACAACCTTGTTACATGCCACCAACTTGCCGTCATCTGTAATAGCAATGTCTGAGATGGATAGATAATCACCCAAATTCTCAGGGTCGCGCGCTACAACATTTTTTTGCGAAATTGCTGTAGCCACACCATTGGTCACTCGGTAGATATGAGGTGTACCGTCAGCCTCGTGCGTGAGAACGATAATATCCTCACCCAATTGAATGGCGCGTTTTACCACACCTACAATCTCCTCTGGAATCTCAATGGTAGTAGTCAGCGTGTGGAGAGTAGCGTCGGTTATGAGGGTAATGGTCAGTGTGTTGCCGTCAACTTGTACTGCCGTCGCAGTGGCTGTAGCTGCTACAGGAGCATCCAAATCGGCTGTGGCTTTCAGTTCTGCTGCATCCAAACCAGTGGTAATATCCAGCACTTTCACACCTGCTACATTGCCACTTCCGTCAGCGTATGGAGCCACCATCAAGTGCATACCTCGAATGCTCAAATAGGTTGCGCCGTTGTATTGAGCAGGTAAAGTAGCAGCATCCATACGACCGAGGACTGTTACATCAGTGGCATTAGCACCTACTTGAAACTCGGACGGAACCATCTTACCAGCATCCATGATAAAATGCCCTGCGCCCTTTGGTGAAGCAGACAACTGCAAATCTTCGCCAATGGTATAGGTATAGTATGTTGCCTTTTTATCTTCAATAGTATAACCTTGATAGATACGAGATGATTTGATGCCGTTGGCTATCGTAAAATAGTTCATACGCACCGAACCATCGGCACCGCCCGCTTCGCCGTTTACATTATAATGACGTCCTGTCACAAGTATATTACATGCAGTAGAAGAACCATTCAATGCCATGGTGTAACCCATGTCTGCTCGATATGAGTTGGCAGCAAATTCCTCAGTAAACCATTCTCTTGCTCCACCAGCCAAATCATCCCAAATATAGAAACGGTTGGTTCCTCTCTTGTAACCAGTATCGACTTGAGCATCTGCATTCTGACAACGAATATAGTTGCATGCCACCAGCTTGCCGTCTGTTGTAACTGCGATGTCTGAAATAGAGAGGTAGTCGCCCTTATTCTCTGGATCGCGCGCTAAAACGCCTTCTTGCGAAATGATAGATACCTCACCATTGGTTACTCGGTAGATATGGGGTGTACCATCTGCCTCGTGCGTAAGAACGATAATATCCTCACCCAATTGAATAGCGCGTTTTACCACACCTACGATCTCCTCTGGATGATCTGGAGTAGTCGTCAGTGTATGGAGAGTAGCATCGGTTACAAGGGTAATGGTCAACATATTGCCATCGGCTTTCACTGCAGTGGCAGCAGCCGTAGCAGCTACAGGAGTCGCCAAGTTGATAGTTTCTTTCAGTTCAGCAGCATTCAAACCGTTAGTAATATCCAATACTTTCACACCTGCTACATTGCCACTTCCGTCAGCGTATGGAGCTACCATCACGTGCTTTCCGTTAACGGTAAGATACGTAGCACCATTGTATTTCTTGCCGAGAGTACCCTCAGCCAATACAGCAGAAGCCGAATATGCATCACCTTTGCCAGCAGGAACAACAAACTCGGATGGCTCGCTCAACTCGCCTTCAAGATACCAATTACCTATTGTAGCGGAAGCATTTAGTTCAAACTGCACACCTTGTGATGGCTCTTTATAGTATGCTTCTGTAGTATGAAGACCAAAGTTAAAGTAACTATTCTTATCATAACTTCCATTGACAACTTTGTGCAAATCCATACGAACAGCGCGATTGTTGTTATGCACAGCCGTTATCAAAATTTCAGCATTCTGAGATGTCCCCTTTAGCGCAAAAGTACGTCCTACATCAGCTACATTTGAATTTCCTGTAGTTTGAGCGGTAAACCAAACAGAAGGATCTCCTGCAATGTCATCCCAAATATAGAATCGGCTGGTACCTCTCTTATAACCAGTTACTAATTGTGCATCACTATACTGACAACGAATATAATTACAGGCTACCAGCTTGCCGTCTTCGGTTACCGCAATATCAGAGATAGAGAGATAGTCGCCCAGATTGTCAGGGTCGCGTGCTACTACACCTGTTAGGGAAACGGCAGTAGCCTCGCCATTGGTTACTCGGTAGATGTGGGGTGTTCCGTCAGCCTCGTGGGTGAGAACAACAACATGTTCACCATATTGAATGGCACGTTTTACCACGCCAACCATGGGGGCTGCATAAGTTGCAACGGAGAACAAACTAATTGTAATAGCAACTAATAATAGAGTAAGTTTTTTCATAAATACTTGGTATTTGATTATTACGGTATAAGTGTGTTATTGGAGTATTCTTCCAAAATCGCACAAAGTTACAACAAAAATTATGAATATGCAAGATATTTATAAAAAAAGTGTAAAATATTATGAAAAAACGCGTAAATTGTTGTAAAATAGACACCAACAACCACCCCTGCCCTATCGCAGAGGTGGTTGTTTGGGTTAGATAGTGATGCACTATAGTCGGTTACTGAATACCGCCTGTTGGGCTACCTGTTGATGCTCCAGGATAGATATCCAAAAATCCCTTACTATTCTGCATGATGTCTTTTGCAGTACGAAAACTAACAATCTCTGATTGAGGTGCAATATATACTTTTTTCATATTCATAACTTTGATTTGTAACCGCTTTGCTTTGGAAATTGTGAGTCCGTAATCGAAAGCGGTCATGTTTGGCTTATTCGATTACTTGTCCTTGGATATTGTATTGTTTCTCACCACGGATAATGATTATTTGTCCATCCTTCAGCACTTTGCGCACATTGTCTTCTGGTGCAACTACTGTTGGAATAGAAGTAGCCTCATTTTCGCCATAAACCACGCGTGCACGGATTGGTCTTCCTGTACTGTTAATAAAGTATGCACGCAAACCGAGCAATGCAGTAGGATGAGCACCAGCACTATAGAGATAGTTGTCAGATGCCAACCAATACTCGCTTGCTTGAGTCAATCTACCACCGCCATCCAGTACTGGTTGCATGGTGATTGCACTTGCTACTGGTTGTACTGAATGCAAGTCGGTCTTGATTGTCACGTTCTCAATGGTGAAACCATCTTTTGCATCATAATCACCTGTTTCTGGCAACTCAATAATATATGGCGTACCCGCTTCAATGGTTGTTGTTGGATCAAAATGCAAGAAGAACATACCATTTTTTTCTCCAACACTTGTAAATTTGTGGACTTTGGCAGTTTCACCAAACACTGCCTTTATTTGCTCTTCATTCATGTCGAATGGCAAGGTGAGAGTCTTGTAGCTATCGTTATTGAATGCACGGGTAACCTTGGCTGTCACTTTTTGGCCCTCGTACTCTGCAAGAGCGGTAGTGTTATCTGCTTTGTCGTCAATAACAACTGTCTCTACTAAGGTCACTTTCCAAACGGCTACAGCCACCTCTGGGCAGAATTGATAGATATATGCAGTCTCCTCATCTACCACTTGCACATTGAGCCAGTTAGCAGCACCAACTGTCTTTTTGCTTGTTCTATCCTTTGCGTAAAGGGTTTCGGCAGACACAAACTCCTTATCGGTCATGTTGTACAAATTCCACTCGCTGTTGTAATCGGTACCCTTAATGTTATAGGCAATCAACTCTTTTCCACCCAATTCGAAGGAACAACCTCCTAATGTAGATTCCTTAAAATCAGGAAGAGTCATAGTAGTAGCTACTCCGGTCACAGCATTAACCTCTTGAAGAACTTTAACAGAAGCTCTCGTATGGGTCATTAAATCACCAAAGATATTTGTAAACACATGCGATTGACTTGAACCCTCTGTCAATGTTGCGCCTACTTCATCTACAGAAATATCCGCAGCACCAGCACCACCGTTCTTTATATACAGGCGCGATACAGTAGTTTGTCCCATGCAGTAGAAATATACATATCCACCTTCTGTGCTGTAAATGTCACCTGATGCAGAGATAAAGTCGCAGCGACCTGTTGCAGGCAAAGTAAAGTCAATTACCTTTCCTGTTTTATCACCATTCTTGTAAATAGTTACTTGTTTTGGAGCGTTGTAGAATAAACCAGAACCACTACGAATAATGATATTACCTGCATCGTCTATAGCGATAGGTTGATCACCTTTGAGAGCATCTTCTGAAGTAAAGGCATCTGTATTTACGTAGAGTTCAGAACCTGTAGCAGTATAAACATTTATAGCTGCTCCTAAACGATCTTTCATGTAAATCTTCTCATCCCAACCAACTGCTTGGAAACCATTGTTTGCACTTCCAGGTACATTGGTATTCTCCCACACTTTCTCGATTGCGAAAGTAGGTTCTTCATCATATACTTTCACGAAGTATGCGGAGAGAGCCTCTTTCTTATTCATCGTGATAGTGCGTGTGGTTTGTGTAGAGCGGTCGCTCCAATAGAGGAGTTTGTAGCCTGCTGCAGGAGTAGCTTTGATAGTAGCTGTTTGACCTGGTCTATATAATCCAGCACCACTAACAGTACCCTTCGCTTCATCGTTGGTGTTGAGAATCAACTCGCAGAAAGGACCATCAAAATTAGCAACTAATTCTACATCTTCAGTCACGGTGAATGAATATGGATTTTCAATAGATACCACTACTCCATTCTTGGTCCAGTTCTTAAATAGGTAACCATCATTAGGAGTTGCGGTCAAAGTAGCTGTTTCATTATCTTTGTATGTACCTGTACCTGTTACAGAACCATTCTCTGCTGTAGCACTCACAATATGATCACGAGTCACTTTCCAAACAGCCACAGCTACGGTTGGACAATATTGGTAAATATATGCAGTCTTCTCATCTACCACTTGTACATTGAGCCAGTTAGCAGCTTGATTGGCATTGATTGTTGTTTTATCTTTAGCACATAGAGTTTCTGCAGATATATATTGACCGTCAGTCACATTGTAGAGATTCCATTCGCTTGTATATGCTGTAGTACCCATATTATATGCCCAAAATTCTTTTCCGCTCAACTCAAACGAGCAACCACCAAGTGTATTTGTTTTAAGATTAGGAAGAGTATAGAAATTCGTTACTTCATTCGTTACCACATTCAGTGCTCTTATTCCATTTGTACGAGAATGTGCAACTAAATTACCAAAGATATCTTTTATCACATGGTTTTGTGAAAATCCAGCAACAAGATTTCCACCTACAACATCTACAGTTACATCTGCATCAGTAGCAGCACCATTTTTAATTTTCAAACGATTAACAACAGTAGTGTTTTGACAATAGAAATACACATATCCACCTTCTTCGCTATAGATATTACCTGAAGCAGAGAAGAAGTCGCAACGACCAGGCTCTGGAAGTGTAAAGGTCACTGCTTTTCCTGTTGTACTACCCTTTTCATAAATAAGAATATTAGTAGGAGTAGCAGTAGCAAAATAACCATTATAAACTATCATATTGCCCACTTCATCTACAGCAATTTGATAGCCAGCTCCAGAATTTGCATAGTCAATTGCAGCATCAGTACCATTAGAATAAACCTTTATTTTATTGTCAGCTGACGCTTGCAAATATACTTTTCCGTCCCATCCGACAGCTTGATAACCATTGGTGTTAGTAGTAGGCACATTGGTATTCTCCCAAACCTGGGTAATGGTGAATGTAGGTTCTTCGTCATATTCTTTCACAAAGTATGCGGAGAGTGCCTCATTCTTATTCATTGTGATAGTGCGTGGGTTGGCTGTAGAGCGGTCGCTCCAATAGAGGAGTTTATAACCGTCCTTAGGAGTAGCGGTAATGGTTGCAGTTGCACCAGGAATATATTCACCACCACCAGTTACAGTACCCTTATTCTCGTTATTGGTGTTTACAGTCATAGTGTATTTACCAATACTGAATGTATATTTAGAAGCGGCAGGGGTAGCAACCACATCATCGCTTGAATGAGGCATTGCCCAAACAGCAAGTTTTTCACTTGAGTTACCACAAGCATATAAGTTATTAGCATAATCCCATGCAAAATCATTGAGGTTATTACCTACGGTTGCCATGTTAATGACTGTTTCTTCTGTCAAAACTGGTTTACCAGATGCATCTTTAGATACAGCATAAATGGTTGCTTTCTTTGCTGCACCATTGTAACCCGCAACTACCAATTTTGTATAGTCATGATTGAATCGGATACCAGCGTTACGTACATTACTCCAAACGAGCTTAGCATCTTCTACACCATCTTTGTTTATGTGCACAAGACCTGGGTTAGCATCAGTAGCTGTTCCACGATATGATGCAATCCAAATACCACCTTCATTATCGTATTCAACTTGTGTACCATTATAACTAATAGCATACTTTCCATCTACCCACATTTTGGAAGGTGTTGTATTCCATGATTTACCATTTCCTAAGTTATATTCTGCACACTTAAAACCACTCATTACAGCCGCTGTTATACCTCTTAAGTTTACAGAATACATCATCAATTTAAGGTTTTCTCCTGAACCTTTAATATCAAAACCAACATTAGGTCCTACAATAAAGTTGTCGCTTGCATCGATAATTTCTTTATTATCATTGATACTTGCACTATTAAACACAGGAGTCCATTCATTCATACTCTCTGGATTAACCTCCCACAAGTAGTTACCATCGGTATTCAATGAAGTAACAAAAATACGACCATCCTCTGAGATACGAATGCGACGAGGAGCATACGCGGTTCCTGTGCCATCAGCACGACCAGTGGTAAAGGTAATACCTCCATTGTATTTACCTATATTCTCAAATGCTGGGTTAAAAGCAAAGATACCTGCACCAAAATTGTAAGAAATAAACTTACTGTTATCCTTTTCCGCGTGCATACCCTCATTGGTTAGAATTAGACCAAAAGTAGGATTCTCTGGATTGTTGTCTATATCTACTGCTGAAGGGTGACAAATACTATAATTAACAGGATATTCAGTAGGTTCATTTACTGCTACACCCTTAACTTCGATTTTCCAAGTGAGGGCTTTGTATTGAGGAAAATCGGTTGTAGAAATAGTGGTAGTATAATCACCTTTTTCAAGACCAAGAGTTGAAAGATCTTCGGTTTTAATAGGTGTCTCACCATCCATTAATACCCAATTTACAGAAGTTGCAAGGGCATTGAGTGAATAATTGATGGTCAAAGTTTTCTCATCAGCAGACAACTCAGAAGACAATTTGTATGCAAATGGGTTGAGTTGTGGAGGAGCAGGTAAAGAGAATGCATACTTAGATGCACAAGGGGTAGCAACTGTACCTGAATAAGGCATTGCGAATATTCTAATGCATTCGCTAGAACGATTAGCTGTAAACAAGTTACCTGCATAATCCCAAGCAAGAGCAGTGTGATTACTGCCTGCAGATACCGCAAAGGTATATGCTTTGGTTAATGTGATATTTCCACCTGTCTTGTTGATGTTATAAATGGTTATGTTCTTTGTTCCAGCACCTACAACTGCCAATTGTTTGCCATCAGGGCTAACTGCTATACCACTATTGTTAGTGTTATTGTGTGTAAGACCTGCTTTAACATTGTTGTAATCTACGCCAGCTCCTGAAACGTGCGCTATAGTTGGTTGTGCTTCTGTTGCAGTTCCGCGGTTTTGATTAAACCAAACTCCGCCTTCATTGTCGTATGCAATAGAGGCATCATCACGAGCTACGGTCAGTCCCGTTTTGTCTAATGTACGAGAAGGTCCTGCAATACTTTTGTCAGTACCCAAATCATATTCGTACATCTTGTAATCTGTTCCAAGCATAACCAACTTAAGATTTTCACCACTTCCACGAGCATCAATAGAAACGGCACGCCCCGAAGTCACTACGCTTGTAAAAGCAGCATTCAAATCTGCTGGGTTAGCCTCCACGATAGGGTGATAAGATGCTCCATCTCTAAAACGACCAATAAATACGCGTCCACCACTTGTAGCAACACGATAAAAATTGACATAATCACTATTAACATTTGTTTCTGTAGCACCTGCATTTACACCACCAAGAAATCCGCGAGTACCAGCATTATTTAATATTGGATTTAATGTCGCATCAAATGCATACAAACCACGTCCAAAAGGGTTAGATTGATAACCAGTTTTAGTTTGACCACCATTAGTAGCTTCAATCACATACCATTGTCCCAAATAGTCACTTTCTGGATCCACATCTACATCCATGCCGTATGGAAGATAAAATTTAATTGACTCATCATGCAATGTTGGATCTGCAACCGAATTACCTGTAACCACCACTTTCCATGTCAATGACTTACCAGTAGGGAGCCCGAGTGTAGAAATATCAATATTTACAGAGTGGCTGCCTTTGGTTTTTTTGTCATTGCAGGCGACGGTATAAACTTCTGTTTCGCCATTAAGGATAACCACACTTACGCCTGTGGCATCCGCATTGAGAGAATAATTAGCGGTTAAAGTAGTACCATCAAATGTGGACTTCAACCCATATGCATACGGATTCAGTGCTGCAAACGACAGCGCGCTGAATAGCATTGCAACTAAAAATAATGTAAGTTTTTTCATAAAATATTTGGTATTTGATTATTATTCAATAGTCTTCATTACACAAAAAGCAGAACCCTTTGTAAAAAGGCTCTGCTATATCTAAAATATCGTATTTAAGCGGGTTTCTAAAACACTATGGCACAAATACCCCCCCCTGTTTTGGGTGGCTAAAATCAAAGATTTTGCTAATGGTAATGTGAGGTGTGTTGTTATCATGGGTGTTATATATTTGGTACTAATTAGTGTACATACTTCGATAGTATAAGCGAGTAAAAATGGTATATTTCAGGGTAGTAATTTTGCTTTTGACGACCCTTAGCTGCAAAAAACACTCTTGCTACATGTTGAGTGCCAAGTACTTGTAATAACGATTTATAATCATCCAATGTACCATCATTCAATATAGTTTCCACAAGCAAACTATCAGATATATCTGCTTTTTTATCAGCAGGTGTATACCAAAATAAATCCTTGTGCATTTCTATAAATTGTTCGCGTGTCATACAAATACTTTTTGCTTTAGCGCACAAAATTACTGAAAATAAATGGAATACGCAAATTTTTGAGTAAAAAAGTTGCATTTTTTTGAAATAAGCCCTTAAAACTTCGCAAACGTTTTCATTTTTTTGCTCATTTTGGCCATTGCCAGGCTCACCGCTAATGTTCCATTGAGGGTGTTTGAGTAGGGGGACACGTCAGTTGGCAGTTCCTTGGCTCTCATAGAGATTCTTTGGGTGGGGTATTCATGGGACATTCGTGGGGTATTCGGGGGGTATTCATGGGGTATTCATATGTATCGGGTATGTGTCGGCTATGTATCGGGAATGTATCGGGAATGTGTAGAAACAAATTGGGTGCAAAAAAGGTTCTCCGAAATGGTAGTGACCACGGAATATCACGGAACTGCACGGAAGCAAGAGGATTATTATCTCCTTTTCGCTACGCTCAAGAAATCTTATAAATCTTATTCTACGTGGAACACATACTTCTCGGTTCTCCGAAATAAATTGCCACCGCTCCTACGTCGCTGAATCTTCAGTAAAGCGCAGGAATAGAACAACCACGGAAGGACCATTTTTCCGCGGGTATATTTAAGACCACGGAATTGCACGGAACGGCACGGAAGCAAAGAGGATATATGCATCGTGTTTCCGTGACTGTTTGTGCTCGTCTGTGGTGGGAAATCATCTCCCTTGTCCTCATAATCACTCGTCGTTTTCAAACCAAAGTGGGCATTATTTGACAAAAATGTTCAAAAAATGCCCAGTTTCAGCGCAAAAGTGGGCATTTTTTGATAAAAAAGTGCAAAAAATGCCCGGTTTCAGTTGCGTATTTCAAAAAAATGCGCTAACTACCAAAGATATATGTATTCCATGTTTCCGTGGCTGTCTGTGCTCGTCTGTGGTGGGTATATCTCCCACGGAGGGACATCTTTCGGCGGGTATATTTAAGACCACGGAATGGCACGGAACTACACGGAATCGAACGGAAGCCAGAGGATTTGAATCAACAACTTGCGCGAAATATGAATAAGAGCCAGATTACAATAAACCTGTCATATAAAGAGGTAAATAACTAATGCTTCCCTCTATCTTAACATCATTGGTATGCAAGACAAAAGCCTCTCCGATAGTTTGAGAGAATTTGTTCATACACTTATTTAGTGAAGTAGTCGTAAAGTGTGTAGAGGATTTCACCTCTATAGGAGAAATGTTTTTTCTGGATGTAATATGGGACTTCGTTATCAGAAAATCTATCTCCATATCGTTTGAGGCATCATCTCGATCAACATGATTATAGAAGAACAAACGATTACCTGCTGCTGCCAACATTTGTGCAACCACATTCTCCATAACCATACCTAAATTTACTTCTAATTTATCGTGTAACAGTCGCTCGTAAACTTCAGCCGGCATTTGCCCACGCTCACTGAATGCCAATGAAACAAGTAGTCCCGTATCTGCCATATAGCACCGAAGCGTACAGCGTTCTGTATTCATATTTAGACCAATGGTAGGAGCAAAAGTGTTATAGGCAATATTTACGATACGAGAATCGCTTAGCCAGAAAAACGCACTTTCATAATTGCGATAGCGTGCAGTAGGCTCCAAATCAGTTAATACAAAACGATTTTCGTGCAATTGAAGTTGAGAAGGTATAGCCTCGAACACAGCAGCTGCTTTTGTTTCGGAACCAGTAGCATACTTATGAATATCAGAACGATAGAGTTGCAATATTGCTTGCTTAACACTCTCAACTTGTCGGAAGTCACGCGTGCCAATATATGTACTCACGGCTTGTGGCATACCACCTATAATCAAATACAAGCGAAACAACTCCATCGTTTTGCGGTGAAGTGTTCCTACGGGCTGTCGCTTAGTGAAGCACTCGCGTATGTAGTTGCTCAAAGCGTGTTCGCCCATTGCCCACAAGAACTCTTCAAAGTCCATAGGGTACATAGACAAGTGCTGTTCTTCGGATGGGATAACTATATTCTTAACATTTTTTTTGATGCTGATGAGTGAGCCAGTTTCTATATAATCATATCTCCCGTCTGCTACCAGGTATTTTATCGCCGCGCGTGCAGGCGGAAACTGCTGAACCTCATCAAAGATGATAACTGATTCACGAGGATACAATTGAACATTGGTGTGCAATGACAAGAGTTGAAACAATGTATCTAAATCTGTAAGATAATTAAGGAATAGGTTCTTTATTTCGGTTTTTACATTGTTAAAATCAATCAAGACATAGCTCTTGTATTCTTGTTTAGCGAATTGTTCTACGATATAGCTTTTGCCAATACGCCTTGCTCCTTCAATAAGAAGCGCACTTTTTCCGTTGCTAACCAACTTCCAATCAATGAGTTGTTGATATATCTTGCGTTTCATAAAATAGAATTTTGCACATTTTCAATCGGTTTTAGTGTGTAGTTTCGCACATTTTCAATCGGTTTTTGAAGTGTTTTTTGCACATTTTCAATCGATTTTGGGTGCAAAGGTAGTGAAAATTTGTGAGATGTGCAAGGAAAAGCAGAAACATTGTACAAAAATTGTGTAATTTTGGTGTCCTTGGTCTTTAGCCCGAGGGAGATTGGGAAAGTTAAGGGTAGTGATTCCTGGGGAAAATGACAGAAAACGCCACTTGTGCATAAAACACAAATGGCGTTTTTGTTTAGAGGACGCTTCGCTACTGTTGAGTGACAAGTGTTACAAAGTCTCCAGTACGCGTTGGAGCCATTGCCAGCATTTGCCTGTAGAAGCAATGCTCAAGCGCTCTTGTGGAGAGTGAACACCGAACATTTGAGGGCCAATGGACACCATATCCAAATATGGATACTTCTCCAAGAACAAACCGCACTCCAAGCCCGCATGGATAGCCAATACCTTTGGCTCCGCAGCAAACAAGTCTTGGTACGCCTTCTTGGTCACCTCCAACAATGGCGATTGTGGGTTAGGCGCCCAACCTGGGTAGCCATCGCCGTGCGTCACCTCGTCGCAAGCCAATGCCAATGCACACTCTACCATCTGCTTCAGGTCGTGCTTCTTGCTCTCAATCGATGAGCGTTGGCTGGTATTCACCTCAATATATGCACCCTTATCGTCCTCTTTCATCTTCACGCTGGCGAGGTTGGTGCTGGTCTCTACCAATCCAGGCATGGTCTTAGACATAGCCATCATGCCATGAGGGCAAGCATAGAGCGCCTGAATGAGACGTTCAGACTGTTCTTGAGGAATAAGGAAAGCAGGCATGTCAGTTGTTTCGAGCGACATAGCGAAATCTTTCTCTACATCGCTAATCTCGGACTCAATAGTCGCTACATAGTGGTTGAACATCACGCGGACATTTTCCTTAAACCAAATAGGAAGGACAATCACCGCCTCTGCCTCGCGAGCGATAGCGTTGCGCAGATTACCACCGTTTAATGTAGCCACATACATATCTGTCGCCTTCATCACTTGATAAAGGAAACGAACCAAAATCTTATTCGCATTGCCACGACCCTTGTTGATGTCATCACCTGAGTGACCACCCATCAGACCACTGACTTTGATGTGGATAGCAAGGTGGGTATTGGCAATTGGCAATTGGCAATTGGATATAGGCGAGTAGTGCATTTTGGCGAGGGTGTCGATACCGCCAGCGCAGCCAATGAAGACTTGGCCATCGTCCTCGGAGTCGAGGTTGATGAGTTGTTTGCCATTGAGGCAACCGTCTTGCAGGCGGAAAGCGCCAGTGAGACCCGTCTCCTCGTCCACAGTGAAGAGGCACTCCAGTGCAGGGTGCTTCAGGGTGTCAGAGGTGATAGCTGCCAACATGAGCGCCATACCGATACCGTTGTCTGCGCCAAGAGTTGTACCTTGCGCCTTGATGAAGTCGCCATCGATATAGGTGTGGATAGGGTCGTTGTCGAAGTCGTGCACGGTGTCGTTGTTCTTCTCGCAAACCATGTCCATATGGGCTTGGAGGATCACGCCTGGTTTGTCTTCGTAGCCAGGGGTAGCAGGCTTGCGCATGACGATATTGCCTGCTTCGTCCACGGTGTGTTCGAGGTTATGCTTTACTGCAAAGGCCTTGAGCCAATTGATAATCTTGCCTTCGCGCTTCGATGGGCGAGGCACTTGGGTAATCTCATGGAAAATGGAGAAAACCTCTTGTGGGTGTAATTCGTTGATATTCATATTTGTTTAGTGTTTAGTGAACGGCGCAGAGCGCCTACTGTTTAGTGTTTACTCGTGAGCAATATGCTCGTGGATACTGCGTAAGAACTCTGTTGGGTATGGCTTGCGGTTGGGGCCTTCGGGTTCGCCGTATGGGTTGCGCAGGAACTGACCATCTTGCTCCTTGCGCTCTTGACCGTCCAAATACTTGACAAACAAGTATATACCCAACTCCTTCCATGCCTGGTGCGAACGCTCTGCTTGTGAGCATGAGTACTTGGTGAGCCATTCCTTAGCTTGCTGTTCACTAAGTTCGGCTACTGCCTTGTCCACTACCTCCACTTGCGCATTGAACTTATCCTCCCATGCTGCTTGCACCTTCTTAATATCTGGCATCATAGCCGAATACTTGGTATAAGCCCAGTTCGCCACGATATTGTATGTCCACCATGCTGAGGTAGGCGAATAGGTATAGAGGTCGCCATTGCCCTCCTTCAAGCACTCTGGCACCTCGGTGATGGTGCTATAGATAGGCATATACACAGTAGAAGCTGCATCATCTACACCAAACCACAAGATACCGCCTGCCTTAGCCGACTCGTAGCCACGCATTTGTGCCACAAACGACCAAGCCGTTTGTTGGGTAGCGATAGGACGCTCGTACCAATAGTTGACAGAATCCAGTTGGAAGGTCAATGAGCCGTGGCGCAACTTGCTATTCCATGGACCAGCATCAGGACCTTGGGTAATATCCAGCGGTGTACCCTCGTATTGGTCGCGCATGCAGTCTTTGAGTTCTTGCGCGCTGACCTTGTGATTTGGCTTGATATACAGAGGCATACGTTCGCCAGCGTACTTGCCACCCGTCTCAACGAAGGTCTTGCCTGAGGCAAAGTCAAAGTACTTGTCCATATCATCGGAGAAGTGGCGGAAGAATGACCATACGCGTGCTTCGCATACATACAAACCAGAGAAGTCGTATGGCGCATACGCCTCTTGGAAATTGAAGTCCTTGTCCTTGCCCTCGAAGTAGCCCTGCTTGCGCGCGAAGCTGACCACATCCTTGCTCCACATCCAGTTCTCCTTGTCCTTGAAGTTGATGGTGGTGAAGCGTGACTGGTTGGCGTGCGCAGCGATGCAGTCGTCTGGCACACGTGTGGCTACCCATACGGCACCTTTCTCTGCTTTGCCTTTGCCAATGAGTTCCATGAGCCATACCTCGTTAGGGTCAGCGATAGAGAAGGTCTCGCCTGAAGAAGCATAGCCGTACTCTGCCACGAGGTCGGTCATGCACTTGATGGCTTCGCGAGCGGTCTTGCAACGCTCCAGCGCGATATAAATCAGTGATCCATAGTCAATTCCTTCGCCAGACTCCAGTTCGGGACGGCCACCAAAAGTAGTCTCACCAATGGTGAGTTGGTACTCGTTCATGTTGCCGACTACGTTGTAGGTGTGTGCCACTTGCGGAATGGTACAGAGGGGCTTGCCGGTGTCCCAGTCCTTGACTTCGCGCACAGCGCCTGCAGGATGGTCGGTAGCAGGAACGTAATGCAGAAAACCATAGAGTGCATAACTATCCGCAGCATACGTAATCATCGTGCTGCCATCCACAGAGGCATCTTTGCCTACTAAGAAATTGGTGCAGGCCATACCTGCCACCCATGCGCTACATAGCGCGAGTATCAAATAAATCTTTTTCATATATTCTTGCCTTTAAACTCTAAACAGTAGCGAAGCGTCCACTAAACAATAGCTGCTTCAGCAGCATCCTCTAAACCGCGCTTCGCGCTATACGCCGCCACGATATGCTTGACCAAATGGTGGCGCACAATATCCTTCTGATTGAACTCCACAATAGCTATGCCACGGATGTCTTGCAGGCGTTCGATGGCATCTTTGAGTCCTGACTTTTGGCTGGCAGGTAGGTCAATCTGCGTGAGGTCGCCCGTGATGATCATCTTGCCGTTCACGCCCAAACGCGTGAGGAACATCTTGAGTTGGGCGGTGGTGGTGTTTTGTGCCTCATCCAGAATGACAATAGCGTCCGCCAATGTGCGACCACGCATGAAAGCCAGAGGCGCAATCTGTATCACGCCACGCTCCATATATTCGTTGAGTTTGGCACCTGGGATCATATCCTGCAAGGCATCGTAGAGGGGTTGCAGATAGGGGTCAATCTTCTCCTTCATGTCGCCTGGCAAGAAACCCAGTTTCTCGCCTGCCTCTACCGCTGGGCGCGAGAGGATGATGCGCTTGACCTCGCGGTTCTTGAGCGCACGCACCGCCAGCGCAATAGCCGTATAAGTCTTACCGCTACCCGCAGGACCGATGGCAAACAGCAGGTCGTTCTCGTCGTAGGCGTCCACCAGTCGCTGCTGGTTGGCACTGCGCGCCACGATAGACTTGCCATTCACGCCGTGAAGGATTAAGTTATCTTGTAGGAACTCCGTGGGCTGTTCGCCGTGAATGAGCTGGAGTATCTGGTCTTCGTTGAGGGTATTGTTCTTAATGCAGAAAGTCTCGCACCGACGCATATTCTGTTCAAAGCGCGTGATAGCGCTCTCAGAACCAATCACTTTCACCTGATAGCCACGCGCTACAATGCGCACGTCGGGGTGCTGGTTCTTGAGACAAAGTATATTGATGTTGTTCACGCCATAAAAGGTGGCTGTGTCCAAAGCATCGTTGAGAGAGAGAATGATTTCCATGCAGTATATGATATAATTCGCTTGCAAAAGTACTCAAAAATTATGACTTATGCAAGTTTTTGGTATTCTTTTCTTGCAGGAATGCAATATTTTTAGTACTTTTGCATGATTTTTGACAACTATTTATCAAATCCTATTGTAAAACCAACGTTATCAAACAATGAAACAGCATACACTCAACGCCCCCTTCTCTTTTGAGAGCAAGGGTCTACATACAGGCTTGCACTTGCACGCCACCTTCCTCCCTGCGGAGGAGAACACCGGTATCCGTATCTGCCGTACCGACCTGGAGGGTCGTCCTACTTACCAAGCCATAGCCGACTATGTGACCGCCACCGAGCGTGGTACGGTCTTGGAGCATGGCGCATGGAAAGTCTCCACCGTGGAGCATGCCCTGTCGGCTCTCTATGCCATGGGCGTGGATAACTGCCTCATTGAGGTGGATGGACCAGAGATGCCTATTCTGGACGGCAGTGCCAAATACTATGTGAAAGCCATTCAGGAGGTCGGTCTGCAAGAGCAGAACGCCGAGCAACACGTGTATGTAGTGACCGAACCTATAGAGTATATCTCGGAGCGCGGTAGCAAGATGATGATTCTGCCTTGCGACCACTACGAGGCGGAGGTAACCATCACTTACCCAACAGGTCTGCTGCGCGAGCAGAAAGCAGAACTCTATGACCTCGGCGAATATCCTCGCGAGATCTCCAGCGCGCGTACCTTCTGTTTCGTGCGCGAGATAGAGCCCCTGCTGCGCATGGGACTCATCAAGGGCGGTGACCTGCAAAACGCATTGGTCATCTACGAGACACCTATGTCGCAAGAGGGCTTGGACTATATGACCGACAAGTTGGGTCAACCTCGTCTGGATGCTACCAAGTTGGGTTACCTGAGTCCGCTCAACTACCCTAACGAGCCAGCGCGCCATAAGTTGCTGGACTTGATAGGCGATATGTCGCTACTCGGTTGCCGCATACAAGGCAAAATAATAGCGCTCCGCCCAGGGCATACATTCAATACCCAATGTGCGAAGCGCCTGCGTAATAAGGTAATCGGATAAACTACTTATTTCTCCCAACCATCAAACACCTCGGGGCCATAAACATTGTCCTCGTTGGCGTCATGAAGCGGAGCCCATAGTTGTGCAAAGAATGGGTTCTTCTTCGCTATTCTGTCCCATTGCCATGGGCGAACGTTAGGCTCATCCTTGTATGGATAAGGCATACACTCAGGGCACCAGTGACCGCCGAGCAACACGAGGCGTGGCGTAGCGGTGAAAGTGTGGCCTTCAGCACATTGCCATTCGAGAGGGGTGTCCCAAATTAGCCTACCCCCATCCCCTCCCTGAAGGGAAGGGAGATTTTCGGATGTGGTAAGGCATTTGCCACCGCGGAAGGCTGCGGCGCGTTGCATATCCTCGAGCGTGAAGAGCTCTTTCGCTTTGTTCTCGTCGTAGCCGTGGTCGAGCAAAATATACTCCTCGCTATTGTGCGAAAGGTCGGTATGCTGCCAGTCTGGGATAGCGCGGTATGCCTCCAAAGTGCCATAGTAGGCACTGATGCGTTGCGTTTGGTTGTGCTTGATCCACCATTGAGTGCCATGCTCCTTGGACATGGCCATAGCGTACATAGCGAGTTTCACGCAGCGAGGGAAGAGCTTGGCAATCTTGGTCTTAGCCGCAAAGCGAATACCCGCTGGCACAGAAGAGTCCTTAGCCATTTGCTTGAAATACTCCTTCACTGGCACATTAGCACGGAAGTGGAGGTAGTTCTCCAGACGGTCGCCATCGATATACCACATACCGTGAAAATTGCGGGTAGTGAACCAGTTGGCATTGAAGATCTTCTCTGGGCGAGGGCAGCCAATAGCATCCAAGAGGAGGCACTCAAACTCGTAGTTGGAGATGCGATACTCCTGTCCCGAACCGATATTGTAGTAGTTCTTCCAGAACTCCTCTGGCACCTCGTCGCGGCACACGCGCTCCAATAGTCGTCCGCTATCTTCTACGGTAGCCCATTCCAACACACCGCGAATAGGCACGTGGAACATGATAGGGTCGTAGTTCTTGAGTATGGCAGGGTAGAGGATACCCGATTGACGGAGGCTGACCCACTGCTTGATAGGCGAGTTGGTGATGATACGCTCTGCTTCGGCTTTGGTCAGACCGTAGTGGTCGTATGCCGACACGCAGATAGGGTCGCCAGCGCGTCCCCAGTGGAGTGGCTCGCGACGGTCACCCATCTGAGCGACACTACCGATATAGACCACCTTGGGCTGTTTATCTTCAGGTTGCGCCAGCACCGCATCGCGGATATAGGTAGCCGCAGAGATATTGGTGCGGAGTGTGGCCTTAGGACGATAGTCCGCCTGTGGCGACACCATACCGCCCACATGCAGGACCATGTCGGCTCCCGTGACACCACGGAGCACATCATCGTAGTTGGTGAGGTCACCCCAGATGACTTCTACCTGATCGGCCAATGGCGATAGTTTATCCTTGTTCTTCTGGCTTGGACGAGCCAAGATACGTAAGTGATATTTCTCAGGGTAGCGGAGAATCTCCTTCATACCCGCAAAACCCATGGTGCCTGTGGCACCTGTGAGGAAGATAGTTTTTTTCATTCTGAAATTATTAGTGTATATATGTTGCAACGGTCAGGCAGCATCATTTACGTTTGCCAGCGACCATCTGTTGCCACTTTTGTTTGGCGAAGTCCCAGGTATTGTTGATGAGTTGAACGCCCCAGTGGGTACTCTCCTCAGCTTCGGTCTCTTCGCGGTACTGGGCGGCGAGCATAGCGTCGTTATCGGTGATGACCAACAACTGGTCGCCCACCTCCAACACAGAGTGACCCGTAGGCACAAAGAAGTCCTCGCCACGGCGTACCATGATGACCAATGTCTTGTCTGGGAAAACGAGGTTCTTGAGCATATTGCCGTTCGCCAACATCTCCTCCTTCACCTCAATCTCGGTAGCCGAAGACTCTACCTCCTCTGGCAAGTCAATGTCGAAGTGGGTGAGTTTCTTGAGTGTCACAGGTGGGGTAGCGAGGTTCAGTTTCTTAGCCACAAGGGAGAGTGATGTGCCCTGCGCTATGAGCGAAACGATGGTGCAGAGGAAGACAATATTGAAGATAAGGTCTGCATGTGGCACATTATTCGCCTCGCACATGATGGCAAAGATGATAGGCACTGCGCCTTTGAGTCCCACCCAACTGAGCAGGGTCTTGTCGTTGCGCTTATACTGCTTGAAGGGCTGCATACAGAGGAAGACCGCTATCGGGCGCGAGATGAAGATCATCACGATGCTGATAATCAGACATGGCAGCAGGACCTCCAGGCGGAACAACTCGTGCGGACGTACCATTAGACCCAAGACCAAGAAGATTACCAACTGGCTCAACCATGTCAGACCATCAAAGAAACTGCGTGTCTGGCGTTTGCGGGTGAACTTGCTATTACCTATCACCAGACCACCGATATACACGGCCAGATAGGTGTTACCCTTGAGGAAATAGGTGATACTAAAGATGAAGATACATGCCGTCAACACCATAATAGGATAGAGCGACTCGTTGCCCAAGTCCGCCTTGCGCATGATGCTCACGATACCTTTACCAAAGATAAAACCGAGTACCGCACCCATAATGAGCTGTATCACGATGTCCTGTATGACCGTCAGGGCGGTCACCTGACTGGAGGCTGCGGTCACGATGCCGATCATGGTTGTAGTCAGCACATACGCCATAGGGTCGTTGGCACCCGACTCCAACTCCAACAGCGGACGCAGGTTATGCTTGAGGCCTATACCGTTGGTACGGAGGATGGAGAACACCGATGCCGAGTCGGTAGAGGACATAGTCGATGCCATGAGCAGCGCTACCGCTATGCTCACACTCGCCACCGAGTGCAACCAACCGAAGACAAAATAGATGATCACACCCGTGATGACCATAGTCAGCAATACGCCTATGGTCGCCAATGTCAGACCTGGCGCCATGACGGGACGGATATCCGACAACTTCGTATCCAGTCCACCCGAGAAAAGGATGATACACAATGCTATCGTGCCGATGGCTTGCGCTGAGCCCACATTGAGCATATAACCTACACCATTATCGTTGATGAGACGACCGATGCCGTCAGGACCAAACAACATACCTACTACCAAGAAGAGCAGCAGGGCGGGTACACCAAACTTATAACCGATTTTATCGGTGAAGATGCTCGCAAAAAAGAGCATCGAAAGTACGAGAAGAATGAGTTCTACTTGCATATCCTTGCCTCTAACCTTTAACCTTAATTACTCCACTCCTAAAATCTGCTTAATCGCTTCTTGCCAATAGTCCAATTCGTGGTAGCCCTGTGCAATGCGTGGACCACCTTCCATGGGGCAGAAGACCACCGTTGGATAACTGCGCACACCGAAGAGTGCTGCCACCTCGGGTTCTTTCTCCGCATCCAACGTATAGACATACACCTTGCCCTCGTATTGCTTAGCCACTTGCTCCAAAATAGGGTGCAACTTCTTGCACCAACCGCACCAAGTGGTAGAGAAATCTATCAGACATGGTTTGTCGCCTATATACTTCCATTCGGGTTGCTGACCCGATGTCAAATCATAGAAACACACTTTCTGCTTAAAATCGGCAGTACTGAGATAAGTGATACCCTCCGCCATACTCGAAAGCGCAAAAAACGCCATCAAAACGATAAAAAAGAGTCTTTTTTGCATAATTTTTCTAATTTAGGCTGCAAAATTACAAAAAAAATTGTAACTTTGCAAACTTTTTATTCAAAAAATTATCCTACACGACACAATGCTACACCATTCTACACCATTCTACACCACACTTTCTAACCTTCCACAAGGGCAATTGTTTGTACTCACGGACAGCCATACGGTTGAGCATTGCCTGCCCCTTTTAGTCGAGTTTATCGGCGATATGCCCTACCATCTGCTCACCCTTGAGGCGGGCGAGAGGAGCAAGACCCTCGCTTCCGTGCAAAGCGTTTGGGATTTTCTGCTCCAGCACCGTGCCACGCGCGAGGCGCTCTTGATTAACTTGGGCGGCGGCATGGTGACTGACTTGGGCGGCTTCGCTGCAGCCACCTATATGCGCGGCATACGTTTCGTGAATATCCCCACCACCCTGCTCGCCATGGTCGATGCCTCGTCGGGAGGAAAGACAGGAGTGGATTATCAAGGTGTCAAGAACGTGATTGGTACATTCACCCCGCCATTGATGACACTCGTCCATCCACCATTTTTGCTCACGCTTCCTGCCACAGAACTGCTCAGCGGTTTTGCGGAGATGCTCAAACATGCCTTGATTGCGAGCCAAGAGGAATGGGTAAAACTATTGCAATTAGCCCAACAAGAACTGCCACAAGCACAGTTCGTGCAAGCCTTATCCGACAGGGGATTGCTACACAATAGCATCGCCACTAAGGAGCAGGTCGTAGCCGAGGACCCTCGCGAAGCGGGCATGCGCAAGATACTCAACTTCGGACACACCGTAGGCCATGCCATCGAATCCGCAACCCTACACAATCCTACACAATCCTATACAACCCTACACAATCCTACACAACCCTCCCCCTCCCACGGCTACTGCGTCCTCTGGGGCATGGTGGCAGAGCTGTATCTGAGCGTGGTGCATGTGGGGTGTCCGCGCGAGGTCTTGCAGCAATTGGTACAGATCATGTTGCAATACTATGGTCGTCTTACGTGCAACTGCAAGCAGCGCGAGCAGCTGATTCAGCGCATGTACCAGGACAAGAAGAACGAGGCGAATTGCTCGCCCAACTTCACCCTGCTGCGTGCGGTAGGCGAACCCATAATAAACCAACACCTCAGTGATGCGGACATCAATGAGGCGTTGGAATATCTCTTTAGTCTTTAGGAATCAGCGTATTATACGCGGGTATTTGCTCCAGAAACTGGTATTGCGTCGGCAGTACCTGTGCCACTATGCTTTCGCGTCCGTTGCAGAGCATGAGTAGCGGCACTTGCAGTTTGCGGTTGTAGACAGCAGCTTGGTCAAAGACCTCCTGCATGAGGTGAACGGACGGGGCTTTGAACTCCAGCAGCATTAGTGCTTGCATCTGGCGGTTATAGACAATGGCGTCGCAACGTTTCTGCACGCCTGCCACTTCTATAGGCACTTCCACGGCAATGAGACTATGCGGATAACCAAACTCATCCACCAGCAGTTGCAAGGTCGTTTGACGCACCAACTCCTCTGGCGTGAGGCGGACATACCGCCGCCTCCACGCACATAGGACATATTGCTTGCCATTTATGTTCTTTATGTTCAACATAGTTTAATGTTGTTCAATATAGTTCAAAATTGTCTTTTGCGAAAAACGATGTTGAACAATGTTGAACGCGGAGCATTGAACAACGCTGAACGGCACTATGTGCCATTACTTCTGCCAGTTGTCTTTCAGCGAAGCGGTACGGTTGAACACGAGTTTCTCGCTCGTAGTATCAGGATCCACCACGAAGTAACCATGCTTGAGGAACTGGTAGTTTTGGCACTTAGCGATGCCGTTCACCACCTCTGGTGCATGCATCTCGGCTTTCAACGCGCCCTCGATCTTGCAGTTGACTACCTTCAGGCTATCTGGGTTCAACAGGTCGCGGAAGTCACCTTCCTCTGCCGATGGGTTCTCGCATGCGAACAATCGGTCGTACAGACGAACCTCTGCGTCCACACACGACTCGCACTCTACCCAGTTGATGGTCGATTTCGTCTTGCGGTTACCGCCCTCAGTACCTGACTTAGAGTCTGGGTCATAGGTTGCATATACGGTGGTGATATTGCCCTCATCATCCTTCTCGCAACCAGTGGCTTGGATGATATATGCCGCTTTCAGACGCACCTCACGACCACCAGGGCTGAGGCGGAAGAACTTCTTGTCGCCTTCCTCTTGGAAGTCGCCGCGCTCGATATAAAGCTCCTTCGCGAACTTCATCTCGCGGGTACCCAACTCTGGGTGTCCGTCAATATTCTCAGCCACAATAGTCTCGCCCTCGCCCTCATAGTTGGTGATGACCAACTTCACAGGGTCGAAGATAGCGCATACGCGTGGTGCAGTCTCTTTGAGTGTCTCACGAACGGTATGCTCCAGCAAGCCGAGGTCAATCATACCCTCCACCTTGGTGTAACCAATCTTATCAATAAACGCACGAATCGCCTCTGGGGTATAACCACGGCGGCGCAATCCGCATACAGTAGGCATACGTGGGTCGTCCCAACCGCTTACGAGGCCCTCTTTCACGAGTTGCAACATTTTGCGCTTCGACATCACGGTGTAGGTGATGTTCAGTCGGTTGAACTCATATTGACGTGGGCGGTAGTCGCCTGTGATGAATTGGTCGATATAGTAGTCATATAGTGGACGGTGTACCACAAACTCCAACGTACAGATAGAGTGTGTCACGCCCTCGAAGTAGTCCGACTGACCGTGTGCGAAGTCGTACATGGGATATACGTTCCATCTGCGACCGGTGCGGTGGTGAGGGTGCGTAGTGATGATTCGGTACATGATAGGGTCGCGGAAGTGCATGTTTGGATTAGCCATGTCAATCTTCGCACGAAGTACCATCTTGCCGTCTTCAATCTCGCCGTTTTGCATGGCTTGGAACAGACGCAGGTTCTCCTCTATTGGACGGTCGCGGTAGGGCGATGCTACACCTGGCTCGGTTGGCGTACCCTTTTGCTCGGCGATTTGCTCAGCGGTCTGCTCGTCGATATAGGCCTTGCCTTGTTTGATAAACTCAATAGCGAGGTCATAGAGCTGTTGGAAATAGTCCGAAGCGTAGTAGATATTGCCCCACTTGAAACCCAACCATGCGATGTCCTGCTGGATAGAGTCCACATACTCCACGTCCTCTTTGACTGGGTTGGTGTCGTCAAAACGAAGGTTGCACACGCCGTTGTATTTCTCGGCGATACCAAAGTCCATGCAGATGGCCTTCACGTGACCGATATGCAAGTAACCATTTGGCTCTGGCGGAAAACGCGTTTGTATGCGTCCGTCGTTCTTACCTTCTTGTAAATCTTTTTCTACGATTTGCTCAATAAAATTGAGACTTCTTTCTTCCGTTTCCATTATTTTTGTTTTTAAACTTTTTTTCTGTTTACAATCGTGCCAATGACTTCTTGAGTGCGATATAATAGGCTTCGCGGTAATACTTGAAGAAGTGTTCCCACTCGGCTTTCAATGCCAATGCCACTGCGGCTTCTCGCGCGGCTGCCACTTTCTTAGGCGTGAGCGAGAGGTAGTACTCTACGGTATTCACTATATGCCCAATCACATCATGCGTATTGCTATCGTTGCGGTAGATGACTGCCACACCTTTATCTATCGTTGTACAACCTTGCTCCTCGCACCATACGCCATAGCCGCTCAACGAGGTGGTGATGGTGGGTACATGGAATGCCATACTCTCCAATGGCGTATAGCCCCATGGCTCGTAGTAACTTGGGAAGACGGTTAGGTCCAGACCTATAAGCAAGTCATAGTAAGGCAGGTTCAGCACACCGTCATTGCCATTCAGATACGTAGGAACAAAGACCACATGCACATTGCCTACGCTGAAGTCTTCGCGCTCCAAGTAAGGTATCATGACAAATGCTATCACTTGCTTTTTCGCCTCATCGCCTAAGCGAGTCATTGCCTCCAAGAACACATCTATACCCTTGTTCTTCCATTCATATCGACCCGCTATACCGATGAGCATATCGCTATTCTTGACCGACAGTCCTTTCGCACGCGCGAGTGATAATAGGGATTTGCGTGCGCGCTTGCGCGCGTTGTCAAAAGCATCGCCTTGCGGTACAAAGCCCTGCTCAAAACCATTAGGTGTCACTATATCCACAGGCTTGTCCAGCAGTTGTTTGCACTCGCGAGCCGTCAGTTCGCTCACCGTGGTGAAGCAGTCGCACAGGTGTGCCGCTTTCTTCTCTGCCGAGTGTTTGCTCACCATGTTCAACTCTGCCGCCATCTGATCGCCCTGAAAGGCATCAAAGCAGTCGTACAATGGCTTCCCATTGCCTGCTATACTGCGGCCAATACTGGTGGCATGTGTCGTGAAGAGCGTACCTATGGCTGGACAATGCTCGCGCAGATAGAGGATGGTGAAGGCAGTCTGCCACTCGTTGCAGTGCATTACCGTCGTAGGCATATCCAAGTGCTGGTACAGACTCTCTGCCACCTTACCTACTGCGTAAGCAAACAGACAACTCTCGTCATAATCGCCGTAGGCAGCATGACTTTGGATGCCATATTTCTCCCACATATGTCCAAATATCTGGTCCTTCTCGGCCCACAACTCGTCCCATTTCAGCAATACGGCTATCGGCTTGCCTGGCACTTGCCAACGGCCTACGCGTACACCCTTAGGGCGCCAACCTTTCAGCACGGTCTTGCTCTCCTTGAAGGTCAGATCGGAGTGGTCCCCAAAGTCAGGACCGAAAAACACAACTTTATCTTTATGCTCTTTTTGCATGGAAGCAGCACGTGTCGAGAGAACGGCATAGATACCGCCTACACGATTGCATACTTCCCAACTGGTCTCAAAAATATAGGTGGGCTGCATCATTACTTGTATTCTGGATTGACTACAATGCGGTCAATATCGCTAATAGTGTTATATAATACTGGAGTAGTAGCAAATTGGTTGTTCAGACTCTTGACGAGTGGCATTGCTTTCAGTCCGCTGGGGCTTGCCCAATATAGGCGGTTGCGCTCTGCGTCCACATACAGACCGCCAGTGGCATCCGCATCTATCAACTGCACGTGCTGACCATCAAAATTGGCCACCATCAACCCCTCTTCACAGACGATATACCACTTCTGCGCCATAGCATCTATCTGCAATCGACTGATGGAGCGATTAGGGAAGATGGCTTGCATCTGGCTGGCTTCGAAACGCACTCCGTTGAATACCACGCTGGTGTCGCTGTACAATTCCAACAGGCGCACATCCTCGCCATCAGCGTTCTTGGGTGCTTCCAGATAGCCGTTGATCATATGCTGGCGCATGACATACCTGCTCGTCAACTCCATTACGATGGAGGGTGACAAGGTCTGGTGTATCTTCAACTCGCGTTGGATAGGCTCATAGGTCTTGCCGTTTTGGGTGATGGTCAGGGCTACGCTTGCCGTCTTGCCATACTCCTGAAAATACACACCAATACGGCGACTATCCAACTGACCTGATGTCAATACGCAGCCCTCGGGCAAGGACCATTGGTACACCAACTCATACCCAAAGGGGTTATACACATTGGCTGTCAGTTCCACATCCGTGTAATGGCATATCGAATCCGTCGATACCACAAAGGTAGGCACGGTGTCGTACACCGTTATGCTGCGTGTACAGGTGTTGTACTTGGCACTATCGACCACCAGTGTAACCTGATACTCACCAGGTCGCTTAAAGGTGTGTTTAGGATGTTTGGTCATACTGGTCACATTGTCGCCAAAGTTCCAACTCCAACTCTCGCCTTCGTTAGTCTTGTTGGAGAACTTCACCTCTTGACCAGCGCGTGGCTCCAGAGGCGAATAACTAAAATCCACATCCACTTTCTTGCATCCTGCAACCAAGATTGCGAATGCTATACATATCATTGTTGTTTTCTTCATATGCTTGTTGTTTGTTCTGCACTTTTCAGTCTCGACCGCCACCATGTCATTTGCCTTTTGGCATAGTGTCGGCTATTTTGCTTGATCATCTCCACGGCTCGCTCCAGTGTCCATTCGCCACGCAAATACCGCAGCAGCTCTTTGTAGCCCACGGTGTTCACGCTGTTGGGCAGCCACTGATAGTCATATGCCACATGGCTATCCAATGGTATGTTCAGTTGCTCAAACGCGCGTTGCGCTTCTTGCAGTAGTCCGTCTTGCATCATCTTGTCCACTCGACGATTGATGCGCTCATACAGTTCCTCGCGCGGACGCTCCACCAGTACGTACTCCACTTCCCATCGCCTTTCGCCTTTAACCTTTCGCCTCATCGCCTCATCGCCTTTTCGCCTAAACTCCGAGTACTTCTTTCCGCTTACTCGGCACACCTCCACGCAGTGCATCAGTCGTTGGGGGTTGTGCTGATCTACCTCCTGCCAGTAGGTATTATCCAGCTGCTGTACTTCGTGCTGCAACCACGCCAATCCTTTGGCGTTATATTCGGCTCGCACCGCCTCGCGCACTTCGTTCGGCACATCGGGCATCTCGTCCAGACCGTTGCATAGTGCGTCTACATACATCATGCTGCCACCCGCTACTACCACCGTGTCGTATGTCTCATATAGGTCCTGCAATAGTGCCTCTGCATCGCGCGCAAACTGCCCTGCGTTGTAGGTCTCGGTGAGGGCTTTTGTGCCTATCAGGTGGTGAGGCACTTGCGCTTGCTCTTCGGCTGTAGGCGCAGCGGTCCCTATCGGCAGGTCGCGGTATATCTGTCGCGAGTCGGCACTGATGATTGGGCAACCATGCTCCTTGGCTATTTCTATAGCGCGTGCCGTCTTGCCTACACCTGTAGGACCTACCACTACCACCAGTCGCTTCATATCCCTATCCTCTAAACACTAAACAGTAGTCGCTCCGCGACGTCCTCTAAACACTTCTCAAAACATCGAGCCGTCATCAAAACTCAAGTCTTGATACCCCTCCATGTCCAGGTCGCCGTCGTCATATTGGCTATCGCCGTAGAAGTCATCGTCTATATCCCATTCCTGACCTTTGGTCACGCCTATGATCTCCTCTTGCAGTATCTGCGTGGGCGCGATGCCTTCTTTCTCTACGCAGGCTACGCCACTGCGTATGCCTGGCAGTATCTCGGTCACGCGACCAAAGAAGCAACGCTCGTTCATCGGGTCAAACACATACAATATGCGTTGGCCGTTCTCCTCCAGCAGTTCGCTCAGTCGTGTGGCTTCCATGACCATATTGTCATACTCGAAGTTGCTACCCATTTCCACGAGGGTCACTTCTTGTCCTTTTTCCCAGCGGTCGTTGCACATGAAGAACGATGTCATTTGGTTGTCTGGATAGTTCGCGCTTTCCAGTATCGCGTGGTGCAGTTCCCAGAAAGTAGCTTCGCTATCGGCTTCATATACGCGGCGAAAATCATCCACTTCGTCGCACGAAAATTTGATTTGGTATATCATATTGTTTTGCGTTTATAGCATTAATTGCCAATTTAGCGTGCAAAGGTACAACAAAAAATGCATATTTGCAACAAAATCGCACGAAAGTTTACTTTTAGGTGCAATTTTATTGCAAAAAAATCACCCATCACAGCGAATATATTACCCTCGCGGACTTGGAGCGCGGGGAACTACTAACACAAACAATGATAATCAACAATAACAACAATTGCGCCCAAAACAACACATTGGGTGCAAGGGATGCTCGGCGGGAAAGCGCCGAGAACTGAACAGGCAACGGGGGATGGTTATCAACGACAATACCGACAATATTGCGCTCGCAATCAATAATCCTGCGAGCGCTTTTATTGTCATGCTGTGATTGTCTTGCAGTGGGTTATTTGACCTCTGCGCCCATGATGGTGTACATCCTACCCTCGCGGAGGATGAGGATTTGGTCCTCGCGGAGGATCTTTTGGCAATTGGATATTGGCAATGGGCTATTGGTATTGTCAATAAAGAACTCGCGCCAATACTCCGCCTCGCGGTATGCCTGCTCGCTACCCGCTGGCACCAATACCGAGATAGAACGGTTAACACCGTCAAAGGTGTTCTCATATACCTTTGGTGGAGTCATGGCCTCTACCGTCATACGCCAGATGTTGACACAACCAGCAAAAGCATAGTTGCCAATCTCCGTCACCGTAGCAGGGATGGTGATCTCTGATAAGCGACTGCCACCCTCGATCATACTCTCTGGCAGCGTCTCGATGTAGGCTGGCAAATAAAGTTGGGTGAGTAGGTAGCTATGGCTGAATGCACCATATGGCAAGGTGGTGTTGGTCGTGTTGGTCAGATCCAGTACCTCCAAAGCCGTAGCGTTTTGAGCGATATACTTAACGGCTTGGTTGGTAAGATCGCCGTCGGTTACTTCGATATAGCGGGCTTTGTGTGGTACGCCATAGCGGTTCTCTAAGGCCTTGTCGGCATTGGTGCAATGCCATAGGGTAGCAGGCGCAATGACGGTATCAAGGTACACACAACCGATGAGTGGGTGAATGGTCTGGTTGCTGATAACGGTAGGATAGCCCTCGTAGATAATGGTGTGGAGGTTGCTGCAAGCCTCGAAGACTTGTTCGCCCAGTTCGGTGACGGAGGCAGGGATAGTGACAGACTGCAAGCCAGTCCATGAGAAAGCACCATCGCCGATGCTATTGACGCTATTAGGAATAACGATCTGGGTGAGGTTAGAACAGTCCGCAAAGGCCACATTACCGATGTGGGTGAGGGCATCTGATAAGGTAATTTGGCGAACGCGCGATGGATACCATGATTCGGATCGGTAAGTTAGTTGATCAGGATTGTCGTACATAGCACCTGAGCCTGTAATATTTAATACACCTCCGCTTTGGTATTCCCAAGACAGATTTGCTCCGCATTTGTTAGCGGCCTCCACTGTTAAGTGTAGTACATAAATTACACTGTCACATACAGCGTTAGCAGCAAAAGGTATGGTAGATATATATTCACCCGATGTATTGCAATACTGTCCTCTCCATTGATATGGCAAGTCTGCATGGGCAATCATAGTGTCTGTATATATGGTAATGGCTTGAGGCAATACTGTTAAATACAGTGTAGTTACACTATCACATCCGTTGGCTGCCTCTGTGGTGTAGGTGTACGTTCCCGTTTGAGTAAGTACGCTACCATTCCAAGCAAAGGTTTCTTCGTAACAGATGGTCGCAGATTGTTGTGTACGAATAGTCGGAATAACGGTTAGATATAAGACATTTAGGATGTCAATATTCGTATCTCCATATTTTTCGGTATATTCATATCGACCTCCTGTAGTGATACTTTGTCCATACCACTCGTAAGGTAGCGCGCTTTCGCAGATGGTATCATATTCTGCTCGCACATCTTCAATATCTACTACAGTCAAATCCAATATGTAAATCATACTATCACAATCATGGTGGGTGTATGGTACAAAGATAGAATCAGTGGTTGTCTCGTAGTACTTTTTACCATTCTTTTGCCAGATAAATGGTGTTTCTTTTTTGTTGATAGTCTCATATTGTATCTCTTCTTGTGCTTGAGGCATAATAGTCAAATGCAAAGTGGCAGTGCTATCACAGCCGTTGGAGTTGGATAACATTTTGCTATACTCGCCAGCAGTCGAGTAGGTTTGACCATTCCAAGTATAGGTCTCGCCGTGGCAGATAGTGACGTCCTCGGTCTCGCCAATCTCAGAGTTATTGATAGTCAGGTGGAGGGTGACAATGCTATCGCAGCCGTTCGCAGCGGTGGTTGTGTAGGTATATGCGCCAGTAGTCTCATAGGTTTGACCTTTCCAAATGTAGGAGTCGCAGGCAGTGATGTATTCCTCTGTATAGATAGTTGGATTAACCGTGAGGTTGAGGATATGTTGGATACTATCAATGTTGGTGCCTACATATTGCTCAGTGAAAGTGTATTTGCCTGTAGCGGTGTATGACTCGCCATACCACAGATATGGTGCTTCGGTGTCGCAGATTGTAACTGATTGCTCGTCGTAGTTATCTGTTGTTAATACTGTCAAATCCAAAATATGGATGGCACTATCACAGGCAACAGTAGTGTATTGCTCTATATTGGTGTAACGACCTGTGGCGGTGTAGCTGTTTCCACGCCAAGTGTATGGCAACGCATCGCTACCAATCACAACAGTCTCGGTAGTGGAGACTGCCTCGGGCATGATGGTGAGGTGCAGTGTCGCCACACTGTCGCAGCCAAGGGTGTTGGACAAGGTGAGGGTGTACTCGCCAGCAGTTGAGTAGGTTTGACCGTTCCAAGTGTAGTTTTCACCGTGGCAGATAAATACTGATTCTTCGGAAGGTTGTACTTCTGGATAAACAATAAGATTTAGTTCGTTCATCATATCTCCGTCATAAGCATAATAGACGCCTGATTGATCGTACACATTACCATTTACTTCCCATGTATATGAGCTACCATAACAAATCGCTTCCTCCGTGCGAATCACATTTTCACAATTTTCCAGAATGTTGGCAACATGTTCTGCCCAATCAGATTGTTGATAGACTTCTAATGAACCACAAGGTACATATGCTACTGGCGAAGAACTCGTTAGTATGCTACCTAATGATGGAGGTGTAATGGGTAGTAATATTAAGTGGGTTAGCATCTCGCAAGAATGGAAAGCACTTCCTCCTATGTTCTGTACACTTTTTCCTATTGTAGCACTATATAGTGAGTTGCACCAAGAAAAAGCATCATTTCCTATTGTTGTTACATTATTAGGGATTACTACTTCAGTCAACTTAGAACAATATTGGAAAGCCTTATCGCCAATTTGTTTGACACCAATAGGAATATCTATTTTAGTCAATGAAGAACAATGAGAAAATGTAGAAGCATTCAGAATGGTGATATTGTCACTCAAGTCAATAGATTCAAGTGAATCACAATAGGTAAAGGCACCTTCTCCTATCTGTAATACATTATTGGGAATCAATAATGTACGAATGGACATACAGTTAGAAAAGGCTTCTTTACCAATACCTGTTACATGTTCAGGAATAGATACTTCATCCACATAAATGCGACATCTCACCACTGTTTTATTTCTTATGAGCAACCCGTTAATCTCTTCATCTGCCATTGTAGCTCCCCAATAGTTGCTGGTTTGAGCATTCAATGGACTATTATTAATCAAGTTGCTATACGCAAAATAACAATAAGCTAATGCGTTTACATCTATACTCGTCACGGTCTGAGGAATGGTTAAGGAGACAAGTGAAGGGCAATTAGAAAAAGCGAGACCTTTTATGGAAGTTAATCCGTTTGGCACATCAATGGTGCGTAACGACACACAATCTTCGAAAACACTCCGTTCTAAAGTAGTTAGATTATTCGGCAATGTTACATGTTGCAACAGTTGGCAATCACTAAAAGCGCTTTCACCAATATAAGTTACGCTATTAGGAATGATCACTCTGCGTATCGTAGCGCATTCTTGAAACGCTTCGCTACCAATACTTATTAATCCCGCAGGGAGCGCTAACGTATCTAAGCGTGCACATGCATAAAATGCTCCTTCACCTATTGTTTTTACACTTGCAGGTATATCAACCGAAGTCATTTCGTAGCAATAGTAGAATGCATAATCTCCTATATCAGTCACACCAAGTGGAATAGTTATTGTGGATAACGTATGACATTCTTCAAATGCATTATTTCCAATACTGGTCACAGGCCCATCAAAACTAATCACACCTTGACCATTTTCGTAGGTATTGCTGATGATGTTTGCGCCAAAAGCAGTCGTAGTTGAGTCTATAGATATAATCTGTTCATCCGTCGTCGTGTATAAAATCTGATGCGATGGATCAATCGTTGATTCCTCATTCCACTTGGCATAGAGAGTACCTGTGGTAGAAGCATCGACAGTTGTTACTTGTTCGCCTGTGAAGTCAGCGGTAGTGTACCAACCCTCAAAAGTAGCACCTTCCTTATAAGGAGCATTGAGTGTCCATTCCTTTTTGGGACTCGTAGGGTTATCGTATGCGTGTTTCCATGCAAGAATATACTCCTCGTACTTTCCGAATTGCGAATAGTCAGAGGATGTAGAGTATTGCCCCTCAAAGAAGAAAGCAGCAATAGCATAGCGCCAGTCAACAGTAGCATGGCCCTTAGTCAGTGTAGCTGCAACTGATTCCTCTTGTATCATTACGAGATAATCCTCTAACCAATCCCAGCGGGAATTATCAAGAATATTCTGACAATGGCTTACGTTGAATTCTAAAGTGAACAACAAGTAAATGTATGGGTTGTTATCTTGTTTGAATTCGTTAAGCGAGATGCCTATATCATACCCATAAGCATCTTCCATGCATGCTTGGAACATGTCGCTCTTGCTCATCCAGCCATAATCGTTGGTCACACCGCCGTTGAGTTCGTAGGTGATGCCTGTGGGGGTTATAATAGTAAATATGCCACCTGCATTTACCTCAGGATTTTTACCAGAGTAGTTAACCAACGTACCTACTACCTCTACGTAGTCGCCAACTACCACATTTATATCGGCAGTATTTACTGGTTTTACACGATAAGCTAGCAATACTTGACCACCATCAGGAGTGTCTGCCATCCAGAAAGAGATGTTGTCATATGCCTCAACATATGCAGTCTTAATCTCAGTTACATAACCATGGATAGTATAGGTTTCTGTAGTAGGAGTCTCACCAGTTGCTTCGCAAATCTCAACAGCTTGTGCACAGGTGATTACGTCTTCTGGATTCTCTGGAGTCTCTGGAATCTCAGCGCCTTCGATTGTTACAACGACTTGAATGACACGTACTTGGTTAGAAGCATTAGAGAAGGTTATTTCAGAGGCGGAACCTGTCCAGGTACCTACTGTACCAGTGTATGTATAGTCACCACCATCTACTGTGAAGCAACCAGGACCATATTTACTATCATCGTTTGCTGTACAAGTGAACTCAACCTTCACAATCTTACCAACGGTAGAGGTAAGAGTGAGCGTTTCCTCCGTGAAAACTCGATAATGCATCTCATAGTTGTAAGTACCAAGGAT
>JAZOOG010000002.1:0-145577 GCA_045654945.1 Paludibacteraceae bacterium
TCTTGTGCTTGTTGCTCTACCGACGCACATGCCGCACAGCGTGGCTCGCCTGCGCTGCTGGCTTGAGCACTCTCAACACCCAATGCCAACATCCCGAGGCAAAGGGCAATCATCAGAATCTTTGCTTTCATATTCATATAAAACATTTTATTTATTCGTAATTCTACGAACATTATTTATAAAAAAATAGGGATTTATATATCAGTTAATACTATGTATGTTTTCCTTGAGCGCGGCAGGGAGTTGATTGCCGCGCAAGTTGTTGATGTTGTCTTCAATAAAATAATTCTTGTTGTTTTCCGTTGTGGTGTCAACTCGTATAAAGTTCCCTAAAAGGTCACTTACTCGCAGCAACCTTGACTTTTGCATGCGCATTGTACAAAGAACTCCCCAAAGAGCGATTGTGCCATTTGCCAGTTCTCACGATGGATACAGTACCTCACTTTGGGTGCTTCCACTTCACCTTGGATCAGTCCAGCTTCTTTCAGCTCTTTAAGGTGCTGTGATACCGTAGCTTTAGCTATAGGCAGTTCTTCGTGTATGTCACCGAAATAGCAGGTATCACGCTTGGCGAGGAACTGAAGAATCGCAATCCGTGCTGGATGTCCCATTGCTTTGGCAAAGCGTGAGAGAAGATCTTGCTTAATGGTATATTGTTTGTTGCTCATATTGATTATATTATTTGTTGGTTATATTAGCATATTGTTTGTTGGTTATACTAGTATATTGTTTGTTGGTTATACTAGTATATTGTTCGTTATTTTACGAATTACGCCGCAAAGGTAGTATAAATATCTGATATGACCAAATATTTTGTCTATTTTTTTGTAAATTTTAATTCTTATTTGCATATATCAGATGTTTTTCTTACCTTTGCAGAGTTTTTACTAAATAACTCTTACCATGAAACCAATCATCACTTTCCTTCTGGCATTACTCACTACTATGCTATATGCCAAAGACTATCAAGTATATGGTCCACAGGGTGGACTGGCAATGACCGTCACTTTGCCCAAAGACTTCAATCCAGACACCGACACTTGCTCCATGGTCATTCTGATGCACGGCATTTTTGCCAGCGAAGATATTCTGCCAATGCCTACTATCGCCCGTAAACTGGCTAAGGCGGGCATCGCATCCATTCGCTTTGATTTTGGTGGTCATTGGGATAGCGAAGGAGAGATGGAGCAAATGACCATCGAAAAAGAGATTGCCGATGCAATGGCTATTTGGCAACATGCCAAGTCTTTGCCTTATGTCACTCGTATCGGACTTCTCGGGCACTCGCAAGGCGGTGTAGTGGCAGCTATGACGGCTGGCAGGATTGCCGCCTCTGGCGATAGTATACAACCCTACTCGCTGGCACTTATTGCACCAGGATCGGTAGTCAAAGATGCTTGTTTGCATGGTAAGTTCTTTGGGGCTAAGTTCAACCCACAAGATCCCCCAGCCTATATCAAGTGCTTTGGAATAATGAAGTTAGGCAGAGAATATATCCTCACAACCCAGCAACTGGATATCTACGGCACAGCCAGCCATTACAAGGGAAAAGTTCGCCTGATTCATGGCAGCAAGGACAAGATTGTCCCACTCTCATGTAGCGAAGATTTCAAAGCCACCTATGGCGATGCTGCCGATCTGATTATCGTAGAAGGCGAGAATCATATGATTGGACTAAAAACCCAACGCGTAGCCGACCTCGTGGTAGAGTTTTTCCAATAATCCTCATAACTTTTCATAACTCAAGCAACTATGGAACATAAATCTTGTCCTCGCTGTGGTGCTGCATTTATTTGTCAGCACGAGAATCCCGCCAAGTGCCAATGTGCAGGCGTGGAACTCTCGCCCTCAACTCGTGCGCATCTGGCAGCGCAATACCCCAATCAATGCCTCTGCCGCAAGTGCCTCATCGAATTGGGGAAGTATAATTAATGGGAACTATATACGAGTGGACACTACAACAAAAACAACAAGAGTAATTATTTATATCAACAACTCAAACAACTTGTTTCTTATCTCAGCTTGGCTTCGAACGATTTTTTCAACAACGTTCCGCTCGCCAACGCCGCGAGCGGCAAGGAGAAATCAATGAATGGTGTCAACAAGTATATAAATTCCTAATTAATTCCTTTCATTCTGTGAAAAAACACTAAAAAGTGCAAAAAATGCGCTTTTTATTTGCATAGTCAAAAAAAATACACTACTTTCGAACATCTGCCTTGGCTTTATAACCCACACAAAACCATACGCATAAAGCCAATTCCCTCGTAGCTACGTTCGCTCAATGCAGCCCATACTCTCGCTACGCTTGGAGGATATGTGCTTTTTTCGGCACGCCCCTTCCCCTACGGGGTGGGTTCCCTCCGAAAAAAGTAGAGGTTGTTGCTAAGTAATCACGACATTTCTTCAATGCTTGCGCATCTATTACCCGTCTCAATACGCCTATTTTATGCGAGCATAATAGGCATATTTCGCCTTATAATAAAAAAAATTTCTTTTTTTTGAAGAAATTCGTCGTGATTTCTTGCGTATGTGCATTTTTTGTTGTACCTTTGCACCGCATTCAGTAAAGGGAAGCAGGTGAGAGTCCTGCACAGTCCCGCTGCTGTGATTCGCAATCCGATGTTCAAATTCTTATAAGTCACTGGCTGACTGTCAATTGTCAACTATCAACTGTCAACTGACAAAGCTGGGAAGGCTGAACAAAGGAGCGATAAGTCAGAAGACCTGCTGCGTGCCGCAGAATCTTTGTGGTTCAAAATAGTTCAGAATCGTTCAGTATGGTTCAGCATTGTTTTTCCATGAATTAACAATATTGAACGCGAAGCGATGAACAACATTGAACAATATTGAACACGAAGTTTTGCGAAGTTGAACGCTCTCGGGGAATCGAGCCAACGACAATGACGCAAAGGTTTTCAATATTATCTATGGTACGCATGTACGCGTATAGGTATTTGATAGATGTATCAAGTACCCATTTGTTGTGTCCGATGGTCAGTGTGTTTCTCGAGGGTCAAAACGCCTATCCACACACCCCTGACCATCAACCTGCCATGTTTCTTCGCATTTGGGAAAATCCGAAGTAGATGGTCGGGGAGGTGTGGTTAATAAACAATGCAATTGAATTATTAACCAACATAACAACAACCAACAAATGAACAAATTCTTTCCATCTTCTCATCGAGGACTCCTGCTCAATGGAGTACTCTTTCTTGCGCTGATTGCACTATTCACAGCGTGCAACATCAATGAAGAAATCACCACGGGCATGCCTCCTAAGATTCTGCTTGACAGCGAAACAGGCATATATACCGTCAAGGCAGGACGCGAGATTACCATCGCTCCCAACTACGAATCAGCCGAAGGAGCAACTTACTATTGGACAATGAATAATGAGGTCATAGGCACCTCTCCCTCCCTCACTTTTATTAGCGAGGAGATAGGCGAATACTACATCGTCCTGACCATCAGCACGGATAGCGGCACGGATAGCGAAGAGATTCGCGTGGATGTCGTGGAGCTGGAGATACCTACCGTATCTATCGCAGGAATGGAGCAGCTGACCATAGCCGTAGGCACACAGATCCAACTGAATGCCACGGTACGACAAACCTCACTACCCACCACCATCGCATGGCATATCAACGGCGAAGAGGTTGCTGAGGAATTATCCTACACCTTTGTAGCCAATAACACGGGCGCGTACACTATTGTATGTAGTGCGCACAACGAGGACGGCACACATAGCGATAGCGTACAGATTGCGGTGGTGAATGCGGACGAATTGCCTTTCGTATGGGAGTTTGCACAATATACCTACCACACCGTAGTAGGGCGTAAACTGGCGATCCAACCTTCTGCACAAAGCCATACAGATAACCTTACTTACACTTGGCAAGTGGACAGTCAAGAAGCAGTAGCAGGCAGTTCATCCTTTGTATTTATCGCCGACAAAGCAGGCGAATACACGCTGACAGCTACCGCCCAAGTCGAGCAGAATGGACAGCAATCGACCATCGCACACACCTTCATCATCACCGTATATCCTGAAAACCAATTCTACCGCTCCAAAACAGCCGCATCTACAGCAGATTGGAATAAAGTGTATGCATACATACCAGCCCCAGGTCAGTTTATCAATGAATTGAAGACAGGTGGTTTTGACAACACACAAACAACACTCGAAGCCGCTGTCGCTTATGCCGAAGCGCGTATGAAGGAAGTTGATCGCAATGGCAATCCATCCCCTAACTGGGTATCATTGGGTGGTTTTGGTGGCTATATCGTAGTCGGTTTTGACCATAGTATTGATAATTCGGGCGACTACGATCTGGCTATTCTCGGCAACTCGTTCAGTGGCTCCTCCGAGCCTGGTATTGTATGGGTCATGCAAGACGAAAATGGCAATGGACTGCCCGACGATACATGGTATGAGTTGGCTGGCTCGGAGACGGGCAAGGCAGAGACCATCCAAAACTATAGCGTGACCTACTATCGTCCTACAGGTCCTAAAATGCCCGTGCAATGGACGGATAATCTCGGCAATAGCGGAGAGATTGACTATTTAGCACAATTTCACAGACAAGATTACTACTACCCTCTTTGGATTGAATCAGATAATTATACCCTTACGGGTACTTGCCTCAAAGCTCGCAACTACGATGCTTCGGGCAATGGTAGCTATTGGGTAAACGCAGAATATGACTGGGGATATGCCGATAATTTCAGTCCCATTGACCGTCTTAGCAACGACGAGAATACCAATGCAGACCCCAATGCCAACCACTTCAAGATCAGTCATGCGATTGACATGGATGGTCAACCTATTCATTTGAAATACATTGACTTTGTCAAGGTGCAAGTGGGTGTCAATAGCAAGAGCGGTTGGCTTGGAGAAGTATCCACAGAGGTATTAGGATTCTATGACTACAACATGAAAAAACAATGAAATCCCTTCGTATCATATTATTGGCTCTATGCGTATGCTTGACCGCATGCATGGAGTGGGACTATGGACTGGAGGAAGAGTTTAATGCCTCGGGGGAAGGGCTGTTTATCTGCAACGAGGGCAATTTCCAATATGGCAATGCCACTCTATCCTATTACGACCCTCATTCCAAGACCGTCCAAAACGAAGTATTCTACCGTGCTAACGCCATGAAACTGGGCGATGTAGCTCAATCCATGGTCATTCGTGATAGTATAGGTTGGGTAGTTGTCAATAACTCGCACGTCATTTTTGCTATTGACATCCATACCTTCAAGGAGGTAGGACGCATCACCAACCTCACATCGCCTCGCTATATTCATTTTCTATCGGATGAAAAAGCCTATGTCACGCAGATTTGGGATAACCGCATCTTCATCGTCAACCCCAAACGCTATGAGGTAACGGGCTATATCGACATTCCAAATATGACCATGGAGAGTGGCTCCACCGAACAAATGGTGCAGTATGGCAAGTATGTCTTCGTCAACTGCTGGTCCTATCAAAATCGCATTCTCAAGATCGACACCGAGACAGACCAAGTAGTGGACGAACTGGTAGTGGGCATCCAACCCACATCATTGGTCATGGATTGCCACAACAAACTGTGGACAGTGACCGATGGCGGCTACGAAGGGTCGCCTTACGGACACGAAGCGCCATCGCTATATCGTATTGATGCTGAGACTTTTACCATAGAGAAGCAATTCCGATTTGACTTTGGTGACTGGCCATCCGAAGTACAACTCAACGGCACAAAGGACAAGATCTACTGGCTCGACGACGATGTTTGGGAGATGGATGTAACAGCCGACCGCGTACCCGTGCGACCATTCTTGCCATACAATGGAACGCTCTATTATGGTCTAACGGTCTGCCCTCGCACTGGCGATGTCTATATCGCTGACGCAATTGACTATGTGCAACAAGGCATGGTCTATCGCTACTCCCCTGACCGCCAACCCATTGATAGTTTTTATGTAGGTATCATACCTGGCGCTTTCTGCTGGAAATAATAGGATATATTATGAAGAAATGGATTCTGATAGTAGTACTCCTTCCTCTTGTTGCAAGTGCACAAGAGACTGCTACGCAAGATAATATAGCGCGACATATTCAAATCAAAGACGTGAATGTCTATGCCAAGCGCCCAATCAAGGAGATTGGTACCCAACAGACCAAGTTTGACACCGTGGTGCTGAAAGAAAACATTGCGCTATCTATGGCGGATGTATTGACCTTCAACTCCTCTATCTTCGTCAAGAATTATGGTCGTGCCACCCTCTCTACGGTCGCTTTTCGTGGCACTTCGCCATCGCATACACAAGTGTCGTGGAACGGTATGAAAATCAATAACCCCATGCTCGGCATGACCGACTTCTCAATGATACCATCCTATTTCGTAGATGATGCCTCGTTGTTGCATGGCACCTCTTCGGTGAACGAGACAGGTGGCGGACTAGGCGGAGCTGTCAAACTGAGTACCAAACCCGCCAATGCCGATGGATTTGGTCTGCAATATATACAAGGTGCAGGTTCGTTCAAGACTTTTGATGAATTTCTACGACTAACCTATGGTAATCAGCATTGGCAAATCTCCACGCGTGCGGTCTTTTCTTCGTCCCCCAATGACTACAAATACCGCAACCACGACAAGAAAGAGAATATCTATGACGAGGATATGAATATCATTGACCAGTACTATCCCATAGAACGCAATCGTAGTGGTGCATTCAAGGACTTCCACCTCTTGCAAGAAATGTATTACAATACGGGTAAAGGCGATCGATTTGGACTGAATGTGTGGTACCTCTACTCCAACCGTGAATTAGCTATGCTGACCGTTGATTACGGCGATGAAACGGACTTCGAGAATCGCCAGCGTGAGCACACATTCCGCGGCGTGTTTTCATGGGATCACATCAAGGAGAACTGGAAACTGGGTGCTAAAGCTGGTTATATCTACACATGGATGGCATACGACTACAAACGCGATGTTGGCAATGGCACTATGGCGCATATGACACGCTCCAGAAGTCGTATCAACACTTTCTACGGTCAAGTAGATGGCGAATACTATATCGGCAGAAAATGGCTCTTTACTGCCAATCTATCGCTGCATCAGCATATTGTGGAAAGCGAAGATAAGAATATTATTCGTCAAGATGGCAACAAAGCCATTGTGGGTTATCGCCAAGGACGACCCGAGTTGTCGGGTTCTATTTCGGCAAAATGGAAACCTATCGACCGTTTAGGACTGTCCGTTGTAATCCGCGAGGAGATGTATGGCAAAGACTGGACACCTATCATACCTGCATTTTTTATAGATGGTGTACTTTATCAGAAAGGCAATCTGGTAGCCAAGGCCTCCGTATCGCGCAATTTCCGTTATCCTACGCTCAACGACCTATACTTTTTGCCCGGTGGAAACCCTGATTTGAGACACGAGAGTGGTTGGACATACGACGCAGGACTATCCTTTGTTGTAGGCAAAGAGGGAGTCTATTCGCTAAGCGGCTCTGCCACTTGGTTTGATTCCTATATCAAGGACTGGATTATATGGCTACCTACCACCAAGGGATTTTTCTCGCCCGAAAACATCAAGGATGTGCATGCCTATGGCATCGAACTCAAAGCCAATCTAGATGTGGCATTAGGAAAGACATGGCAGTTAGGACTCAATGGCACTTTCTCATGGACACCTTCCATCAATATGGGTGAACCGCGCACACCAGCCGACCAGTCGGTAGGAAAACAGTTGCCTTATGTACCCGAACTATCCTCATCGGTTACAGGGCGCCTCTCTTGGTGTAGATGGTCTTTCTTGTACAAATGGTGCTATTATTCAGAGCGTTACACCATGTCTTCTAACGACATTTCTTTGACAGGAAAACTACCTCAATACTTTATGAGTAATATTTCGCTGGAGAAGGTATTCGTATTGGATTGGGCAGATTTATCTGCCAAAGCAGCTATCAACAACCTATTTAATGAAGAATATCTATCCGTTTTATCCCGTCCTATGCCAGGTATCAACTTTGAAATCTTCCTCGGCATTACGCCCAAATGGAGAAAATAAAAAATAATATATTAACCCTTTAAAACAACAAATAACATGAAGAAATCTATTTTTCTTGCGGCTTTATGCCTGATGAATGTAGTCCTCATGGCGCAGGACTATGAGTTGCGCGTCTTAACCTTTGAAGACGAAGATGCTCTGTTTAGTGAGTACACACTTGATTATGCTGATGGTTGGTCGGGTCGAACCATCACCACATGGTCAGACCTCATCGATGATCCACAGTATGGCGGCCCATTGACCTATGCGGACTATATGAGTGCCGAATACCATTGGTATGATGAGGGTAATACCGAGTTGGCTCATACCTTCCCTAACAACTATGCTTATTGTTTCTGGGGTGGCGGTCATGCGATCTCTAACTACTGGGGTGCTGGTTGGAGCGATGAAGACCGCGACACACACATTGCTAAGTACTACGGCGAAGATTATGTAGCAGAGAATGCAGGTAACGATGCCATGCTGGGCTGGTTTAACCTTCAAATGATGGTGCCTGTTCAAGCACACTCAGGCGAGAATTTTGCTGTGCATTACGGCTATAAGGATTTCTATTCGTATGTAGAGAATCTGCCAGAACTACGCTTTGGAGATGGAGAGATGCATGTGATTGACCACATGTATGTCACCAACACCAATTATACACTCAACCAATTGTACAATGGTGTGAAGAGCGAAGCTGGTAATAGCTTTGGCGGTAATTGGGAGGGACTAACCGAAGATGCATGGATGAAGATTGTAGCGTACGGCTTTGATGATGTAGATGCAGATGCCTATGCCGAACCTATCAGCGAAGTAGAGTTTTATTTGGTACAAGGCGAAAATGTAGTCACTGACTGGCAAAAGTGGGATTTATCCACATTGGGTGAAGTAGCTAAAGTGCGTTTTAACTTCCTCTATTCCGACGAGATGGGTGGCAAATATGGATTTACTATCCCAGGGTATTTTGCCTACGATGACGTAGCCGTTCGTTTCCCCATTCCTACAATCGAACTGAACACAACTGATAATAAGGAAACAATAGAAACCTACAATGGTAAGGTTGTAAATGTAGAAATCAATCGTACATTTAAAGCGAATAGTGGTTACTATACGCTCTGCGTCCCATTTGATATGCCAGCATCTACTATTGGTAGTGCATACAAATTGGAATCTATAACGGCAAACCAGTTAGATAAAGGTATCAATATCCAACTTACTCCAGTTGAAAATATCGAAGCGGGTGTTCCATACCTCATCGTACCTAATAGAAACATAGATAAATTGGAAGTACAGAAAGTGAAGATTCAAAACACAACTGGAACATCATATTCTCTTTCAGGAGCTGGTATTAATATGACATTTACTGGTATTATCAATGGTGAGGGTACAACCAATGGTTCAACCGAATACTATATCGGCGATAACAACTGTTTGTATAATGGCGTAGTGGACAAATTGGGGTTGTGTGCTTTCTTTACGATGACAGACCAGAATGGTCAGCCTGCAGATGTTCGTGCTCGTGTCGTAGCAAAAGACAATGCTGCTACAGGTTTCGAGAATATAACTTCTCCACAAACTACAGCCATAAAGACGATGATTGATGGTCAAATTGTAATCATTCGCAATGGTGCGATGTATAACCTTCAAGGACAAATTATAAAATAAGTAAGATATGAAAAAACAATATTCAACACCTCAAACAGGTACTATCCAATTGATTGGAGACAATGTGATTATGCTTGGAAGTGGTAATCTTACTGGATATACCTTTCAATATAGTGAAGGTGAAGGTGGAGGTATGCGATAATGATGCAATTCCTCATCATCCATAATGGAAAAACATACAACACCATGGGACAATCACTTAACAATTTCTAATACAAATCTTCGAGCATTATCCTATTATCATTTCGCTACCCTTGCGCTACTTTGCGCAAGGGTAGCGTTTTTTTCTAATCACCTCATCGCCTTATCGCCTCCTCACCTCTAAAACTCTTTTTACTCAAAATTTGCTTTTTCGGAAATTTTGTTGTACCTTCGAACATCTGCCTGTTGGAAAGCATTCTTACCTCGCTATGCTCGAACGAAATCTTCCAACATTCCCTCGTAGCTACTTTCGTGAAATGCAGCCCATACTCTCGCTACGCTCGCACATTTTGTAGAAAAATACGGCTTCACCTTATCATCTGCTATCCATCACCTCATTCTTAAGCGAGCTTAAATGAGTGATGAATACCATTTGAGATAGATAAATCTATCTATTTCTACAAAAGTGCTCGCTTCGCTTGCGTATGTGCATTTTTTGTTGTACCTTTGCAGCATGTTTATATCCTTTCTCATATTCTGCACCATCGTGCTACTGCTCTGCCCTACTCTGGTATGGCTGATTTGCTGGATCATAGCACGCCTATGCCACCACAGCATGCCCTTTGCGCCGTTCGCATACACAGGTTTGACACTCGTGCTAATCTTCTGCGGAACCATGCTCTATGGCTATTGGTTCGGACGAAAACAATTGCGTGTGACCGAAACCACCTACTCTTCACCCAAAATCCCTATTGCCTTCAATGGATACAAGATTGTGCATATCAGCGACTTGCACCTATCATCTTTTGCCGATTCACATGCCTTCTTACAGCGTATAATGGACACCATCAACGTCCAACAACCCGACCTCATCTGCTTTACAGGTGACTTTGTTGGTTTTGGTGTAGAGGAGGCGATTCCTTTTACCCATACGCTCCGCCAACTACACGCCAAAGATGGTATCATGAGCGTGCTCGGCAACCACGATTTTGCACTTTACCACCATGGCCTAACGGATGCAGAGAAGGAGGAAAAAGTCAATCAACTAACCGCCTACCAACGAGACACCCTTGGTTGGCAACTGCTTCGTAATCAGTCCTATCTCATTCAGCGCGACAGCGCTTATCTGCAAATAATTGGCGTGGACAATACCTCTTGTAAGGGTCAAGGATTTCAGACCATCTCCCGAGGAGATCTTCTGAAGGCGATGAGACAATTAGGCGATAGAGTACCCCAAAAATCAGCAGATTTTTCGGGGATCCCGCTGGCGAAAGGCGAGGGACTGCAAATATTGCTGACGCACGACCCATCGCATTGGCGAGGAGAGGTCATACCAATGACTGATATCCCACTCACCCTTAGCGGACACACGCATGCTGGTCAAGTGCGCCTCTTTGGCTATCCGCTCTCCTCGCTCATGTTCACCGAGTCTGAGGGTTGGTACCACACAGCACTAAACAATGCTACACAATCCTATACCACCCTACACCACGCAACCCAATCCCTCCACATCAACACAGGTCTTGGTTGCACCCTACCCGTCCGCATTGGTGTACCACCAGAAATAACCGTCATTACTTTACTAAATCAACAATAATACGACAATTCTACACAACACTACACCACTCTACACAATTCCTATGACCATCCGCCCTACCACATACGCTGACATCGAAGCCCTAATGGATATCTTCGCCCACGCTCGTGCGCAGATGATTGCCGATGGCAATCCTACGCAATGGGGCGATGGATACCCCTCTCGCGAGCAATTGGAGAGCGATATTCTGCAAGGTGTGAGTTATGTCGTTGAACATAATAGGCAGCCCTGTGCCACCTTTGTCTTTATCATCGGCGAAGACCCTACCTATGCGTATATAGAAAACGGAGAATGGCTGGACGATACTCTGCTCTACGGCACCATCCATCGTATTGCCTCTAATGGAGAGCAACGAGGCATTTTTCATGCCGTACTCCACTGGTGCTCAGCGCAATGCAGCAATATCCGCATTGACACGCATAAGGATAACATGCGCATGATACACCTCATCGAACAAGCCCAATTCACCCGCTGTGGCATCATCTACACACGAAATAACACAGCTCGAATTGCGTATCAAAGGGTATGAGGCGGGCAGTGGAGCTGCGGTGTAGAGTGTAAGGTGTAGAGTGTAGAGTGTAAGGTGTAGAGTGTAAGGTGTAGAGTGTAGAGTGTAAGGTGTAGAGTGTAAGGTGTAGAGTGTAAAGGCGAGGATATAGCGGCTATGCCGCAGTCCCATGCCTTTAACCTTTAGCCTTTAACCTATAGCCTATAAACTTTAAACTATAAACTAAACAGAAACATATGTTATACGACTTCAGTTACCAGAATCCTACGCGGATTCATTTTGGCAAGAATGCCATCAACAAGCTCGCTAACGAGATCAAAGAGTACGGAGAGAATATCCTGCTCGTTTATGGCAAAGCGTCCATCAAGAAGATCGGTCTCTACGACCAAGTCATCAACATTCTGCAAGCCGAAGGCAAGCATGTAGTCGAACTGGCAGGCATCAATGCCAACCCTCGCTACACCCAGTTGCTCGAAGGAGCTCGCCTCGTGCGTGAGCACAATATCGACCTCATCCTCGCGGTCGGTGGCGGTTCAGTCATCGACTGCGCCAAAGGTATCGCTTGCGGTGCGTACGCAGAAGGCGATGTATGGCAACGCTACTACGTGAACCAAGAGCGTGTGAATAACCCTGTAGTGCCTGTAGCCAGTATCTTGACGATGGCAGGTACAGGCAGCGAGATGAACGGCGGTTCGGTCATTACCAATGAGGAGACCAAAGAGAAGATAGGTCGCGTCTATCCATTGGAGATTGCCAGCCCCAAATTCTCTATCCTCAATCCTGAATACACCTACTCCGTGCCTAAGTATCAGATGATTAGCGGTATCTTTGATATCTTCTCGCACCTTATGGAGCAGTACTTCTCGGGCGATGACGACTGCACGAGCGACTACCTATTGGAAGGACTGATGCTGTCGCTGATTTCTGCTTCGCGCAAGGCGATTGTTAATCAAGAAGACTACGAGGCACGCAGCAATATCATGTGGTGCGCCACCATGGGTCTCAACAAGATTCTGGGACTTAGCAAAACCCAAGACTGGGAGGTGCATATGATTGAGCACCAATTGGGCGCTTATACCGACTGCGCGCATGGTATTGGACTGGCCATCATCTCTCCTGCGTACTACCGCTATATCTTCCGCGACGGCTTGCATAAGTTCGTGCGCTACGCCAAACAAGTGTGGGGCGTAGAGGACAAGGGTCAAGGCGAAGAAGCGATTGCATTGGAAGGTATCAACCGTTTGGAGGCATTCATCGCCGAACTGGGCATTCCTGCTACGCTGCGCGAGGTGGGTGCAACCGAAGAGATGTTGTCACTCATTGCCAACTCAACCATTCCTGGTGGCGGTTACAAGCAACTCAATGCAGAAGACATCTTAGCTATCCTCAAGGCCTGCTACTAAGGTAGGATATTGCGCTATAGGCGATGAGGCGATAAATTATCTCCTTGCCCTGCGGGCAGAAATCTTATTAATCTCTTTCTGCTCATTGCGTTCGCTCATGGTACTCCGTAATAGATTGCCATACGCTAGCACTCGCTATGCTCGTCCGCTATCATACGGAATGTGGCGGAAATACAATCAATAACGTACAGCAGGTATACAAATCACACAACAATGCACAAGCCCCAAAGCTTGTGCATTGTTGTTTTTATTTACTTCAGACTCAGCAGGCGAACGAAGTTAATTCACAAACGCTCTCTCCAAGCTCTGCGAAATATTGATCATATAGTCACCCATGTGCTCGAGCTCGTTGATAATATCGATGTAATACACGCTCGTTTGGTAGTTCTTGTCGTTGTCCTCCAATGCCTCAATCTCTGCCTCACGCAGTTCGTTGCGCAGCACATTGATCTGCTCCTCAGCGTTATATGCATTGGTGATAGAGGTCAGTGTGCCCTCGTGTGCCGCTGTGAGGTTGGCAATCATCACCTCGTAAGCGTTGTCCACCTTCTCCAACATCAGATTGATATTGTCTATTGTCTCCGCGCTAAAGGTCTTCTTGTGTTCGTTGCGACGGCTAAGCATACGGCTGATAGCCTCGCCTGAATCGCCCAAGGACTCCAACTCGCCTATAATCTTATACATCGCTTTGATCTTCATAGAGGTTGCCTCGCTAATATCGCCAGCGGATACGCCATTGAGGAAGGCAGCGATCTCGTACTCGATGCGGTCGCTAATCTCCTCGTACTTCACCAGTTTCTCACGCAACTCGTCGAAATGCTTTGCATCTGCCGAGATAGCCTGCTTGGCGTACCCCAAGCCGTTGCGAGAGATTTGTGCAAAGTGGATAATCTCATCAAATGCTTGCTCCGCAGCCAACTCTGGCGTAGCCAATGGACCAGCAGAGATGTACTTGAGGCGGAATGGCTCTTTGTCTTGGCTCTTAGGTTTAATTATCCACACCACAGCTTTCTCGATCAGTTTGATGAACCATACCAATATCAGCGTATTGATGGTGTTGAACAGCGTGTGCAACATACTCAGTCCGTACAAAGCTGCTGTACTGCTACTCATATCGCCATCTACGACTGCAAAGCCGTCTGCCGCTGGGTTTGGCAAACCAAAGAGTTCGATAATCTTACCTACCAACGCGGTAAAAGGCTTAAACAAGATCAGCGCCCAAATCACACCAAAGAGGTTAAAAATGGTGTGCGACATCGCCGCGCGTTTCGCTTGTGTATTACCCACCGATGCTGCAATATTCGCTGTGATGGTTGTACCGATATTCTCGCCTAACACCATCGCGCATGCCATGTGGAAAGGTATCCAACCCATGCTGAGCATAATGAGCGTAATCGCCATCGTGGCAGAAGAAGATTGCAGTACAAGGGTCAGCACGGTACCAAATGCCAAGAAGAGCAATACTGAACCAAAGCCGTGGCTTGCCCAAGTGGTAACAAACTCCAGCACTTGTGGGGTCTCACGCAAGTCAGGTACAGAGTTCTTCATGAACGAAAGACCGAGGAACAAAAGCGAGAAACCTACAATCAGCTCGCCGATGTTCTGGCGTTGGTTCTTCTTCGAGTTCGAGAAGAGGAAACCGAACAGCATCATGGGCACTGCCAAGATAGAGATATCCGCTTTGAATCCTAACCATGCTACGAGCCAAGCGGTAACGGTTGTACCGATATTCGCACCCATGATCACGCTGATGGCTTGTGCCAAGGTCAGCAGACCCGCATTCACAAAGCTCACCACCATAACGGTAGTAGCGGAGGATGATTGAATAACGGTTGTCACGCCAAGACCAGTCAGCACACCTTTGGCAGGGTTAGAGGTCATAGCAGATAGGAAACTGCGCAGTTTATCGCCTGCGGCTTTTTGAAGTCCAGAGGACATTAGATTCATTCCGTAGAGGAACATTCCGAGCGCTCCAAGGAGCGTAAAGATTTGTAAAATTCCCATAAATAATGTATTGTGTAGTATTGTTTAGTATTGTCAGTCTAACTTCTAACAGCGTAGCGGTCTAACAGTGCAACGGTCTATATTCTAACATCTTCTTTTCAAATCCTGTGCAAAAGTACTACTATATTATTATATAGGTGTGAAGAAAATATTAAGAAATTGTTAAATGTTATTCTGGGTTTTCAACAACTCTGATATCAACGCATCCAAATCCTGCTGATAGTCCTCTTTCCAGGCGCTGCGGATTGTGAGGATAGGTGAGACAACATTGATGTTCTTCATCTGTTGCAGCATGCTGCATATCGTTTTGCCTGCCGTGGGTGCCCAGGTGCCGTTTTCTACTATGCCTACCCTGCGCGACTGGTAGCCCTTGATGCCTAACTTATACAAAAACGCATGCATGGGCGGAAAGACACCGCCGTCATAACTCGCAGCACATAACAGCATCTTGCCAAACCGAAAGGCCTGGCTCACCGCCTCCGATATATCCGAACGGCACAAATCAATCTCCTTGACCTCCATGCCCTTAGTGCGCAATTGTTCTGCGATACGATGCGCCACCGCTGCCGTATTGCCATAGATTGAAGCATGCGCTACCAGCACGCCATCCGTCTCTACCTCGTATTTACTCCAGATGTTATACAAACGCAATGCCTCTGCAACCTCATTGCCCTCCAACACACAGCCATGCAAGGGGGCTATGCGCTGAATATCAAAGGATTGTATCTTCGCCAGAGTTGCAGCCACTTGTGCGCCATACTTGCCGCAGATATTGATATAATACCTGCGTGCCTCATCTATCCAATGTGCCGAAAACGAAGAATACACCCCAAACGAACCAAACGCATCGGCAGAGAAGAGCGTCTTCTCCTCGGGCAGATAGGTCATCAGCACATCGGGCCAATGCACCATGGGCGCGCTAATGAAGTGCAAGGTTAGTCCGCCTAAGTCCAAACAATCGCCATGCTTAACCATGAGGGTATGAGCCGATTGGTAGCCGAACTGCTCCAAAAACTGTAGCGCAGCGCGACTGGCAACAATAGTGGCATGGGGATATTTCTCTAAGAACGCACCTATCGAACCGCTATGGTCGGGTTCGGTGTGCTGAATAATTAGGTAATCGGGCGTGCGATGGGACTGTTCAATCTTCTGGAGCCACTCGGCAGTCTTGCGTTTGTCCACACTATCCATCACGGCAACTCGCTCACTCAAAAGCAAATAACTATTGTAGCACATGCCGTTAGGGAGCGAGTACTGACTCTCAAAGAGGTCTAAGGTCGCATCATCGCAACCGATGTATTGAATTTTATTGCTTAGTTTGTTAGTTAGATTTGTATCCATAGTATATCCTATTTATATCCGTTATACAAAATAGTCTTCAAAATCCGTGCAAAAGAAGTATCAGCCTATCATTTTTGAAGGGAACTATATACAAGTTTACACTACAACCTCAGACGACAAGAATTATTTAAATCAACAACTTCAACAACTTGTTTCTTATCTCAGCTTACGCTTCGAACGTTTTTTTCAACAACATTCCGCGGACCAACGCCGTCCGCGGCAAGGAGAATAACACATGGTGTCAACAAATATATAAATCCCTAAAAAATGTAGCCTATGACAATAAAAGTAAACTTTTCTTGCACATATACATTTTTTTTTGTACCTTTGCAGCGCAAAGCCGAGCAATCGGTTTGCAGACATATTATAAAAAGCGTTTATTAGCGCTTGTTTTGGTAACCTGAAAACTGGAAACTTTCAACCTATCCGAAACAAGAAGGCAGTAAACGCCCTTTGGGATATGTATATCCCGCCGCAGAGCATCCCTTGTGGATTGCTCTGTTTGGTGGCATTTCATATTCGGCGTGGGCGTTCGTTGCTTATTCTTATAGGAAAGGTATTCCAGTGCCTCAGGTTAGAGAATAAGCAAAGGTAAGGTTCCACGCTTTTTGTATATTTATACCAACGGGGCGTTTGGAGCCGATGTCCCAGAAAACAACTACAAGCAATGAAAAAACAGTATATTGCTCCTGCGATTTCTGCTATAGAGGTAGAAACGGGTATTTTGTGTGTATCAAGTCCAAGACCTATTGCACCCAAAGGTAATCTTGAATCCATCGGTAAATCAACTGGCACTTGGTAATATGAGAAGGTATTTATATATCATAGCATTATTTCTACTCACTGTAGTATCTTGCACACCTGATATGGGAGTAGGTACTCCTTTTGTTGAGGGACAAGAAGTAACAATTACGGCTTCTATGGCCAATAGTACTTCTAATGCGAAGCAAATGCCTGGGAAACAACGCGTATCGGGTAAGGATGCTGGTGCAACAATTGACCTCACATGGAACGCAGGCGATGAGATACTTGTGAGTGTAGGCGATAAGTCAGCCGTCTTTACTTTGTCTTCGGGAGAAAACAGCTCTTTAGGTACTTTCACAGGCAAGATGCCTGCGGATGGAACAGAGTATAGCGTAAGTTACCCAGTTGACTATAGCGATGATGTTCTCACGCATCAAACGTATGTAGCAAATGGCTTCGGCAATGGGCTAATGAAAATGAGCACAAGAACCAACGGAACGCTTGAGGATGGCTTTGTGCTTAGTGCTGACAATGCAGTATTGGGTTTGCAACTGACAGGCAGTCAAACTTTGGGTGAAATTGTGCTTACCAATACAGCGACTGCTAAAACATATACGCTCCATTGTGACGGTGTTGCTCTTACGGCAGAAGCGATATTGTTTTATATCGTAGTGCCAGTAAAAGATTGGGCAAATGGTATGCGGGTAGAGGTGTATGACAACGATGGTGATATTATCTTAATGAAAGAGAAAGCTGGAGAAATTATGTTTTCTGCTACAGATGCAATGGTTATGCCAGCTTTGCAAACGCGTGAAAGAGGAAAACGTATTGGTATTTTCTCCGTAGGCGAGGGTAAATATGTCAGTTTCTCACAGGGCAATTTGCAATATATCCAAAGCACAAAGACATGGCAATTTGCGAAGGAGCAGTATGCGTATATGGGCGAGAAACACTACCGCAATGGGCAACTGGCTGATACAATTGAGTATTTCGGATGGAGTGGAAAGAATAGCAAAGTGCCTTGGGGTATCAGTATATCTACTATATTATCAGACTACGAGGGAGAGTTCTTGGATTGGGGAACAAACACCATCGCTGGCGATGCAGCTAACACGTGGCGAACACTCTCTAACGATGAATGGCTATATATCTGTCAAGAGCGTAAAAATGCGGATCAACTGTTGGGATTAGGTACCATAGGCACAGTTACAGGACTCATTATCCTTCCTGATGATTGGCAACTACCTAAAGATTTATCATTTACACCAAATACGGACGACGTAGCAAAAAACCAATACACCTACGAGCAGTGGGCTAAAATAGAAAGCGAAGGAGCAGTATTTATCGCTACATGTGGCTACTTTAATCATAAATTAGGTGGAATGCGACATATTGGAGAGGAGGGACACATACGCACTAATGCGTTATCCGACAGAGGATTACAGATTTACACAGTCGTTAAAACGGATAAAATAATCTACTCATATTCAGGTACACAAGAGCAAAATCTACAATATGCATTTGCACAGCGCCTCGTGCATGATACGATTCCTCCTGTATTGACTTTTACGGTGAATGGGGTGTCCTTTGATATGATATATGTAGAAGGTGGCACCTTTATGATGGGGAGTGAGGCTGCTAATGCGGAAGAAGACGAGAAACCCATACATGAAGTCACGTTGTCTGATTTTTATATAGGCGAAATGGAAGTGACACAACAGTTGTGGCAATTGGTTATGGGTAACAACCCAAGTGTCAAAGAGGGCAATAATCTGCCCGTCACAAATATCTCATGGGACGATTGTCAGACATTTGTAGAGAAACTTAGCGAAATGACGGGTATGCACTTCCGTTTGCCAACCGAGGCCGAATGGGAGTACGCAGCCCGCGGTGGGCGAAGAAGCCAAGGATATACCTATGCGGGTAGCGATGTGATCGATGAAGTGGCGTGGTATGAAGTAAACAGCAACAACAAAACACATGCCGTGGGACAAAAACAGTCCAACGAATTGGGTATATACGATATGACAGGTAATGTGTGGGAATACTGCTATGATTGGCATATGCCTTACTCTGCTCAAGCACAAACCAACCCAATGGGTGCTACCACAGGCGAGAAACGTGTACTACGAGGTGGTTGCTATCACTATGACTCTAAAAATTGCACAAACACCAATCGACATAGTTTCTATACACCAGATAAAGGTGGTGCATCAACCGGTCTTCGCATCGTGTTGGAAGTGGAGAAATAGAACTTCTTGAGGACTTCCACGGACACGAAAGAGGAGGGCTGAAGACAGGTAGAAAGAAGTCCGCAGAATAGAGGTGATGAGGTCATTAGGTGATAAGGAGAATCCGCATAATCGATTGAAAAAGTATCGGTTATGCGGATTTGTTGTCTAAACGTTAGATAAATAACTTTCGTTGGATTTTCCAGATTATCTAGATTTTCCATATTCTATAAAATCCGGAAAAACCGGAAAATCCAAATAATCCAAGACGATGTATGATGGTTAATCAATCACTATAAAATCATCCTATCTTATGCGTATCTTCGGCTAGTGGTAACGGAGTGGTAACGGGAAAGGCAAGGGAATTATTAACGACAATGAGCGTCAATTAGAATGTCAATTAATGTCAATTCGAGGTAAACTTTTGTTTTTGCTCTAATGAAATGCAACTACGTCGCATTTGGAGAGCAAAACAAAATTAAAGCCATTCATTTGTCTTTATTCGGTATGAACCCGTTATGAACCCGTAATTGATAAGAAGAATCAAGCTATCAGATACCAAGTATAAAGCACAAAGCCGAGAAGCATCACGGCGCCACCTACTCTGCCAATCTTGCCACGGAAGCCAAAGAGCAAAGGGAAAACCGCAGCGGCAATCATGACCGCATAGTCCACAATCGTAATGTCCGCAGAAACCAAAGGCATGACTTGTGAGCTTACGCCCAAGATCAGCAAGATATTGAAGATATTAGAGCCCACGATATTGCCCAATGCCAGTTGGGTATTCTTCTTGCATGCTGCCACCACCGAAGCAGCCAACTCTGGCAACGAAGTACCGCAAGCAACCAATGTGAGCGAGATTATAGCATCATCAACGCCCCAAGATTTAGCAATAGCCACTGCATCATCTACAAACATATCGCAGCTCACAATTAATATGCCCAACCCCACAACAACTTTCATAACCGCTTTCCAAACAGGCATCAAACATTGCATCTCCTTGTCATTTGCCCCTTCCGTTAAAGAGGGAATGGGGGTAGACTCTCTTTTGTCGCGAGCTATAGAATACCACATATACCCCGCAAAAATTAACAATAATACGATACCATCTATACGGCTTATCGCGGCAGGTGTGCCATTGAAAAAATTAAGCGCCAATAAGGTCAGCAAGACCGAAACACCAATACACAATGGTATCTCAAAGGTCATATTTTTCTTGTCTATTGCGATTGGGAAGAGCAATGCCGTCAAACCCAAGATACCCAACACATTAAATATATTGGAGCCCACCACATTGCCAATCGCCACATCGGCATTGCCTTTCAGCGCGCCAAAGAAACTGACCACCAACTCAGGCACACTTGTACCAATGCCCACAATGGCGGCGCCAATCACGAAATCAGAAACCTTGTAGCGGCGAGCCACAGAGACCGATCCTGCTACCAAAAACTCAGCACCAAAAACGATGCCAACTAACGAGATGATAAGAATGAGGTATGACATAGATGTGTTGTTTAGAATAGTTCAAATTTGTTCAATATGGTTCAATATTGTTCAACGTTGCTCTTTCAAAATCTGTGCAAAAGTACTCCATAATTATTACGCAAGTATGAAAAATATGTTAAGAAATTATTAATTCGCAAGAACGGCATGGAGATATGCATATTTTTTGCTACCTTTGCAGCATAAAACGGATTCGTAGTGAGAGAATTGCGCTATATATTGCTCCTGTTGGTCGTCGGACTCTATGCTTCATGGCAGAGATCCGATGTGCATGCGCAAGCAGCAGCTACTTGCCCATCGGCGAGCGAGAGCAGTATGCCGTCTGTATTGCACAACACATTGGAGGACTACGCCAAACGACTGCAACTGCAATATGATTGGACGGATGCGCTCACTTCGTATCAAATTGGTACACGCAGCGAAGACAACCGCTTGCGCACACGCCGTCAGGAACGCGTATCCTCGTCGTGGCAAGTGCGGATAAATGTACAAGATTTGCATGCCATATTGCGACACCAAGCGAACAGTATCGCGCACAATATCAATCGAATAGTGGCAAAGTCACGCACCACGCCAATTAGTTTACCAACAGAACAAATATCCTTCCCATTTCATAGTTTTTGGTAGTACTTGGACTGATTAAAACGTCAATTAAGGAAGTATATACAAGTTGACCTCACAAGTTAAGACAACAGGAGCTACTTTAATCCAACAACATTTTTTTCAACAACATTCCGCTCGAATCAACTCCCTCGAGCGGCAAGGAAAACAATGTGTGGTGTCAACAGGTATATAAATCAAAAAAAGTATATTATTAACTATCAAGATATTAAACAACTATGGATGATATAACAATGATTCTGCTTGCCTTGGGCATGGTAGCAGTCTTTATGGGTCCTTTCTTTGTGATTAGTGCCATCAAAGACAAAAAAGAAGCACAACAAAAGCAAGAAGAAAACGAAGCAAAATAATAGCAAAAACAATAGGGTGCGTCCACAATGGGCGCACTCTATCTTGATAAATATATTAAGAAATCATTAAAATACACCTTTTTGGTTGGTCAAGTGAATTATTTTTAGTAACTTTGCAGGCAAAATCTTACCAACATGGCAAAACAACGCATACTGATAGTAGATGACGAAGAGGATATTTGCATGATCCTCTCCTATTCGTTGCAAAAAGCAGGCTACGAAGTGCTTGTGGCACATAGCGCAGAAGAAGCCTTGGCTAATTATGAATTAAGAATTAAGAATTATGAGGTGGATCTGATTCTGCTGGATATTATGATGGGCGCGATGTCGGGGTTGGAAATGGCAAACCATTTACGATTGGACAATGTACAATCTGACGATTTGCCACCTATCATTTTCCTCACCGCCTTGAGCGATGAAGATACTGTGCTACAGGGATTTAAGTTGGGCGCAGATGACTATATCAGCAAACCCTTCCGTATTGCCGAAGTATTGGCACGGGTGGCAGCGGTACTACGCCGTTCGGCAACGCCGAAGACGGCTGTTCAAAATAGTTCAGAAGTTCAGAATAGTTCAACAATTGTATTTGAGGGGATTGTGGTGAATAAAGCGGATATGTCGCTCAAGGTGGATGAGGTAGTGGTAGTGATGACTCGCAAGGAGATTGAACTGCTCTGCTATCTGCTCACCCATCGCGGGCAGATACTATCACGCGAACATCTGCTGAAGAATGTGTGGGATAGCAATGGCTTTGTACTGGAGCGCACCGTAGATGTGCACATCACCCACTTGCGCCGCAAATTAGGGCAGTACGGAAAACGGATTGTCACCAAATCGGGGTATGGGTATATGTTTAGTGTTTAAAGGTTAAAGGCGAAAGGTTAAAGGCGATGAATGTTTGGATTATAATAGGAATAGGGGTTGTGGCGATTGTAGGTATGTGTTATGCTATCTACAAGCGCAAAATTAACCATGCGCGGGAGCAGCAGCGATTGACGCTCACACAGAACATCAGTCACGAATTGAAAACCCCTGTGGCAAGTATTCGTGGGGCATTGGAGACTATCCTCATGCACCCCGATATGGACGAGGAGCAACGCAGGCAGTTTATTGAGCGGGCTTATCAGCAGTCAGGGCGCCTGGCAAACCTCGTAGAAGATATATCCACGATTAATAAACTGGACACCCAAACCGACTTCTACACCCGTTTGCAGTTGGATTTGCATACAGTGGTGGAGAATGTGGTACAAGACCTATCATTGCGCGCTACGCAAGCGGGAGCGACCATCTCGCACAATATACCTAAACATCTGATTATCTCTGGCAACTACACACTACTCTACTCCATTTTTCACAATATCGTGGACAACGCCATCAACTATGTAGAGAAAGCAGAGATTAGTATCCAACTCACGAACCAAGATCCTGCTAATCTGTATTTTAGCATTAGCGATAATGGTCAAGGGGTACCCAATGAAGCATTGGCGCATATCTTTGAGCGTTTCTACCGCGTGGACAAGGGTCGCAGCCGTAAGGCAGGTGGCACAGGATTGGGACTATCTATCGTAAAACATGCGGTGATTTTCCATGGAGGAAAAATCACCGCAGTCAATCGTCAAGAAGGCGGATTGGAGTATCAGTTCTCGCTTTCACGCCGTTCGAAATAGACCAGACCCTACCCAACCTCCCCTTCAATGGGAGGAGAAGAAAGGAATAATCAACTCATCTCCAACATGCGTTGGATAGGGCGGATGGCATCCTTAGCGATAGCTTCTTCTACTACAATCTCATTGCATTCGTTGAGCAAACAATCGTAGAGATTTTGCAGCGTACACATGCGCATATATTCGCATTCGTTGCACTTGGATTGTGTAGAATGGTGTAGCGTTGTGTAGGATGGTGTAGTATTGTCTATTTCTGCGGGTACAGGGATAAACGTTGCCTCAGGGCATGCCTTCTGCATCTCGTGGAGGATGCCGCTTTCGGTTACCACGATAAATTGGCTATTGGTGATTGGCGATTGGCGATTGGCATTCTTGGCATAGTCAAGCAGTGCTTGGGTGGAGCCGATGACATCAGCATGCTGCAAAATAGTGGCTTTGCACTCTGGGTGTGCAAGGACTTTGGCATGAGGGTATTGCTCTTTGAGTTGGAGCAATGCCTCCTCTGAGAAGCGAGCATGCACATGGCATCCGCCATTCCAGAGGTCCATCGTGCGACCTGTCATGCGGTTGATATAGCCACCGAGGTTTTGGTCTGGACCAAAAAGAATCGGTTTGTCTTCAGGCAACTGCTTCACGATCTTCAATGCATTGCTGCTGGTCACCACCACATCGGTGAGCGCCTTCACCGCAGCACTGGTATTGACATACGATACGACCAAATGGTCGGGGTGCGCAGCTTTCCATGCCGCAAGGTCTGCTGCCTTGCAACTATCAGCCAAGGAGCAGCCTGCCTCGGGAGCAGGGATAAGCACTTTCTTGTCTGGGCAGAGGATCTTGGCCGTTTCTGCCATGAAGTGTACGCCACACATGACAATAATGTCGGCATCGGTTTTGGCTGCCACCTGTGCCAAAGCAAGGGAATCGCCCACGAAGTCAGCCACATCCTGAATCTCAGGACGTTGATAATAGTGCGCCATGATAATAGCGTTCTTCTCTTGGCAGAGTTGGTGTATTTGTTCGGATAGATTATTCATGTAGGTAGTTGTGTAGGATTGTGTAGGATTGTGTAGGATTGTGTAGGGTTGTGTAGGATTGTGTAGGGTTGTGTAGGATTGTGTAGGGTTGTTTAGAGTTGTACGCCTAAAGTGTTGTAATATACTCCGTTATACTCAATAAGGAGTTGACCATCGCGGAGAACCTTATTGCCTACTTGTTGTGGCTGTTGCACATCTACAATATCAGTAGTAGGACTGCAAGAAGTGATATAATCAGTATAAACATATGAAGTTCCACCTTCCAAGTTAATAGTTACTTTGGCTATCGCAGGACCATTTGCATCGGTATTGTCCGTACTGCTAAAACGAATCTTTCCTTCGCCAGAAAGCGCAGTCGTTGGTTTCCATGTTTTATCTTTCAATGTACTATTCTCAGCATCAATAGTGGTTAACATCTGTCCGTTGCACGTAATATCGATAATATTGTAAGAGGTACCACCATATGTACGCACATTGATTGTCATAGATTGCAACTTACTCAAATTAACTACAGGTGATTCTATGTACGCATTTTTCTTTAATATCCAATACTTATTTGTATAGGACGTGCCACTAATAGTCCATCCTGATTCTTGACCTTTAGCCAAGATTAATGTCTCTGGAGTAGAAGAATCCGTTTCGGTGAGGTGTGCAAATACTGCATTATACACCACATCGTGACTAACAGCAGGTGCGTCTTTGCTGTCCGAGAAGAGGTCTATAGGCATGTCGTCTTGAGGAGTAGTGATTACTTCTTCGCTCCAACCCACGAACTGGCTGCTCTCAGCACAAGGCGACTTAGGTGCAGCAGGCAGGTTGGTGACCTTGCTACCCGCAGCGAGCGTGGTGGTAGGATTACCATCCGCGTATTCCTCGCCATTGACCATCCAAGTGACTTGGCAAGCAGCATTACAAGTGCCATAGAGTTTGACCGTGAGTGTTTCTGCGCCTTCGGAAGCAATTTGCAGGGTTCCACTATGCTGACCTTTTTCGGTTGGAACATAAGTAAGAATCAGGTTATTTTGGCTTGTGCTACTATTTGCCTCTGCAATAGTGAGAGAAGAACGTGAGGTCTCAAACATATCGGCATCCTCGCCCGAAATCGTAAAAGTGACATTGGCGGTCAGATACATACCCGTCACCTTGATACTAACGGCAGACTCTTCGTTCACCAATACGCTTGGGAAGTTCACGGTGGTGGTGCTAACGCTCAACACAGGAGTACGAACTACATCCTCGCGACTACCATCGCTCTCACCCAAGACGAAGTCCGCATCGTAGGCGGTCATGATATCATCGAGATAGAGCGTTTCGCCTGCTTTCTCACCCCAGATATACTCAGCCAGGTAAGGGTAGTCAATGAATGGATTGCGATTGCCTTGTGTTTGTTGAATACCATTATTGCGGTCGATTTCCTTCTTAGAAACAGGATCTTGGCGATGCCATTTCATGAGCAATGCCACGCCATATTTGGTAAGACCGAAAGAGCCAGTGGTGAATGTTGTGGTGAAAATATCACTACCCTCTCCTGTTGTGAATGCCTTTTCGCCAGCCCAGCGGAGCAACGAACCCATATAACCGCGAGCAAAGTCACCTTTGTACTCATCGCGTGGTTCAAAGACAGTACCTGAAGCAGAAATTGTAGCGCCTGTATTACCCGCAATGGTGTTTCCGCCAGTAATGGTGATACTCTTGGCAGAACCTTTCTTGGCACCATCATAAGTATAACTTGCGCTGGATACTTCGCCAAACGCATAGTTGCTACGCATGCCATTCACCTTACCATCGGTAGGTACGAGGTGGAAAATATCGCAACCAGGGCCGCTGGTAGATCCGCCAAACCATGATTTAGGGATAGAGTGCTCGCGGTTGTAGCAGTCACACTCATTACTATAACTACCACATTGATCCGAGCCAAAAGTCCAATTACAATTGCTATACATATCCCATACTTGGCCATTGCTCTTCTTGTCTGTAGTCTTGAAGGCTGTCCAGAGTCCGTCGTAACCCAATGATGAGTAACCTGTTTTAGTAACTTTCTGAACGGCATCAAAGAGTGTTTTACCTGCTTTGCCATCAATTTGTTGATAATACGCAGGCAACGAGGAAGCAGGAGTGACGGTTTTAGCTACCACCGCAATAGCGAAGAAGCTACACAGAACAAATAGTAGAGTTCGTTTCATATTGATTGTTTTTGATGTTACAAACGATAGTTTCGCAAATTAGCCTGCAAAGTTACACTTTTTTTTGCAGGTGAACAAATATTTCAGCGTAAAAATACAAAAAAACACCCTCACAATCATTTGTAAGGGTGGTTGAGTATTGTTTTATATACGATTATCTGCCTAATTGATTCTCAATCTTTGTCACCTCTTGGCGGAGGACCGCATCGTAGCCCATCTGCGCATCCATCGAATTGAGCGAGTAGGCCACCGTAGCATGGTCGCGATGCACATACTTACCTATCTCTGCCAATGAACTATCAGTGAACTTCTTTATCAAATACATCACTATATTGCGCGCCTTTACCGCTTCACGTTGGCGTGTACGTGCCGTGATGACTTGCTCTGGTACATTCATCTCGCGACATACCGCAGCGATAATATCAGAAGGCATATACGTCTTAGGCTGCAATTGCACCAAACGACCAACTACCTTCTCAGTCAACGCCATGTCAATAGGGTTATCTGTCAGGGTAGAATAAGCCAAAAGACTCGCCAACACGCCCTCTAAGTCGCGCACATTATCCGATACATTAGATGCGATATAAGTGATAATATCATCGCCCAACTTCACACCGTCTCTACGCACACGATAGAGCAAAATGTCGTGACGCAGCTGGTAGTCAGGGCGCGTAATCTCAGCAGCCAAACCCCATTTAAAGCGTGACAAGAGGCGATCCTGGATACCCTGCAACTCCATTGGACTGCGGTCAGAAGTCAAAATCAACTGTTTGTGACTCTGCTGCAAATAGTTGAAAATCTGGAAGAACATATCTTGCGTACCCTTCAAATCGGAGAAATACTGGATATCGTCCACAATCAGCACATCTACCGACTGGTAGAACATGAGGAAATCAGGCACCTGGTTGTGGTTGACGGCATCTTGAAACTGCAACTTGAACATATTGGCAGTCACATACAGCACACGGGCATTCGGATTAAGACGCTCCACCTCATTACCGATAGCATACGCCAAGTGCGTCTTACCTACTCCACTGCCACCAAAGAGAAACAATGGGTTGAAGAGCGTCTTACCTGGGTTCTTGGCTATTTCTATAGCCGCAGCACGCGCCAGCTTATTAGGCTCACCCTTGACAAAATTATCAAAGGTATATTGTGGGTTCAACTGACTATCCCACGCGTTAACAAACTCTTGCGAGGGTGCATAAGCCTCGTTGCGAGGACGACTAATAGGCTCGCGCAATGGCTCGCTGGGCACATCAATACTACTGCCAGCTACCATAATGCGATACTCCAGACGAATAGCAGGACCAAACACCTTTCTTAATACGCGCGAGAGCAAATCAAGGTAATTCTCCTCAATATACTCTACAATAAACTGGCTCTTGACCTGCAAAACCAACACATCATTCTCGTACTGCAACGCAACAACAGGAGCAAACCATGTCTGGTATGCACTCTGCGAGAGATTGTCACGCAGAATCTGTTGGCATTGCGCCCATAATATGTTGAGATCTTGTTTCAAAGCTATTAATGTATAAAAAAGGCGTAAAAAAAAGTGACCTCTTTCCGAAATCCGGTGCAAAGGTACTGCTTTTTTTTGGACTGACCAAATATGCGTCTAGGCATGAATTTTGGCTAATTCCTATTTCTAAAAAAATCAACGAGTTACAAGCAAACTGCTGATTTACTATATCTTACAGAAGTTATCAACATCTAAGTAACTGAAACTCATAACTCAAAGTGTTTTTGTTCCACATAAGTTTGTTTCACATTAAACTCCCTAACTATCTGTTAATGGATTAGTTAGGGAGTTTTTGACATTTTTCGTAAATTAGACATTCGAAAAATTACTATTTCTTAGGCAGTTTCTTTTGCACGAAAGGTCGAGCCTTTATGGACTGGACAATCGTGTCTACATTCAAGACTGCTGCATCCAAATTGCGGAGTGTAGTATTCAGATTATCATGCAGTTGCGTATCATTAAGCAGCAAGCCTAAAGTACCCTCTTCCGACTGCAATGCGCGATTGAGCACAGCAATTGTTGAATCCAACGACAGTATGATGCTTTGGATATCTGCAGACTGAACATCGGTAACAATGGTTTGCAATCCCTCCACAGTATTATCCACCTTATGCATCAACTCGGGCAACTGCGCGTGCGTGAGTTGACGAATATCACGGCTGCTGACGGTAAGATCCTTTGTGATACGCTCGATGTTTTGCAAAGTGGCATGCAGACTACCTTGCTCTACCTCATTGTTGAGAGTAGCAAGCAGGTTAGTCGCCTCCGTCAAAACGCTATCCAACTGCGCCAACAGACCCGTTTGAAGGTTGTCCATGAGTCCTGGCACGATTTGCGTCATGAGCGTATCACCATCCTGATGAGGCATAACACGATTCATCAGGGCTGGCAACTGCAACTCTATTGCACCACCACCCAAAAGACCATCCGACACCAACGCCATCTGTGTGCCTCGAGGCAAAGCAATCTGTTTGTCAATTGACACCACCACCGTAAACGCAGGCGTACGCGAAAAGTCATATTGTATCGCCTCTACAAGACCCACTTGATAACCCTTGATATACACAGGCGATTGGGCGGTGAGCCCATTCATACGATCAAACTGACCTACATACACTTTGGTGGGCGAAAAAATATTCACCCCCTTCAGGAAATTAAATCCAAAATAAAGGATAACCAGGCAAATAATTGCCAATACACCTACTTTTAATTCTCTTGAGTATTTCATTTCTTATAATATTTTTCAAAAGCATCAAAGATGCCATTTACGATTCCTGTTTTACCCTCTGCACTGGCCAACCACTTCTCCTCCTCGGCATTGCTCAGAAAACCCATCTCCACCAAGACACTGGGGCAGGCCGATTGAAGCAACACCCAAAACGCCGCCTGACGCACGCCTCGATTGGCACGTTGCAGTTTATCAACAAACTGATTCTGAACCAATTCCGCAAACACAAGACTATTATCCATATACTGGTTTTGCATCAGTTCAAAGAGGATATAACTCTCCACTGAATTAGGATCAAAACCCTGATAAACAGTCTGATCCTCCTCCAATTTCATCACCGCGTTCTCGCGCATGGCTACATCCAAATTATCCTCCATGCGCTCCGTACCGAGGATAAAAGTCTCCGCACCACAAGCATTGCGGTTTTCTGCCGCATTGGTATGAATACTGATGAATAAGTTAGCATGGTTCTTGTTGGCAATATCCGCACGCTGCTGCAATGGCAAAAACACATCCGTGTCGCGAGTGAGAACTACATTAACCTCAGGGTATGCGGTGCGAATCTTCTCTGCTAATTGCTTGGCTACAGTGAGATTGAGATTCTTCTCTTGCACCTTCATCTTCAAACCTATAGCACCGGCGTCGTGACCACCATGCCCCGCATCAATCACCACGGTGAAGGACATCAGAGATAACATCCAACAGCACAACAACATACGGCCACACAACTTCATTATTTTACCACTCTGCATAATCATTTTCAATGAGTTTCACACAAAAATCGTGCAAAGTTACAACATTTTTCGCAAATATACAAACTTTTGGCAAAAAATCACCTTTTTCACTTTTTTCTCTTGCATATATGCAAAAATTGTTGTACCTTTGCGGGCTAAATTATGTATCTCGAAAATCGAGAGTCGGAACACCCCAAAAAAACGGACAATAAAAACAATTTTTTTATGGTAGCAAGCGATTTTACCCCTGCTGAGGAACTACTGATTGAGAGCGAATTTCAAGCCCTCTTAGCAGATTATGCACGCACCAGCCACCGCCAAAAAGTGGAACTCATCACGCGCGCCTACCAATTAGCCAAACAAGCGCATGGCGGCGTGCGCCGCCTCTCTGGCGAGCCTTATATCATGCACCCTTTGTCGGTGGCGCGCATCGTGGTACGAGAGATTGGATTGGGCAGCACCAGCATATGCGCAGCATTGCTGCACGATGTGGTGGAAGACACCGACTATACTGCCGAAGACATTGAACACCAATTCGGCCCTAAAATTGCCAATATCGTAGTTGGACTCACTAAAATCTCTGGCGGCGTTTTCGTAGATCAAGCAGTGAAACAGGCGGAGAATGTACGCAAACTGCTGCTGACCATGTCGGACGACATTCGCGTAATGCTCATCAAACTGGCTGACCGACTGCACAACATGCGCACTCTGGCTGCACAACGCCCTGAGAAACAGCGCAAGATTGCCATCGAAACCCAGTACATCTACGCACCTATGGCACACCGATTGGGCCTGTTCCCCATCAAAACGGAATTGGAGAACCTGAGCTTCAAATACGAACACCCCGAACTTTACAACGAGATCGAAGCCAAACTCCAAGCCGTCAAAGAGGTACAACACGAGAATTTCGAAGACTTTGCGGCACCTATCCGCAAACACCTGACTATGATGGGCTACGAGTTCAAACTTTACGCCCGCACCAAATCGGTATACTCAATATACAAGAAAATGATTACCAAAGGCATACCTTTTGAGCAAGTGTATGACCTATTGGCAGCGCGTATCGTATTTCAACCTACTACCGACTTCTCCGAGAAAGACCAATGTTGGATGATCTACTCTGCTATCACAGAGATATACCGCCCGCATCCCGAACGTATCCGCGACTGGATTTCGACCCCCAAAGTCAATGGCTATGAGGCCCTGCACGTGACGGTAATGGGCAACCACGGACAGTGGATAGAAGTACAAATTCGCACCGAACGCATGCACGAGTTGGCAGAACACGGATTAGCTGCGCACTGGCGATACAAAGCAGGTACCGAAAGCGAACACGAGTTGGATCGTTGGCTGCGCGACATCAAGGATGTACTGGCTAATCCAGACCCTGACGCATTGGCATTTTTGGATACATTCAAACTCAATCTCTACCACCATGAAGTGTTTGTCTTCACTCCTCGTGGCGATATGCACACCCTGGCACAAGGTGCTACGGTATTGGATTTTGCCTACAAACTGCACACACAGTTGGGCGAACACTGCATCGGAGCGAATGTCAATCGTACCACACGCACCATCGACTACATATTGCAGAGCGGCGACCAAGTAGAGATTTTGACCTCCGACAAGCAGAAACCCGAGCCTGAATGGCTCAATATTGTGGTCAGCGCAAGAGCGAAAGATCGCCTCAAAAAATACTTCCGCAAACAACAAGGACTGATTGACCACAATCTGCAAACAGACACCACTATCGCCAAAGCCATACAACTCTATATCAAAGGCAACGATAAGATGGGCGTCATGATGCGCATCTTGCAAGTGATGAGCGATGAATATCGTATCAACTTCAGCGACCTGCATGTGACATCGGATGGCAACAACTTTACCTGCGAAGTGGAAGCCAAACTATTTGACATGGACAAATTGGGCAAAATGTGCATGCAACTGCGCAAAATTGGCGGTATAAATACCGTAAACGTAACCAAAATAGACGGCGTAGAGATGCAATGCGACTGCGCTTCATTCGATAATAACTAACTACAAACAACTATAACGATGAAAAAATTATTTACATTGGCAGCCACTCTGCTGCTCACATTGGTTGCAATGGGACAAAACCCTGTAATCACTTTTGACAAAACTACACACGATTTCGGCAAAATCAACGAGGCTGACGGTCGAGTAACTACCGTCTTCACATTCAAAAACGAAGGCATCGCGCCATTAGTATTGAGCAATGTGCGTGCCAGTTGCGGCTGTACAACCCCTAAATGGACACGAGAGCCTATCGAACCAGGTCAAACAGGCGAAATCACGGTGACCTACAACCCTAATGGTCGCCCTGGTCGATTCCAAAAAACTATCACCGTTACCAGCAACGCCAACGAACCTACCACCAAACTCTATATCAAAGGCGAAGTAATACCTAAGCCTGCTAAACCAGTGGACCAATATCCTATCAAGATGGGAGAACTCAGCCTCAAACGCAAAGCCATCAACTTCGGAGTTCTTACACAAGGTAGCAACAAACAAATGGAGATTGAATATGCCAACCAAACCGAACAATCCGTACAAGTAGCACTCGTGATGGTGGATGCTGACTATATCAAAACCAATATCACCCTCCAAACCGTAGAGCCACAACAAACAGGCAAACTCCAATTTGCACTGCAAAGCGCAGAATGCCCATTGTATGGCCCTATCACGGCTAAGGCATATGTGGTCGTCAATGGCAAACGCGATATGTCTTACGAGATCGCCTTGTCTGCTAATATCAAAGAGGACTTCTCACAACTCACCGTGGAAGAGCGCCAACAAGCTCCTATCGCAGAGGTAACACGCGAATTGAACCTCGGCACCATCGCCAAAGGCAAGAAACTCACCACTAAACTCACACTCGCTAACGCAGGTATCAATCCTCTGCTGGTGAGACGAGTGATCATGAATGACCAACAACTCAAGTTCACTACCCCTAAAGCCATCAAGGCAGGACGCAAAGCAGATATCAAAATCGAACTGGACGCTACCACCTACGAGCCTGCACAATATTCGCGCATCATGACCCTTATTACCAACGACCCTAATACACCTGTTATCAACATCAAACTCAATTGGGTAGTAGAGTAATAATAGGCTCCGGACTCCGGACACCAAAACAACCAAACAATCATGCAACATCCAGAGAATAGCAGTGAATACAAAGGCCTAACGGTCAATGCTGGCGTAGAGAACCTACCCAGCGTCAATCCCTATGCCACCTTCCGCAGACGCAAACCTACACTCTCTGCCGACGAATATATAGAGGGTATATTGCGTGGCGATATGCGTTTGCTGAGCCAAGCCGTAACCCTCATCGAGAGCAATCTGCCCAGCGACCAAGCCATTGCCCAACAAGTCATCGAACGCTGCCTTCCTTACGCAGGCAACGCAGTGCGATTAGGCATCACAGGCGTACCAGGTGCGGGCAAGTCTACCTTCATCGAAGCATTGGGTACCCTACTCTGCCACCAAGGCAAACACCTCGCGGTACTGGCCATCGACCCATCCTCCGAACGCAGCAAAGGTAGCATCCTCGGCGATAAGACGCGCATGAACCACCTCTCCGTAGAGGCTAATGCCTTCATTCGCCCCAGCCCATCGGCTGGCAGCTTGGGCGGTGTAGCACGCAAAACACGAGAGACCATCGTACTATGCGAGGCAGCGGGCTTCGACACCATCATCGTAGAGACTGTCGGCGTGGGACAATCCGAAACAGCTGCACATTCCATGGTGGACTTCTTCCTGCTACTACAAGTCACAGGTACTGGCGATGAACTCCAAGGCATCAAAAGAGGTATCATGGAGATGGCTGATGGCATCGCTATCAACAAATGCGATGGCAACAATGTCGAGCGCGCAGAGGCAGCACGCGTCAGCTTCAAAAACGCATTGGCACTCTTCCCTCCTACCGAATCTGGCTGGAAACCCTATGCGCTCACATGCTCTGCGGTCGAAGGCAATGGCATACAAGAGGTATGGAATATGGTCGAAGACTATATACAGTTCGCGCGCGAGAACGGCTACCTCGAACACCTGCGCACACAACAAGCCAAATATTGGATGTACGAAACTATCAACCAAAACTTGCTCGACAGTTTCTACAAATCCGACGCAATGGAGCAACTCATCGCACAAACCGAACAACGCGTACTCAACAACGAAATCAGCAGTTTTACCGCTGCTTACGACCTCCTGAAACAATATGGCAACAACAAGCAATAACCGCAAAAAGACTGCTACCCCCAAGGTCGGGGCAAACGAAATGGGCAAACTACCACCACAGGCTCCCGAACTGGAAGAGTCTGTCTTAGGCGCCCTGATGATTGAGAAGGACGCATACGCTTCTATTGCCGACCTATTGCGCCCCGAGTCCTTCTATGCAGATAGCAATGCTTGTATCTTCGAAGCCATACGCAGCTTGGCAGCCAAAGATGCACCTATTGACCTACTATCAGTAGTGGAACAACTGAAGGCGCAAGGCGAACTTGAGAAAGCAGGGGGCGTCGTACGACTCAGCGAACTCACACGACGAGTGGCATCGGCGGCTCACTTACGCTACCATGCACAAATCGTAGCGCAGAAAGCCACCGCACGAGACCTCATTTCGGTCGCATGCCAAATCGAAGAAAAAGGCTACGACGAGACACAAGATGTAGACGTTCTGCTCCACGAAGCAGAAGGCAGCATATTCGAAATCTCACAACGCGCACAAAAACGCGACGTGACACAAATCGACCCCGTTATCGAAGAAGCATTCGAGCGCATGCGCAAAGCAGCACAAAACGAAGGCAATATCTCGGGTGTGCCAAGCGGTATCACCGAACTGGATAAGATCACCTCTGGTTGGCAGAAGTCCGACCTCATCATTATCGCTGCACGTCCTGCTATGGGTAAGACAGCATTCGTATTGTCCATGGCTAAGAATATAGCGGTGAACTTCAAACGCCCTGTAGCCATGTTCTCACTCGAGATGTCCAATGTCCAATTGGTCAATCGTCTGATTATGAACGTATGCGAGATCGAAGGCGATAAGATCAAAAACGGACGACTCACCAAACAGGAGTGGAACAAGATGGAGAGCAAAATCAACGAACTGATGGGCGCACCCATCTATATTGACGACACCCCTGGTCTCAGCATCTTTGAACTACAGAGCAAAGCCCGCAAACTCGTGCGCGAAAAGAAGGTGGAACTCATCATCATTGACTACCTACAACTCATGAATGCCAACGGGGCTAATTTCGGCAGCCGCGAACAGGAGGTCAGTATCATATCGCGCCGCCTCAAGTGGATTGCCAAGGAATTGGATATACCCGTGATTGCCCTAAGTCAGCTCAACCGTAACGTGGAGAAACGCGACTCCAGCAATAGCAATGTCGAGGGCAAGAAACCACAACTCTCTGACTTGCGTGAGTCGGGTGCCATTGAGCAAGATGCAGATATGGTATGCTTCATACACCGTCCCGAATATTATCGCATCTACAACGACGACAAGACGGGTAAAGACCTCCGCGGACTGGGTCAAATCATCGTAGCAAAGCACCGTAACGGTGCCACCGATGAGGTGTGGATGCGTTTTATCGGAAAGTATGCTAAATTCCAAAACGAGAACGAGGGCTTCGAAGAGAATATCTACGATATACCCGCTTCGCAACCTACTACGACCTTCCAAAGCAAAATGAATATCGCTTCCGACCCAAACGGAGCACAATTAGATGATGATATAGCACCATTCTAAACCACGCAACATACACTGTTAAGGTCACTTCCTAATTGGAGTGACCTTAACTTTTTTTAACACACAAAATCACCCTCGTTTTATCCCGAAGATACCCCGAAGATACCCCGAAGATAGGAAGAAGAAAATCGCACAAAAATTAACATATTTTAACACTTTTAACTTCCACACTACCACACTACCACATATTTTTATGAGTGAATTTCTTCTCCATAATGCCAAATAAGGCAAATGGACTTTGACTGAAAATGGCAAAAATTTAAGGGGAAGGGGGCAATAGGGGATAGGGTTATAATTATATATATTATATATATTTTATATATAATATATTAATTATTTAGGCGAAAATCGACTTTTTTCGAAAAACGTTCGACACTTTTTTTTATGTGGTAGTGTGGTAGTGTGGAAGTAGCAAAAAACTATGCCGAATTGTTAAAATTAATTAAATTCGTATTGCACACAAAAAGACAACTTTTAGGGAGCAATAAGGATGTTCAGGCAAGTTTTTGCTAATAAAAACAAGGAAAATACGCTAAAGTGTTGCATATGTCAAAAAAAAGTAGTAACTTTGCACCCTAATTCTTTGAATTAGGCAAAACCCTATACGAAATTAAAAATAACAAACATAATGAAACGAACAGAAATCATTAACGCCCTGCAACTCGCAGGAGAAGGACAACTCATCAATGTGCGCGGATGGGTGCGCAGCCGTCGCGGCAACAAGAATGTTAGTTTTATCGCCCTCAACGACGGTTCAACCATCAAAAATATCCAAATCGTAGTGGATCTGGCTAACTTCCCAGAAGAGAGCCTCAAACCAGTTACCACAGGTTCATGTATCTCTGCTACGGGTCACCTCGTTGCCAGCCAAGGTAGCGGACAAGCCGTAGAGATCCAACTCACCGAACTCGAAGTATACGGCACCGCCGACCCTGAGCAATATCCTTTGCAGAAGAAAGGTCTGAGCATGGAGTACCTGCGCACCATCGCGCACCTCCGCCCACGCACCAACACCTTTGGTGCGGTCTTCCGCATCCGCCACAACATGGCTATGGCTATCCACCAATACTTCCACGAGCACGGATTCTTCTACTTCCATACCCCTATCATCACAGCCAGCGACTGCGAAGGCGCAGGACAGATGTTCCAAGTAACCACCAAGAACCTCTATAACCTCAAGAAAGATGAGGAGGGCAAAATAGACTACTCCGACGATTTCTTCGGCAAACAAGCCTCGCTCACCGTATCAGGTCAATTGGAAGGCGAGTTGGCTGCCATGGCACTCGGCAAGATCTACACCTTCGGCCCAACCTTCCGCGCAGAGAACAGCAACACACCTCGCCACTTGGCAGAGTTCTGGATGATCGAACCAGAGGTAGCATTCATCCAAAAAGACGAACTCATGGACCTCGAAGAGGACTTTATCAAGTATTGCGTTCGCTGGGCATTAGAGCATTGCCAAGACGACTTGCAATTCCTCAACCAGTTTGTGGACAAAGGCCTGATTGCACGTCTGGAATCAGTTGTTAATACTGACTTCGTTCGTCTCACCTACACCGAGGGTATCAATATTCTCCAAGAGGCAATGAAGAACGGCAAGAAATTTGAGTTCCCATGCACATGGGGTGACGACCTCGCCTCTGAGCACGAGCGTTACCTCGTAGAGGAACACTTTGGCAAACCAGTCATCATGTCTGACTATCCAAAGGATATCAAAGCCTTCTACATGAAACTCAACGAGGACGACAAGACGGTACAAGGTACAGACGTACTCTTCCCACAAATCGGTGAGATCATCGGTGGTAGCGTACGCGAGGAGAGCCTCGACAAACTCAATAACGAAATCGAACGCCGCGAGATTCCTATGAAGGATATGTGGTGGTACCTCGATACCCGCCGCTTTGGTGCTGCACCTCACGCTGGATTCGGTTTGGGCTTTGAGCGACTGCTGCTCTTCGTGACGGGTATGCAGAACATCCGTGACGTGATCCCATTCCCACGCACACCTAAGACTGCAGAGTTCTAAAATACTCTCCTAACCCTTCTTGAAGGAGGGTTCAATCGAAGCTACAATTAGAACAACTAACAATAGTAATTATTTATGCGCAAAACAATTATCGCTGTATTTCTGACCATCGCAAGTATCTTGGGTACAAATGCTCAGACGCGATTGGTAGGACGACTGATTTCAGAGGAACAGCAAGTCATAGATGGAGCTACCATCACATTGGCAGTACAGGGTATCACTACCACAACGAATGCTGAAGGTAAGTTCTCTCTAACCTACTTGGACGCCATTGACGAGGAGGTAATCATAGAGGCTAACGGATACATATCCGATATTCTCTTGATTGGACTCGTGGAAAACCAACTAACCGACCTTGGCGATATCACACTGCAAACCGATTTTGTGCGCGAGGCGCAGGATGAGGTGTTGCTCAATATCGCAGAGATAGACATGAACGATGATGAAGGCAAGAGCCAGTCCATGTCCTCTGCTACCAGCGCGAGCCAAGATGTGTTCAACTCCACTATCTCCTATGCATGGTCCAACGCTCGCTATCGCGGTCGTGGTTATGATCAGACCTACGAGCAGAACTATATCGAGGGTATCTCCTTCAATGCTGCTGAGCGCGGTCAGTTCAATTTCTCTGCCATGGGCGGTCTGAACGACGCAACACGCTATCGCGAAGTGGTAGAAGGTATAGAAGCCAATAACTTCACCTTTGGTTCATTAGGTCTGTCCACCAACTATATGCAATCCGCAACCAATTATGCACAGGGGTGGAAAGTGGCACTGGCTGGTACCAACCGCAACTACAAAGGTGCTGCACGCGCTACCTACGCCAGCGGACTCATGGAGAACGGATGGGCATTCGCTGCACAATTGGCATGGCGCTACTCACCATATATTGATGCAAAAGGTGAGATAGGCGAAGGTATCAGTTATTCTTCCGTAGGCTACTTCCTCACCGCGGAAAAGCAATGGGGCAAAGACAAACGCCTGTCCCTCATCACCTTCGGTGCGCCTACTCGCCGCGGTCAGTCATCAGCGCTCACCCAAGAGACCTTTGACCTCACCAACCAATACAATAAAACGGCATGGGGACACAACAACTACAACCCTTATTGGGGCTACCAAAACGGCAAAGTGCGCAACTCACGCATTGTACATAGTTACGACCCTACCGCTATCGTTAGTTTCGATTGGAAAATCAACGAGGAGAACTTCCTCAAAGCAGGCGTAGGTTATCACTATAGCATGTATAGCAACTCCGCACTGACCTTCTACAATGCGCCCGACCCACGCCCCGACTACTACCGCAATCTGCCATCCTTCCTCTGGGACGGACAGGTGGACAAAGATGGTTACTTCATCGGCAAGGACATGAATGGCAAGCCATTAGGCGCAGTGACCGAAGGCGGCTACATTAAGTTCCCTCTGGAATACAATGGTCAGTCTGTTGGTCACTCCATCAATCTTGACACCTACGCTGCACTAACAGACCTCTGGACCAGTCGCGACGACAATGCCACCCAAATCAATTGGGATGCACTCTACGCAGCCAACTATGCGAACAATCAGAATAACCCTGCTGGCTCTGCTCGCTATATCGTAGAACGCCGCCACAACGATATTCAGGAGGCAATGATCAACCTCAACTATCGCAATACAGCAGTCAAACACATGACACTCACCGCTGGCTTGGAGGCCAAAGCCAGCCAAGGTATCCACTACAAGACTGTGGACGACCTGCTGGGCGGTAACCAATGGATTGATGTGGACCCATTTGCTGAACGCGACATCAAGGAGTTGGCGACCAATATCGGTCTGACCCAAGCCGACATTGCCAATGTGAAGCAAAACGACCTGCGTAACCCTAATACCAAGGTCAAAGACCACGGCCGTTTCGGTTACGACTACCGCATCAATATGCTCAACGCTAAACTCTGGGCACAAAACGAGTGGAACTGGAACAGCGTAGATTTGTACTACGGCCTGCAATTCACCTACTCATCCATGCAACGCACCACCGACATGCTGAATGGTCGCGCATGGTACCTCGCACGCCTTGGCCAAGCAAACAACCACCACTACTATTACCTGGCTGATGCTGCCGACGAAGTATTGGCTGCTGGCGATGACCTCTCCCAACTACCTACTCGATTAGTGGGATATGCCCACCACTTCGTAGACCCTGCCATCAAAGCAGGTCTCACCTTCAAAATAGACGGTCGCAATCAACTGAAGATCAACGCTATGGCTGAGACTAAAGCACCATTAGCACGCGACGCCTATATCTCACCTCGCGTACACGACCGCGCAGTGGAAAACATTTACCGCCACGATTATGCACGCTACTATGCACAACAATACGGCACTTCATGGCTCCAAGAGTACTTTGGTGCCAGCCAAAAGATGGCAGGTGGCGACTTGACTTATGCATTCAACTACCCCGTAGTACGAGGCCGTATCACAGGATTCTTCACCCAATTCTGGAACGGTACCGAACTCAATGGCTACTACGATGACGAAGCACGAACCTTCGTGAACCAATCGTTGACAGGTATCAACCGCCGCCACATGGGTATAGAGGCTGCTGCTGCCGTCAAACTCGGACTATACTTCACCCTCACGGGCGTTTTGTGCATAGGCGACTATCGCTACACCAGCAATGCACTCGCTATCACATCGGCTGAAAACGGCATGGCACTGGCTGAGAACATACAAGGACCTATATACGAGTTGCGCGACAGCGTACTGATGCAAGGATTGCATGTCGCTACAGGACCACAACTCAACACCAGCTTGAAACTCAGTTTCTTCCACCCAAAAATGTGGTTTGCTGATGTCACCCTTAGTTACTTCGATTGGAACTACCTCGATTATGCGCCTGCACGCCGCATGAAGGGTCTATTCACTGGCACACGCGCAGACGGTAGCGCTGTCAACGGATGGTATGGCGACACCTACACCGATGCTATCGCAAAAGATGAGGCAGGACAAATCCTATACGATGCCTACGGTGTACCCGAACTGAAATACCCATACAACCTACTCTCTGACCAAGAGATGCTGACCGCTACCAACCCTCTCCACCGATTCCTCGTAGATGTCAGTCTGGGCAAACTGATTTACCTCAAGAATCGCCAGTCCATCTCTATCAACCTGACTGTAAACAACTTGCTGAACAATACCCACTTCAAGACAGGTGGCTATCAACAAGCACGTCTACCACGTCAGACACGACAAGGCGTGGCTGATAGCGAGAACTCTGTCATCAGTCCAAACGTATGGAAATTCCCATCCAAATACTACTATGCATGGGGAACCAACTTCTATCTCAATATCCAATACAAATTCTAAGCAGTATGAAAACAATGAAATTCATCATTCATAATTCCAAATTCATCATTGCAACTGCCCTCGTGGCACTGTGTGCCGCTTGTACTCCTCTGGCTGTGGATGAAACCAAATTGTTTCTCACCAACCAACAAGCCGAAGAATTGATTGCTCAAGGTACGCTCCTCACGCTGCAACAATTCAAAGACTCGTTCATGAGCGAGAAAGGCAATTTCCTCAGCGACACTACCTTGTATCGTACACGCGCCACCAAAGATGGTAAGAACTACCTCTTCGCTATCGACACCATCCCTACTTCTGCTACACCTATATATATACGCGGGCGCGTAACAACCGATGACTATGCGGGCAACTTCTACAAAGCCATGTGTATTCAGCAGATAGTAGAGGGCGAGCAACAAGCCCTGCGCCTATCCGTGGATGCAGGTTCTGTAGGCGGTTTGTATCAGTTGGGACAAGAGATTTTGATTCGCGTAGATGGTTTGGCTATCGGTCGATACGCTAACCAACCTCAACTCTGTTTGCCATCCTACAACAATAATATTTACGCCAACAACGCCGAGCAAAAGATTGGCTGGGCACCTGGTCGTATTCCTATGGCCATCTTCAACTCTCGTACACAATGTATCGGCAAACCTGATATGAGCCAATTGGTGTATGATACACTGAACATTAAAGAGTTCACCTCTGTACTCAACCTGCAAGAGACACGCAAATGGGATGCCAAACTGGTGCGCATCAAGAATGTACACTATACTGGCGAATACTACGAGTCCAACGGCACCTTATCCAAATGCTCTACAGGCAACCCCGAGGACGATGGCAACGCCAATGTGTTTGCGCCAACAACAAACAACATAGGTTACCCTCAAGGACGCATCATAGCAGATGCCAAAGGCAATAAGACCGTCATCTCGTCTTCAGAATATGCTAAATTCGCGTATTTCTATCTGCCAGGTGCCGACAAGAGTGGTACTATCAACTGCCCTAAGTATGTGGGCGATGTAGTAGGTATCTTGGGCTATTACAACGATAATGCACGCTACGATCCTGCTTCAGACGATTGGGCGATTAGTATCCGCTCATTGGATGACTTGCAACTCTATCACGATGCCAACGGCAATAACCTCACCGATGACGATGAGCGCACCGCTGACAACCTCTGGCCTCGCATTGAGTACAGCAAATAACCCCTGCCTTTAAACATTAAACATTAAACATTAAACATTTAACTAAAACATGAGTTGGCTCGACATACTTATCCTTCTACCCCTGCTCATCGGCCTCGTAAGAGGTCTGATGAAGGGCTTGATTGTTGAACTTAGTTCGATAGTAGCCATTATTTTGGGTTTCATAGGTGCCAAATACTGGAGTGCTGCATTCGCCACTTGGCTCATGCAGCAGTTCAATTGGAGCGAGACAGCCTGCATCGTAGTAGCATATGCTCTACTCTTTGCGGGTATCGCCTTAGGACTGAGCATTGTAGCAAGACTGCTCTCCAAACTATTCCAAAAGATACAATTGGGTTGGCTCAACCGTCTGTTAGGCGGTGTATTTGGAGTCGCTAAATGGGGCATTGTGATTGTGGCATTGGTGCTATGCGTGCATAACTTAGACAAGCAATTCCAGTTCATTCAACCTGAACTGAAAGAAAAATCAGTCGTTTACACCACCCTCACTCCATACGCTGAAAAAGCATGGGAAGAGATCAAAGCACAAGTAGAAGCAAAGAAAGACGCTCCATTGGATTCGCAATCCTAACGAAATCACCAACTATGATACAACAAAAAAGACGCTCATTAAAGCGTCTTTTTTTGGGTGGATAGTGGGGCTCGAACCCACGACACTCGGAACCACAATCCGATGCTCTGCCAACTGAGCTATAACCACCATGTATGCCCTTGTTTCCAAAAGCGAGTGCAAAGGTACTGCTTTTTTTTGATATGACCAAATATTTTTACAAAAAAAGTACAAAAAGTAGAAAAAATAGTCATTTTTCTTGCGTATATGCAAAATTTGTTGTACCTTTGCACCGATTTTCGACTATAGTCTCTGGCGATCAGCGTAGAGTGCGCATTCTAAAGGTGAAAACCGAAACGTCTTGTGGCTCGAACAGTAGTGTATACTATAGTTATTTAACCCATTAAAACAACGAATCGAAATGGATTTGATGAAAATTGCCGAAGAGGCATTCGCTGGCGAGAAGAAAGAGTTTCCAGCATTCGCTGCAGGTGATCAAGTGACTGTAGCTTATCGTATTAAAGAGGGTAACAAGGAGCGTATCCAAGAGTTCCGCGGTGATGTAATTTGCATCCACGGTAGCGGTGACAAGAAGCGTTTCACTGTTCGTAAGATGTCAGGCAACGTAGGTGTAGAGCGTATCTTCCCTATGGATAGCCCATTCATCGAGAAAATTACTGTGAACAAATACGGTAAAGTTCGTCGCTCTAAATTGTACTACTTGCGTGCTCTTACTGGTAAGAAAGCTCGTATTCCAGAACGCCGCGTGAAGTAATGCGCTTCGGTTATCGATAACCGATATTCGATTGCCGATAACCGAATCTTGCCAAATGGTGTAACGGTAGCACTACAGATTCTGGTTCTGTCTGTCTGGGTTCGAATCCTAGTTTGGCAACAAAACAAAAGACTTCCCTTTTAGGAGGTCTTTTTGTTTTTGCGACACGCAAGAAGGATACCATTTTGGGGCTTATTACAAACTTTAACCTTAAAAATTTGCATATATGCTTTTTTTTTCGTACCTTTGCGCCCTATTTTGCGTAGTGTGCGCATACGCGTACGTCGCGCGCGCGAAAGTATAAACTATTTATCGTGGTAAAAAGACTGCTCATAGTATTAGGAATATGCTTGTGGTGGGTACTCCCCATCGCAGCACAACGCGCATTCCCCGATTCCATAAACAGAATCGACACATTGCCTGCTCCTATGGTATTGCACGATAGTGCAGCCACACACTCTGTCGGCGACACGATGATGCCACAAAAGAAGAAAGATGCCATCGATGCGCGAATACTCTATACCTCACAAGACTCTATGATGATCACCAGCAACGGTTTTGCACATTTGTATGGCAGCAGCGAGGTGAAATACAAAGCCTTAGAGCTAACCGCCGAATATATCCGCGTCAGTATGGATAGCAGCACCATCTTCGCCAGTGGCGTATTGGATACCATCGAAAACGAATGGGTGGGGCAACCCGTGTTCAAAGATGCGAATGACAGTTACGAGTCCAAAGAACTCACCTATAACCTCAAGACCCAAAAAGGTAAAATCCGCCATGTGGTAACCGAGCAAGGCGAAGGCTTCTTGATTGCTGATGAGACAAAAAAAATGGATGACAACACACTGATGTTGCATGGCGGCAAATACACTACCTGCGATGACCACGACCACCCACACTTCTACCTGCAAATGACCAAAGGTAAAGTGCAACCCAAAAAGAATGTGGTCTTTGGACCTGCGTATTTGGTAGTCGGCGAAGTACCATTGCCATTGGCTGTACCATTCGGATTCTTTCCCTTTACCGACACCTACTCCAGCGGTATCATCATGCCTAACTTCGGCGATGACTACACACGAGGCATGTATCTGCAAGGATTAGGATACTATTTTGCTATCAATGATTATGTAGATTTGGAACTCACAGGCGACATCTACACCCGTGGTACATGGTCTGTTGCTGCACGCAGTCAGTATGCCAAACGCTATAAATTCCGTGGCAACGTAAGCGTCAACTACCGCTGGGATGTCACAGGCGAAAAAGATATGCCCGACTATAATGTCGCCAAGAACCTAAGCGTACAATGGACCCATAGCCAAGATAGCAAAGCCAATCCATACAACAACTTCTCGGCAAGCGTCAACTTCAAAACCAGTGGCTATAACCGCAGCAATATCAATAGCTACTACAATGTGCAAGCCAACGCAGAGAACACAACCAGCAGTACGGTCAACTATACACAACGTTTCCCCGACAGCCCATGGAGTTTGAGTGCAAATATGTCCATCACCCAACGCACCAAAGACTCTACCCTGCAAGTCAGTCTGCCCAATATCAATGTGAGCATGAGCCGTATCTACCCCTTCAAACGCAAACAACGCATAGGCAAAGAAAAATGGTACGAGAAAATCAGTCTACAATATAGCGGAAACTTCTATAACTCAATCACCTGTAAGGAAGATTACTTCCTCAAATCTAATTTCGTCAAGGATTGGCAAAATGGTTTGAAACACACCTTGAGCAGTTCTGCATCCTTTATGCTGTTTAAGTATATCAGCATCACACCCAGCGTAAGTTTCAACGACCGCATGTTTTTCCAACGAGTGGACCAATCGTGGGACGAGGAGAATTATGAGGTGCGCAAAGACACTATAAGCGGTTTCTACAACGTCTATAACTTCAACGCAAGCGTCAGCCTTTCCACCAAACTGTACGGATTCTATATCCCCTTCCGCAAATGGTTTGGCGATAAGGTGGACCGTTTCCGACATGTGATGACACCCACATTGAGCTTCAACTACAATCCCGATTTCTCCAAACCCATGTGGGCAAAACGCTATGGCGGTTTCTATGGCACCTACGACAGAATGCTCACCACACGAGATGCCGCAGGAAACCTCGTTCCCAAATTAGACGAAAACGGCTTGCCTATATTCGAGGAAGTTACCTACTCGCGTTTCCGCGAAGTACCTGGACGAGGCAGCGCAGCCAGCCTATCCTTCTCCTTAGGCAATAACTTAGAGATGAAACTGCGCAATGACAAAGACACCACAGGCAAAGAACCTTACAAGGTATATAGTATCATCGATAATCTTAGCATTAATGGTGGCTACAATTTCATTGCAGACTCCATGAGATGGCAGAATTTTGGTGTCAATCTACGTATCAAAATTCCAAAAGTCAACTACACCATCAACCTCAGTGGTCAGTTCGATCCATACATGTACACCACCACGGCCAGCGGACAACATGTGCGTTGCAACGAACTATACTGGAATCATGGTCGCTTCCCACACTTCCTTGGCACAAGCACCAGTTTCAGTTACACCTTCAACAACGATGTGGTCAAAGGCTGGTTTAACCGCGAAGACAAAAACAAAGCAACTACCGAAGAGGAAGAATCTACTCTGGAACCAAGCATAGATCCTCTAACCGGCGAAATCATCGAACCCGAACAACCTACCAAAAAGAAAAAGAAGGAACCCGATAAAACAACCGATGATGGTTACCTATTTGCCGAAATACCATGGAGCCTCAGCGTATCATATAGTCTGCGCTATGGTGCTGGCAACGAGTGGGACGAGAAACGCAACTACCCTAAGATGGAGTTCCGCCACAACCTCAGTTTCTCCGCATCCATCGGACTCGGCAATGGTTGGAAAGCCAGCACCTCGCTCAGTTACGATGTCAATGCCAAGAAATTAGCATACTCCAGCATCAATGTGAGCCGCGATTTGCACTGTTGGAGTATGAGCGCAAGTTTCGTGCCCTTTGGACCATACAAGAGTTATACCTTCCATATCGGTGTCAACGCCAGCATGCTCAAAGACCTCAAATATGACAAGAGCAGTGCGGATGCCACAGGCAGAAGAATCGATTGGTGGTAAAACTATTTACTACTCAACAAGTGACAAATTACAAGTATAGCGAACAAGACAAATTACAATTATAAGTCAACAATTTTTACGATCTTATAAATATATAAAAATATGAAAATCGAAGCAAGAAAAGTAGTTACCCTCCAATACGATTTGTATGTGGACGGCGAGAATGGACAAGAAGAGTTGATGGAGAAAGCCACCGCTGAAGCACCATTGGTATATTGCCACGGCGAAGGAATGATGCTCCCTGCTTTTGAGCAACACATGGCTGGTCTGGCAGAAGGCGAAGCCTTTGACTTCCGCATCGATTGCCAAGACGCCTATGGCGAGTATGACGATGAAGGCGTATTGACCTTAGACAAAAAGATGTTCTACAACGGCGATGGCGAGTTCGACTCAGAGCGCGTGTATGTAGGGGCTATCGTACCCATGAACACCGCAGACGGACAAATCATCAACGCGCAAATCGCAGAGATTACCAAAGACCATGTCACCATCGATCTCAACCACCCATTGGCAGGCGAGAACCTACACTTTGTAGGCAAAGTACTGAACCTTCGCGATGTAACAGAAGGCGAGTTGAAAGCACTGCATCATAGAGGTTGTGGCGGTTGTGGCGGTCATTGCAACGGCGGTGACTGTGGCGGTAATTGCCAAGAAGGAGGCTGCGAAAATTGCAGTTGTTAATCCACAGATGACACGATAATGTCACGGTAAAGTCTCGGCGAAGTCCCTATGAAGTTCCTATGAAGTCCCTATGAAGTTCCTATGAGGTTCCTATGGAGATAAGGGGCAGATAGCAGGCAGATAACAGGCAGTTGAGAATTTTGAATTAAGGATTGAGAATTGAGAATTAAGAATTAAGAATTAAGAACTTTGAATTAAAAATTCTATGGCAAATATTTTAGCGATAGTGGGACGTCCCAACGTAGGGAAATCGACCCTTTTCAACCGCTTGACCAAGACACGTCGAGCGATAGTCAATGACACAGCAGGTACCACACGCGACCGCCAATATGGCAAGAGCGAATGGTGTGGCAAAGAATTTTCCGTCATCGATACTGGCGGATGGGTTGTCAACTCTGATGACACTTTTGAGAGCGAGATCAACCGTCAAGTCAGCCTCGCCATCAAAGAGGCAGATGTCATCCTCCTCGTTGTGGATGTCAATGCGGGCGTCACACAGTTTGATATGGAAGTAGCACACCTACTTCGTCAAGCCAAAAAGGAGACCGTACTCGCCGTTAACAAAGTCGATCAGTTTGACCAACAATATGGTGCACCCGAGTTCTATAAACTCGGTTTGGGCGAACCCTTTATTCTCTCGGCTGAAAACGGATTGGGTACTGGCGACTTACTGGATGAGATCTGCAGCCGCTTCCGCGACACCGTTGCAGGCGAAGACTTAGAGGAACTGCCACGTTTTGCCATCGTAGGTCGCCCTAACGCAGGCAAAAGTAGTATCCTCAACGCTTTCATCGGCGAAGAGCGTACCATCGTAACCAATATTCCTGGCACCACGCGCGATAGTATCTACACCCGCTACAACAAGTTCGGCAAGGATTTCTACCTCGTGGACACCGCAGGTATCCGCAAAAAAGCCAAAGTGAACGAAGACCTGGAATACTACTCCGTGGTGCGCAGTATCCGCGCCATTGAGAACTCTGACGTGTGTATCCTGATGATTGATGCTACACGAGGCATCGAGGCACAAGATCTCAATATCTACCAACTGATTCAGAAGAATAAAAAAGGATTAGTTGTTTGTGTCAACAAGTGGGACTTAATCGAAAGTAAAACCACTGCCGACATCAAGGGATACGAACGCGCCATCCGCGAGCGCATTGCGCCATTTACCGACTTCCCTATTATCTTCACATCGGCACTCACCAAACAGCGTATCTTCAAGGTGATGGAGACGGCTTTGCATGTCTATGAGAACAAACAACAAAAAGTACCTACGGCCCAACTCAACGAACGCTTCTTACCACTCATCGAGAATTATCCTCCACCTGCAACCAAAGGTAAGTATATCAAAATCAAATACTGTACGCAACTACCTAACACACAGATACCTACCTTCGTGTTCTTTGCCAACCTGCCACAGTATGTGAAGGAGCCTTACCGCCGCTTCTTAGAGAATAAACTGCGCGAGTGGTGGGACTTCAACGGAACACCCGTCCAGATATTTATTCGCGCTAAATAATCCTTATTTTTAAGAAAGTAATATTTTTTGATAAGATTATTTGCGCGCATGCGAGAATTTTTGTAATTTTGCAGATTCAATGAAGATCATCGGCTTTAGCGAAATAAACGGAGCCATCCAAATGGTATTAAAATGCGATTCCTCCATGTTGGTTAATCGCAAACCCTTCTTTATTCCCGATTGGAGTGAAGATGTGCGTATGACCCCATGCGTAGTACTTCGTGTTAGCCGATTGGGTAAGAATATTGGTGCCAAGTTTGCCACTCGCTACTATGACGCAGTGGCACCTGCGCTCAATATCCATGCAGCGGACATTCTGGCACAAGGCGATTGGGTCAGAGCATGGGCTTTTGATTACGCATTGCCTTTGGGCAGTTTCGTAAACTTGGAGCGCAACCCTTGGCACGATACCGTCCTCCCCCTTGACGAGGCCATTCATCGTGCCAGCGAAGTGATGACCCTCCGCCAAGGCGACTTGATTTTCGTTGATCGCGCTATTCCATCTCGCCCATTGATTCGCGAGGAGGTTATTAGCGAAAGTATTGATAATGAAGAACTATTGTATTGCAAAGTGAAATGAAGCATCTATTTCTCATAGTAGCAATCTGCCTGCTACCCGCGTTCTCGTGGGCTGGCAAACATAGTTATGCCGATCAGTCAGTCCTTAGCACAGGCAATATAGTCAAAATCCGTGTCAGCCAAACGGCTATCCATGCTGTCACCTACGACGAACTCAAAGATTGGGGATTGCAACCTGAGAAAGTGCGCGTGTTAGGCTATGGTGGCAATATGCTCAGCGAGAATTTCACGCAGCATAAATGGGATGACCTGCCTTCTGTTGCCTTCTATATGCACAAAGGTTCAGACGGCTTATTCAATAGCGGAGATTATATCCTGTTCTATGCTCAGGGTTCCATCGGTTGGCAATATGTTTCGGGCAAATGGCAACACACACGCAACCCGTATAGCGACTATGGCTACTACTTCCTCAGCGATAGTGCAGGCGAGCAACGCCTTATAACCACTAATGAAGCCTTAGATGCTACCCATGCCTACGAAGTGGACTGGTTTACCGATTATCTATTACACGAGGTCGATAAAATCAATCTCATTGATAAGACGGGCGTCAACGGTGGTGGTCGCGAGTTTTATGGCGAATCTATGCAATCACAACCGCTATCCATCACTTTCCCTACGCAGCATGTGCGCACCGATATGCAGATGCAATGCGTAGCGCATGTGGCTGCCACATCATCAGCACTATCCACCATCACCATGCAGCTCGCCAACAAACAGTCTTCCGTCATCTTGCCTGGCATACCTTCCTCCGACTTCGAAACGAAAGCTGAATCCAATGCGCTGCAACTGCAAACCCCTGCTATCGAAACGGGCAAACAAACCGTTACCCTACGTTTTGAAAGCAACGATGGTATTGCCATGGGATACCTCAATTATATCGAGTTGAATGTTCCCTCTCACTTGGTGATGCGCAACAACGCTATGGCTATCAGCAATACCAAGTATCTATCCCAAAAACAAAACACACGCTTTGTGCTTTCTAATGCAACATCAGCCACACAGATTTGGCGCGTGACCGATGGTGTGAATATTGAGCAGATGCCTACTACTTTCTCACAAGGCACAATCTCGTGGGTGGGCAGCAATGCACAAGCCGAAAAATACATGGCGGTGAATGTCCAAGCCACCGATTGGGAGAAACCAACCTATATCAGCAAAGTGAACAATCAAAACCTACACGCCCTGCGCAATAAGGATTACGTCATCATCTGCCCTGAGGAGTTTCGCGAACAAGCCATTCGTTTGGCTAAGAAACACGAAGAGGTAGACCACATCACCTGGGCTGTAGTAACCGATGAGGAGGTCTACAACGAGTTCTCATCTGGTACACCCGATGTCACAGCCTATCGTTGGCTAATGAAGATGCTCTACGACCGCGCTAATGGCAATCGCGTGGAGCAACCAAAAAACCTACTGCTCATGGGCAATGCCTCATACGATAATCGTAAATTGCTAAACAATTCAGGCGTCAGTCGATTGCTCGTATATGAAGCCCAAAACTCCACTACCTCCACCGACGCATATGGTATGGACGACTATTGTGGTTTTCTCGAAGATAATGCAGGCATCATCGACAAACTGTTTGACGAGCGACGTGCCAAGATGAATATCGGCGTTGGCCGTTTGCCTGTCCGCACGTTGGAACAAGCCACACAAGTGGTTGAGAAACTTTGTACCTATATGGACGACCGCATTTTGGGCAAATGGAAAAGCCAAATTTGCTTCTTGGCGGATGATGGCGACCATGGTTTGCATATCATTGGAGCCGATAAAGGGGCTGAAAAACTACGCAAAAAGAACCCTAATTTTATCGTCAACAAGATATACCTTGATGCCTATACTCAGGAGGTGAACGCGGCTGGAGAACGCTATCCTGCTGCCAAGAACCGATTTGATAATCTGATGAATACGGGCGTGCTATTTATGAACTATTCAGGGCATGGAGGCTATAATAATATCACCAACGAATTGTTTATGAAGACCGCTGATATCCGCAACATGAACAATGCTAATCAAGGTTTTTGGTTCCTTGCCACATGCAGTTTCTCGCATTTTGACGGCGGTATTCCGTCGGCAGGAGAGGAGGCTATACTCAATCCAGTGGGAGGTGCTATAGGTGTATTATCTGCATGCCGCACGGTGTATGCATCCCAAAACGAAATCCTCAGTACCCATCTCTGCGACACCCTATTGGGGCATACTGATGCCTTCAACTACCACATGACCATAGGCGAGGCTACTGCCGCAGCAAAAAATAGGACGGGCTTAGACAAAAACAAACTATCATATATCCTTTTGGCGGATCCCGCTTTGCGACTGAACTACCCTACCGATTATGTCATCCAAACCACCACTCAGTTAGATACTGTCCGTGCGCTCACTGTCCAAACAGTCCAGGGATATGTCATGGACGAACAAGGCGATACAGCCACATGGTTCAATGGTCCGATGGATATCACCATATGGGACAAGCAACAGAAGATTCTTACCCGCGACAATGACGAAACAGACGAGACAAAGAAAGTCAAACTCTACTTCAATGATTATCCCAACATGCTCTTTGCTGGCCAAACAACTGTTGTGAACGGCAAATTCGAATACACCTTCATGGTGCCTAAAGATATCCGATACAACTATGGCAATGGTCGCATTGTCTATTATGCCTGCGACCAGACCAATAGAGTTGAGGGTGTGGGATACTACCAAGATTTTATCGTAGGTGGTAGTGGTACGCTTGAGACCATCGATACTATAGGACCTGATTTGCAATTGTATATCAATACCCCTGCTTTTGTGGACGGAGGAAAGACATACGAATTTCCGCATTTCTATGCTGACATGCAAGACGAGCATGGTATCAACACCGTAGGCTCTGGTATCGGACACGACCTATTGCTCATCATCGATGATAACCCCGAACAAACCTTCGTGCTCAACGACTATTTCACGGCTCATAACAATAGTTACCAACAAGGCAGCGTCAGTTTCAAAATGCCTGAGATGACAGAGGGTGCTCACCATATCACCTTCCGTGCATGGGACTTGCTCAACAACAGTAGCACCGCAGCCCTCAATTTCCAAGTGGTCAAAGGCATGGATCCTACCTTGTATCAGGTACTCTCCTACCCTAACCCTGTAGCTACTACTGGCATACTGAATTTCCGAATTGAGTTTGACCAACCCGACGAAATCATACAAACCGACATCTATCTCTATGATCTCAGTGGCAGACTGCTCAAAGCCCATCAGCAGACAGGTACAGAGGGCATACAATGGAATATGAGCGAAATCAATGCCTCACCAGGCATGTATGTATATATAGTGAAAATCAAGACGCCTACTTCGAATGTTGTATCCAAAGCAGGCAAAATCATAATCACCCAATAACGCCTATGAAGCATATTTAGAAAAGCAATTATGTATGAGGCCATTGGCAATTGGTTATTGGCAATTGGCTATAACAAGATTATTAACTATAAAAAACAAACCAATAACAACAATGAAGAAAATTCTTTTATCCGTTCTGACCATTTTCGGTCTTACCATCTCAATGATGGCTACCAATCCCGTTATTACGGCTATGCCATCGCTCACCATTGCGCCTGATGCACACGCAGCAGGTATGGGTGATGTGGGTGCAGCCACCAATCCTGACCTCAACTCGCAACACTGGAATCCATCCAAGTATGCGTTCATGGAGAGCAAGGGCGGTATCACAGCCAACTATACACCATGGCTCACCAAATTGGTAAACGACATCAATTTGGCATATATCGCGGGTTTCTACAACATGGGCGACATGGCGGGTACTATCTCTGCCAGCTTCACCTATTTTGATATGGGTGATGTCAAACTCATGAATTATGATAGCAATTATAGCGAGTCAGATTTAGGTACAGCTACTCCTAACGAATGGGCACTGGATGTGGCCTATTCGCGCAAGTTGCACGAGTACCTGAGTATGGCTGTAGCACTGCGTTTCCTCTATAGCGACCTCAACAACGGCATCAATATGGGTAGTGCAACAGGTGACGTCGTGATTGATATGTATCCTGCATGGACCATGGCAGCAGACATTTCGCTCTACTATCGCCAACCTATTGCTACTCCTATGGGCGAAAGTTATTTTGCATTGGGTTTCAACCTGAGCAACCTCGGTGGTAAGATGACTTATGATGAGGGCGACACACAACACTTCATCCCTGCTAATATGCGTTTGGGTGTTAGCTACGAGTTGCCTTTCGACGACTACAACCGATTGATGTTTACCGCAGAGGCCAACAAGATGCTTGTGCCTACCTACAATTCTAAGTTTGCCAACGATGGCGAGGGTGGCCGTTATGACCAAACCGATTACTCTGAGATTTCCTCTCCTAATGGTTGGTGGCAATCCTTCTGCGATGCTCCTGGCTACAACGAGGTGGATGCTACTACTGGCAAGCACTTCTCCGCATCTCCAGCATTGGAGGAGTTGCAAGAGATTCAGTGGGGTATTGGTCTTGAGTATAGCTACAACCGTCAGTTCTTTGGTCGTGTAGGTTATAGCCACGAGAACTACTACAAGGGCAACCGTCGCTATGTGACCTTGGGTGCTGGTTTCAAACTCAGTATCTTCTCACTCGACTTTGCATACTGCATTGCTACTGCCCCATCCAACCCATTGGACGGCACCATGCGTTTCACCCTTGGCTTCGACCTCGGTGGTATCAAAGACCTCATCAATAACACTAAGTAATCATTTATTCCTCCTTTGAAGGGAGGTTAGGAGAGTCTATGCGTATCGGTTTCGGATATGATGTACACGCTTTTGCTCCCAACCGCCAGTTGTGGTTGGGAGGCATTTGCGTGCCTGCAGAGCAGGGTTTGTTAGGGCACTCCGATGCGGATGTGCTGATTCATGCGCTATGCGATGCGCTATTAGGTGCAGCAGCTATGCGCGATATAGGTTATCACTTTCCACCTGTCAAGGGCAACGAGTATGAGAATATCGATTCTAAGATCCTCTTGCGCAAGGTGATGCTGATGCTCCGCGAAGCGGGTTACGAACTGGGCAACTGCGACTGCACCATATGTGCCGAAGCCCCCAAACTCAATCCCCATATCCCTGCTATGGTCAGCTGCTTGGCAGAGGTGATGGGTGTGAACGAGAACCAAATAAGTATCAAAGCTACGACTACCGAACAACTCGGGTTCGTTGGCAGAAAAGAGGGCATCGCTGCACAGGCGGTTGTGCTGATAGTGTAAGAGTGTAGGGTGTAGAGTGTAAAGGCAAGAGGTATGAAAGGAAAGGTATTTATATTGTTTATTCTATTCTTTGCTGGTGTTGCGCACCACTATTCGTTTGCGCAGCAAGATGCAACTGCTGAGCAGCAGATCCCTGAACCTATCAGCAGGCGAGATACACTTGTTTTGAGCGATAGTATTGTGGTCATCCATACTGTTTGCGCCCCCATCTGTTCCTCGCACGCGCGTGTATATAATAAGGAGTGGCAAGTGATAGGCGAACTGCAAGCACCATTCACTTCCATTTTCCCCGAGGCGTATATCGAGGACGGCCAACTGCTCTGGCGCGATAATGATACTTTAGACTACACTCCCTGCCTTTAAACTATAAACAGTAATATGCAACTTCCTATTTATCTCATTGGTTATATGGCAGCAGGCAAGACCACGGTAGGTCGTCTGTTGGCTGAGCGTTTAGGTTGGCGTTTTGTGGACTTAGATGAAGCGTTTGCTGAGATTCATAGTCAGACTCCTGCCGAGTATATCCGTGAACACGGTATTGAGGAGTTCCGTTACAAGGAGAAATATGTGCTGGAGGACTTGGCGGAGTTGCCCATTGAGAAGGTTATTTATGCCACGGGCGGTGGTTATCCCTGTTGGGAAGACAATATGGAGTGCCTCAAGGAGTTAGGTACCAGTATCTACCTCAAGTGGAAGCCCCTGCATTTGGCGCAGCGTCTGATGCTCACGGACTTGAGTACTCGCCCTGTGCTGCAAGGTCGCACGGAGGAAGAGTTGTTGGCTTTCATCACGCCCCAACTGGAAGCCCGCGAACCGTTTTACATGAAAGCAGATTACGTGATAGAAGCGCCTATCAAAGACATCGCCGCCGAAGATGATAAGAATATCGCTAAGCTCATTTACGAGTTAATTCAAAATTCATAATTCTTAATTCAATGATTAATAATATCCAAGACGAAATAATCGAGGAGTTCAGCAGTTTTGATGACTGGATGGACCGCTATAGTCTGCTCATAGAGTACGGCAATGGTTTGGAACCCTTTCCCGAGGCAGACAAGAACGATAAGAACCTGATTGACGGTTGTCAGTCTAAGGTTTGGTTTACGGCAGCGATGCAGGATGGCAAGGTCGTTTATAAGGGCGATTCGGATGCTATCTTGGTCAAAGGTATTGTGGCATTGCTGATTCGTGTATTGAGCGAGCAAACGCCAGAGGATATTATCAATACGAAGTTGTATTTCATTGATGAGATTCAACTCCGCGAGCACCTCTCTCCTACGCGCAGCAACGGCTTGAACGCCATGCTCCGCCGCATGATTGAGTACGCCATGGCGTACCACTCTACACAACTCTAAACAATCCTACACCACCCTATACAACCCTATACAACTCTATTATGAAACGATATTTTCCCCTCATTCTGACCATTCTCCCTCTTGCGCTGTTTGCGCAGACTATCACCGAGAAGGATACTACTATTGTTACCCCTGAGGCGCATTTCTTTGCAACCTTCGTCAAGTCTTTTGACCATGGTTTGTCTTTGACCATAGAGGAGGAGATTCGTAGCGCTCCTTCTCACCGTGCGCATACCACGGTAGGACTGACCTACGCGCCTATCAAGTATCTGAGTATATATGCGGCATATACACTGAAGTTGTATGGTAATCAAGGTTGGACAGATCCTAACAAATATCTACAACATCGTGCGAATTTGCTTGTGACGGGACAAGTCAAGTTGGGTCAATGGAACCTATCGTTGCGCGAGGGTGTGATGTTAGATGGACGTACAGGACAAGTGGATAAACGTGTTAAGAATCAAGTAGATTTTACCCTGCGTAGTCGCCTACAGGCGGTGTATTCGATTCCAGAGACGCCATTAGGTATTGTGGGTAAGTTTGAGGTACTCAACACCTTAAATGCGCCTGTGACGTATGTGAATGAGGTGATAGGCGATGAGGCGAAAGGCTACGGTCAATACATCAGCGAGTTGCGTCCAGAAGCAGGTTTGCAATGGAAGATCAATAAGCAACATTCGTTGACCTTGACGTATCGCTACAATTACCTCTTCGACCGAGGCATTAGTGTGGATGACACTACGGGTGATATATCGATTACGAACAAGTACACGACGAAGCACCTGATACTGTTTGCCTACAAGTTCGGTTGGTAACATATATACATCATTCCGAATTGGGATAAAGAAAGCACCCACTACGGCTCCTCTCGAGCAGTAGTGGGTTTTATCATTTAGATGATACGTAAATGTACTTTTCGAGTGCAAAGGTAGTCATTTTTTTTGGAATACGCAAATATTTTTTTGCTTTTTTATCAGCAATTTACCCCCCCCCCGTTAATGCTTGATAATCAGCGTGTTACGAAATGCAAAAAAAAGCATAAAGGCATTCGCCGAAATAAATAATCGGCAATGGGCAGAAGAAAAAACAACTGACACACTCGTGCGTGTCAGTTGTTTATATATCCAGTCGATAGCCAATAGCCGATAAGCGATACCCAATAACCTACATCTCGGTAATCTTGGCGTCAGCGAATTGGAGTTTGCGACCAGGGAACTGCTCTGGCCATGCAGGATTATGCGTGGACATAATGACCGTCATCCCCGCCTGACTAATACTATAGAGCAACTCCATAATTCCCCTACCCGTCTCTGGGTCCAGGTTACCCGTAGGCTCGTCTGCCAAAATCAGTCCTGGCGCATTGAGCAAGGCACGCGCAATCACGACACGCTGCTGCTCACCACCCGAAAGTTGGTATGGCATCTTATATGCCTTCTCCTCCATCCCCACCTGTTTGAGTACATCGTGGATATTGCTGCGCATGGCACGCTTGTCCTTCCAGCCCGTTGCCTTCAAGACAAACATCAGATTATCTTCCACATTGCGGTCGCTGAGCAGCTGGAAGTCCTGGAACACGACCCCCACCTTGCGACGCAGATAGGGTATCTCTCGACGACGCAGACGGAGCAAGTCATAGTCCAAGGCCGTAGCCATAGTCCCCTCCACAGGCAGCTCGCCATAAATAGTCTTCATCAGACTGGATTTACCACTACCGACACGACCAAGGAGATAGACCATCTCGCCCGAGGAGATGGAGAGATTGACATCCGTCAGAACGATTTGCTCGTCCTGACAGATGACAACATCCTTATAGCTGATTAGGTTATTCATTGTTTAGTGGACGCCGCTAAAAGGCGGCTACTGTTTAGTGTTTAGAGGCTTATTCAGCGTCCATCTGATTGATTTTGTTCTCAAGATCAGCGAGTTGGCTCTTGAGTGTATCAATCTTCTTACGCATATCGTCCACGAGTTTGTTGCCCGATTTGCTCTTACCTGTAAAGAAGAGGATATTGTTCTCAGCCGTCTTGATCTCTTGGACGAGGTTCTCGTACATGCGGATGAGTTTTTGGCGGTCGTTCATGCCATCCACCTTCTTGTTCCAACGCTCTTTGGCCTCAGCACGCTTTTGTGCATACTGCTCTCGGATTTCCTTGGTCGCTTCGCGTTTTGCCTCAAAGAATGCATCGCATGCAGCGGTGAACTTCTTCCAGAGGTCATCGGAATACTTGCGTGCTACGGGACCAACCTTCTTCCATTGTTGTTGGAGTTCGATAAGGCGGTTGGTTGTTTCAGTCCACTCAATGCTATCCTTGAGTGCCTCAGCCGCCTCAATGAGTTCGCGTTTCTTCTTGAGATTCTCAGAGAACTCATCGCGCATACCTTTGTAGTAAGCCGTTTTAGCTTTGAAGAATGCCTCACAAAGTTCGCGGTATTCGTTGTAGATAGTTTGGTTTTGCTTCTTAGGCGCAAAGCCAATGGTACGCCACTCTTGTTGAATAGTTTGCACCTTCTCGGTAGCCTCGTCCCAGTGTTTATTGGATTTGAGTTTAGCGGTATTCAATTCTTTGAGTTGGGCAATGAGTGCTTGTTTCTTCTCGAGGTTCTCATTCTCCTTAGCATGGAGTTCATCGAAATAGGCTTGGTGTTTCTTATTGATCACGCTGCTGGCTTGTTTGAATCGGTTCCACAAGTCTTCGCGCAGTTCGCGTGCAACAGGACCTATCTCCGCCCACTCGTCATGGAGTTGTTGCAAAGCGCGGTTTGCCTCCACGATGTTTGGATTCTCTTGCAGTTTCTCGGCTGCCTCGCAGAGGAGAGTCTTCATCTCGAGGTTCTTCTTGAAGTCAAGGTCGCGAAGCTCGATATTGATTTTCACGAGGTCATAGAAGCGCTCTTGGTACTGTTGGTAGTTCTTCCAAATCTCCTGTGTCTTGGTAGCAGGTACAGGGCCAATGGTCTTCCACTCGGCTTGCAGTTCGCGCATCTTCTTGAGGTTATCCATGACATCTGCTGTCTCAGCGTCCGCCATCTCCTTCATTTGTGCGAGGATATTCTCCTTGCGCAGGAGGTTTTGTGCTTGCTCCTCTTCGATTTGCTTTTGCAATTCAGCGCGGCGTTGTTTGTATGTATTCAACAATTCGCGGAACTCCTGCTCCAATTCATCTATGGATGGCACCCAATTCTCCAGCACCTCTCCTGCTGCTTGGGCAGCCTCGAGTGCGGCTTTTTTTTGCGCTTCCAATTCTTGATGATACTGACGGTAGAATTGTGTTTTCACGATTTCTACTTGTTCTTTCACTTCCGCTACATTCTTCTGTAGTAGTTCCTTTAGTTCGTTGACGAACTGTTGTTTTTCATTTGCCATAATTATTAAAAAGTTACGCCCTTTCGAGCGGGGTTCATAAAATTCGGTGCAAAAGTAGTAAAAAAATCGTATATATGCAAGCAAAAAGCAGAAATTTTGAAAAAAAATCGTATTCTATTTGCATATTTGCAAATTTTGTAGTACCTTTGCAAATTGGTAATACGATACACGATTATGACAATCAAAGAGAAAATACAGGACCTGCTGAGTCAAGTGGCTGATTTGCAGGCGAGTAATGCAGAGCAAGTAGAGGCATTGCGCATCAAATACCTGAGTAAGAAAGGTTTGGTAACTGAGTTGTTTAATGCATTTCGCGAAGTACCCAAAGAGGAGAAGCGCGAGATTGGTCAATCGCTGAACGCGTTGCGTCAGGCATACGAAGCGCGCATCAATGAGTTGCGCGAAGCGGTAGAAGCCAACGGTGCCAAAGCAGCAGCTGAGGAACTGGACCTGACCCGCACCCCCGACCCTATCGCATTGGGTACACGCCATCCGCTGTCATTGGTCAGAGAGCAGATTATTGACATCTTCTCTCGCGTAGGCTTTACTGTAGCCGAAGGCCCTGAGGTAGAGGACGATAACCACGTATATTCGCTGCTGAACTTCGCACCCGAGCACCCTGCTCGCGACATGCAAGACACCTTCTTCATTGAGAAGGAAATAGGTGTGCAGAAGCCATCGGATATATTGTTGCGTTCGCACACCTCCAGCGTCCAAACACGCACCATGCTCAGCCAAGAGCCACCTATCCGCGTGCTTTGCCCTGGTCGCGTATATCGCAACGAGGCTATCTCTGCACGCGCACACTGCTTCTTCCACCAAGTAGAGGGACTGTATATAGACAAGAACGTCAGCTTTGCTGACCTGAGAGAAGTGTTATTGTATTTTGCGAAAGAGATGTTTGGTCCTGAGACACAGATTCGTCTCCGCCCAAGTTACTTCCCCTTCACCGAGCCATCTGCGGAGATGGATATCTCTTGCGACCTGTGCGGTGGCAAAGGTTGCTCGTTCTGCAAGGGCACAGGTTGGGTAGAGATATTGGGTTGCGGTATGGTGGATCCTAATGTATTGGAGTCCTGCGGCATTGATTCGAAGGTATACACGGGCTATGCCTTCGGTTTGGGTGTAGAGCGTATCACCAACCTCAAGTACCGCGTCAAAGACCTTCGTCTGTTCTCCGAGAACGACGTGCGCTTCTTGCAACAATTCGAGGGTTGTTAGGAGAGGCGATGAGGCGATAAGGCGAGAGGTTAGAGGCGAGAGGCACGGATGATATTAAACGAAATTATAGCATCGATTCAGACACTGCAAGTCATAGGTAAGACCGACGACTTGCAGCGTCTGGATATTCGCCATCTGCTGACCGATAGCCGACACTTGGGCAACGAACCCGATGCCACACTCTTCTTCGCGCTAAAAACCAATAAGAACGACGGTGCGAACTATATCCCACAGCTCGTGGAGCAAGGGGTTAAAGCGTTCGTGGTAGAGCAAAGTTCTATAGATCAAATAGCAGAAATAGCCAAAATAGCACAATTAGCAGAGTTAGTCTTCCTCGTAGTCAAGGACTCCCTCGTTGCCTTGCAGCAACTGGCAGCATATAAGCGTTCTTTATACCATGGACCAGTCATAGGCATCACTGGTTCCAACGGCAAGACGGTGGTCAAAGAATGGCTCTATCAACTGCTGAAAGACGACTATTGCATTACCCGTTCGCCCAAATCCTATAACTCGCAGATTGGTGTACCGCTCAGCGTATGGCAACTGAGCGAAAAAACAGAATTGGCTATCTTTGAGGCTGGTATCTCCGAGATGGGCGAGATGGCACGCCTACAACCGATGATCCGTCCGACCATAGGCGTCATCACCTATATTGGCACAGAGCATGGTGAGAACTTTCCTTCGCTCGAAGCCAAACGCACCGAGAAGATGCAACTCTTTGCCGACTGCCCTACCATCGTTGAAGACACAACACACCAGAATATACGCACATGCGCGGGCGTGATGCGCGCGTTAGGCTACGACGAGGACACCATCACCCAGCGCATTCTGCAACAAACACACGAGACCATACTGGAAGTCAACTTGTCGGCATTGGTGCATAATGTGCGCTATTTTCGCTCGCGATTACAACCCTCTACCCTGCTCACCTGCATGGTGAAAGCCTTCGCATATGGTGCTGGTAGTGTGGATATTAGTCGCGCATTGCAAGACAGCGGCATGGTGGATTATTTGGCGGTAGCCGTAGCCGATGAAGGCGTGGAACTGCGCAAAGCAGGCATCACACTGCCCATCATCATCATGGACCCCGAGGTGGCTGCGCTGGACCTAATCATAGAGAACAATTTGCAGCCGAACATCTACTCGTTTCAGGTGCTGGAGGACATTATCCACGCAGCAGAAGCCAAAGGATTGGAAGCCCTACCCGTGCATATCAAGATAGATTCGGGTATGCATCGTTTGGGCTTCTATCAAGCAGATATACCCGCACTGATTGCGCGTCTGCAATCGCAAAAAGCAGTACGTATCAATAGCGTGTTTTCCCATCTCGCAGGTAGCGACGAAGCGCAATTCGACAGTTTCACCCATGAGCAAGCGCAGTATTTCGACACATGTGCCACCCAACTGCAACAAGCCCTCAACTATCCTATTATCAAGCATATATGCAACACAGCAGGCATTGAGCGTTTCCCCGAATACCACTGGGATATGTGCCGATTAGGGATAGGGTTGTATGGATTATCGTTTCTCCAGAAGCCAGATGCCGGAAGCCAGATACCGGACACCAGGAACGTCTGCACGCTGAAGACCACCATCCTCAGCATCAAGACTGTGCCTGCAGGCAGTAGCATCGGATATGGTCGCCGCACAAGACTGACAGAACCCCGACAAATAGCCGTGATACCCATCGGTTACGCTGACGGTTTCGACCGTCGCTTCTCCAATTATGGTGGCGAAGTGTTGGTACGCGGCAAACGTTGCCCAGTCGTGGGCAATGTCTGCATGGACCAAGCCATGATAGATGTCACAGGTACCGATGCGCAACCTGGCGATTATGCCACCATCTTTGGCGACCAACTACCGCTGCAAGAATTGGCTAACAAATTGAATACCATACCCTACGAAGTATTAACCAGCATCTCACGCCGTGTCCAACGCCTCTATTTCTACGAATAATCTCACGATTGGTTACGGGCAAAAAGTCGTTCAACGCAATCTCAGTTTCTCGCTGCAAGTGGGCGAGATGGTATGTATGTTAGGGCCTAACGGGTGCGGCAAATCCACCCTCCTACGCACGTTGGCAGGGTTGCAACCCGCGCTACAAGGATCCATAGCGTTTAGACGTTCAGTTGCTGAAGAGAATATAGCATTGGTACTGACTGAGCGATTGAGTTTGGACAACACCACCGTGCATGATGTTGTGGCCATGGGGCGTTATCCTTACACCTCGTTTTTAGGAGGATTGTCCACTGAAGATGAGCAAGTTATTGAACAATCGTTGGCAGATGTAGGTTTTTCAGATACCATCCACAACACTGCCTTCAACGCCCATTCTGACGGTGAGAAACAACGCATACTGATAGCCAAAGCCATTGCGCAGCAGACACCTATCATCCTGCTGGACGAACCCACCGCACATCTGGATTTGCCTAATCGTATTCGAATATTACAACTGCTTCGCCGTTTGGCACACGAACAGGGCAAAACTATACTGATTTCTACCCACGAATTGGATTTGGCCATCCAACTCTCCGACCGTATTCTGCTAATGTCGGAGCAAGGCATCCAACTCAATACCGCAGCCTTTCTCCAACAAACAAATGCTTTCACAGAGGCATTTGGCATGGATATTTTTCACCCTTTAGCATAAAAATCGCAAATTATAGTGCGTAAATTTTGTAGTTTGTAAATATTTTTGTAATTTTGCAGACTTTTGTGTAACTATAGTTGTAAACTATAGTCAAAATGACGATTATGGATTATAAATACCTTAATAGTATTTCCTACCCCAGCGACTTGAAGGCCTTGCCCATAGAAGCGCTGCCACAGGTGTGCGCGGAAGTACGCGACTTTATCATTCATCAGTTGAGCCAAAACCCTGGTCACTTGGGTTCATCGCTCGGTACAGTGGAACTGACCGTTGCACTTCATTATGTATTTGATACCCCTAACGATCAACTGATTTGGGACGTAGGTCATCAGGCATACGCTCATAAGATACTGACAGGTCGCCGCGAGCGTTTTCACACCAACCGACAATTCAAAGGCATTGCGCCTTTTCCTACGCCTGCCGAGAGCGAGTATGATGCTTTCATCGCAGGACATGCCAGCAATAGTATCTCTGCTGCATTAGGCATTGCCGTTGGCGAAGAGGCGAAAGGCGATAAGCGAAGAGTAGTGGCTATAATTGGCGATGGTGCCATGACAGGCGGTTTGGCATTCGAGGGGCTCAACAACACCTCAATGCTCAAGAACAATCTGCTTATTGTGCTGAATGACAACAATATGGCTATTGACCCCATCAAGGGCGGTTTTACACAATATTTGGTGGATATCACCACGAGTCCGCGCTATAACCGATGGCGTTGGTGGGGATACAAAGTGGCACGCAAAATGCACCTCATCAATGACCATAACAAGTGGCGAGTGCAACGCTTCAGCAACAACCTCAAAGCCCTACTGACTAAACAAGAAAACAATATTTTTCAAGGTCTGAACCTCCGCTATTTTGGCCCTGCGGATGGACACGATGTGCTGAGCCTGGTGCGTATCTTCAAAGAGATAAAAGACTATGAAGGTCCTAAAGTGCTGCACATCATCACCAAAAAAGGTAAGGGGTATGAACCCGCCGAAAACGATCAAACAACATGGCACGCACCAGGTGAATTCTGCGTAGAAACTGGCGAAAGGCGAACCAACGAAGTAACTAAAACGCAATCTCCACTATGGCAAGAAGTGTTCGGCGAATACTTATTAGAATTAGCCCAACAAAACGGAACGATTGTAGGTGTAACTCCCGCTATGCCAAGCGGTTGCAGTATGAATATCATGCAGCAATCATTGCCTCATCGTGTGTTTGACGTGGGCATTGCCGAAGGCCATGCAGTGACGTTCTCCGCCGGTATGGCCAAAGCAGGATTGGTGCCTTATTGCAATATCTACTCCAGTTTTTTGCAGCGATCCTATGACAATATCATTCACGACGTGGCATTGCCTAAACTGCATGTGGTATTCTGCATCGATCGAGCTGGTATTGTAGGCAACGATGGTGCAACCCACCACGGACTACTGGATTTGGCATACCTGCGCCCTATTCCTAATATGGTGATTGGCGCGCCAATGACCGCGAACGATTTGCGCCAAATGATGCACATAGCACAGGAGGTAGATGGTCCGATAGCGATCCGCTATCCACGAGGCAAAAGCATCAATCGAACAGGGGTACCTCCTGTAGTATTGGGACAAGGAGTATGCCTCAAACATGGTACTCAAGTGGCTGTATTGAGTATAGGCGCAATAGGCAATACCGTCATTGAAGCTATCAATAGTATGGAGATTGGCAAGAAAAATTTCTTCGCCCATTATGATATGCGTTGGCTCAAACCATTGGACGAACTATTGCTGGAAGAGGTGGTACAACATTTCCATACTATTGTTACGGTGGAAGATGGTGTCATCAACGGCGGATTGGGTAGCGCAGTAGCGGAGTATGTGACCAGCATCCAGGGTTCGGAGTCCGGAAGCATTAGGCGTATTATCCGCCTCGGTGTGAATGATCAGTTTGTGGAGCATGGCAGCACCAATGAACTATATCACTTATTAAAATTAGACAAAGAAGGCATATGCGAATCATTATTGCAGGCGCTGGAGCAGTAGGTCGCCACTTGGCAAAACTGCTGTCGCGCGAAGATATGGATATTAGTCTGATCGATGATCGACAAGACCGTTTGGGCGATTTGGAAACGAACTACGATCTGCTGACTAAGGTAGGCAGTCCCATGTCGATTCATGATCTCAAGAGTATTGGCGTAAAAGATGTGGACCTCTTCATAGCGGTTACCCCATCCGAGTCGGATAATATCACGGCTTGTCTGCTCGCTAATCAGTTAGGCGCAAAAAGAACATTGGCGCGTATTGACAACTACGAATACTTGATTCCCGAAAATAAGCGCATCTTTGAGCAGATGGGACTCAACCACCTCATCTACCCTGAGCTGTTGGCTGCACAAGAGATAACCGCTTCGCTCAAAACCAACTGGATGCGCTATCACTTGACCCTATGCGAAGGCGCACTGGAACTCTGCGTGGTGAAAGTGCGCGAGGGAGCGGAAGTGATTGGTAAGCAATTCATGTCGGGCTTCTATAATCACGGATTATACCGAGTAGTAGCTATCAAACGCGGACAGGAGACTATCATTCCTAAAGGCACAGATGAGATACAGGTAGACGATATGGTCTATGCCGTATGTACGCGCGAGAATATGAAAGTACTGCGCGAACAATTGGGCAAACAAAAGAAAGAGATACGCAATATCGTCTTCTTCGGAGGCTCCAAGATTGCACAAAAAACAGTTCAAAACCTATCGGATGACCTCAGCATCAAAATCTTGGAGGCAGACCGCGAGCATTGTTACCACCTCAGCGAGAAGATCAACAATGCGCTGATTATCAATGCAGACGGAAGCGACATGGCTGTATTGAAAATAGAGGGCATAGAGGATGCCGACGCGTTCGTGGCTGTGACCGATAGCAGCGAAGCGAATATTTTTGCCTGCATGGCTGCCAAACGCTTTGGCGTGAAGAAAACTATCGCAGAGGTGGAGAATATTGACTATATTCCTATGGCAGAGGGGTTGGATATTGGTACTGTACTCAACAAAAAGACCATAGCAGCCTCGTATATCTATCAGATGCTGTTGGACGCCAGCGTGCTGAACGTACGCAACTTGACCAGCGCCGATGCCGAGATTGTAGAATTTATGACAGAAGAAGGTAGTCGCATCACCAAAGGCAAGATTCGCGATATGCGTTTGCCAGCGGATGCGAATATCGGTGCCGTCGTGCGCGCAGGCGAAGGTATACTGGTGAATGGCGATACACAGATATTGCCAAACGACCAAGTAGTAGTATTCTGCAAGAACCAAGTAATCAGACAATTAGAAAAGTTCTTTAAATAGTTTGTACATCGTCAAATTGTAAATCATCATGACCCGCACTTTCAACACACGGATGGTCTTTCGCACCATGGGTGCACTGCTCCTGATAGAGTCAGTATTTATGACCTTGGCACTGGGCGTGAGTTTGTGGTATGGCGAGGCAGATAGTGATATCTTTCTATTCTCTACCATCGTAACCCTATTAGCAGGATTGATTGGTCTGTTAGTGGGTCGCCGTGCCGAATCGCGCATGGGCGAAAGAGAAGGCTACGTGATTGTAGCCATGGTGTGGGTGGTGTTCTCCGCCTTCGGATTGCTACCGTATTACCTCAGCGGACAAGTACCCAGTTTCACTGATGCATGGTTCGAGAGTATGTCGGGCTTTACGACCACAGGTGCAACTATTATCCCAGACTTGGAGGTCATTACCCACGGACTACTCTTTTGGCGATCGCTGACTCAGTGGATTGGCGGCATGGGAATCATCGTGCTCTCCATCGCTATCCTGCCTATCTTCGGACTCAACGGCATGCAGTTGTATGCTGCCGAAGTGTCGGGTTTGACCTACGAGAAAGTGTCACCACGCATCGCAGACACTGCCAAGATGATGTGGAGTATCTATGTGCTACTCACCGTTACCGAAGTGGCGGCGTTGTGGCTCTGCGGCATGGACATGTTTGATGCTGTGTGCCACTCGTTCTCTACGATTGCCACAGGCGGCTTCTCTACGCACAACAATAGTCTGGAGTTCTACGATTCCGTAGTTATTCATTATACGGTGACCTTCTTTATGTTCATATCGGGCATCAACTTTGTGCTACTCATCTATTTGCTGCGAGGCAAAGCCCGCAACTTATTCCAAGATGAGGAATTGCGTTGGTATAGCGTGGCGGTATTGTTTTTTGCAGTAATGCTCACAGTAGGTCTCTATATCGCTCGACCAGGTTGGACAGGCTTGCAAATGGAGCGCGCATTCCGAGATAGCATCTTCACGGTGATTAGCGCTATGACCTCTACAGGATATACCATCTCAGACTATATGTATTGGCCCGTTGTGGCATGGGTAGTGATCTTCTTCCTGATGCTGACAGGCGCTTGTGCAGGTAGTACGGCTGGTGGTATCAAGTGGGTTCGACTGGCCATCATTATGAAGAACGGTGTGGCAGAGTTTCAACGCCGCATTCACCCCAATGCCATTATTCCCGTCAAACTCAACGAGAAAAGTGTACCACAGCAGACCATCAACAATATCATGGCGTTTTTGATTTTCTATGTCTTTATCATTGCTGTGACGGTCGTTATCTTCTGTGCCACTGGTGTAAACTTTGATGAGTCGATAGGTGCTGCCGTGTCGGCTATCGGCAATGTAGGTATCAGTATCGGCCAGTTTGGTCCAGCGGGCACATATGCCCAATTCCCTACTGTGGCTAAATGGGTAATGAGTTTCGTGATGCTGATTGGCCGTTTGGAGATATTCACCGTATTACTACTCTTTACCAGAGCATTGTGGAAGAAATAGTGTTTAGCGTTTCATGAAGCCAAGGCATATTGCATATATCATTTGGACGGTAATTGCGCTATTAGGCGTAGTATGTATGGTCGTACCCAATGGCGGTTGGCATATTGGCGAATGGAATCTGCGTTTTCCCACATTGGCACAAGCATTAGATTGGGAAGAGTCAACTCCTGATTCACATTTAGACTCCACTTGGCTCGCGGAAGCAGATACATTGAGTGCAATGCCATCAGACAGCATTGTATCTACTGACACAGTGGCGAAGAAAGACACGATAGTCCAAAAAACTCAACCCGCGATACCAACGGTCAATTTAGCAAACACAGATACTCGTGCCTATTTAGCAGCCTTCTATGCTGCATTGGATAGCACTGATGCCATACCTGTGCGCGTGGTGCATTATGGCGACTCCCAGACGGAGGAAGATCGTATCACGAATATATTGCGCGAGCGATGGCAAAAGCAATATGGCGGCGGCGGTGTGGGATTGATACCACTTCACCAGACAATCCCCACACGCACTATTCGCCAATGGCTGTCTATCAATGGCGTGGTACAAACTGCGCAGAGTGGACCCAAACGATATTTAGTCTATGGTCCGCGCTCAATGCGTATGGACAATGATGATTATGGTGTGATGGGACAAGTGGCTATAATGGACAGCACACTCGTCAAAGGCAGCGAAAATATAGTGATGCATATCGAACCTATAGACAAAAAACTAAAACCACACAACTACTTCAACCGTGTGCGCGTACTCACAGATAGCGTTACTGGCTACGTCTTGGCACAAGACAGCCTCTTTCCTATAGCCCATCACCAATCGCCTATAGCCTTAATAGACAGTTGCGAACGCTGCGAGATCCACCTACAGGGCAAGGGCAAGGTGTATGGCGTGAGTTTGGAAACTCCAACGGGTGTAATTGTGGATAACATCCCTATGCGGGGTTGCTCAGGCAATATCTTTACCAAGATTGACAGCATGCAACTCAGCCATTTCTACCGCGAGACAAACACACGACTCATCATCTTGCAGTTTGGTGGCAATATGATTCCACAGACAGAGAATCCTTCTACGATTAGCGGATATGTTCGTAGCACCCTACGCCAACAAGTTCGCTATCTGCGCGCCTGCGCACCCAATGCGTCCATACTGTTTATCGGTCCAAGCGACATGTCCACCCGTATTGAGGGCGAAATGGTAACATATCCGTTAGTGCCATACATGGACCGATTGCTCAAAAAGATGGCTGAAGAAGAACAGATTGCTTATTGGAGTATGTATGACGCTATGGGTGGTCAAAACAGCATGGTCAAATGGGTAGAGATTGGTTTGGCTGGTAGCGATTATGTACACTTTACCCGTGCAGGAGCGAACAAAGTGGGTAAGATTCTATATGAATGGCTGATGAGTTATCATCCCCAGTCTTTAACCTCTAACCTTTAACCTAAAAGAATGGAATTCTTACGTCACATATTCGCCTTCGACAGCAATAGCCCACTGCTCTTCACCCAGTTCTATTTCTGGGCATTCTTTGCATTGGTGTATGCGATGTTTGCGATAATCATGGAGGTAGGCTATAAGGCAAAAGGCGAGAGACGAGAGGCAAGATTACACCTCCGCAACATCTTCCTATTAGCGGTGAGTTGGTTTTTCTACTACAAGACCAGCGGATTGTTCCTGCTCATTCTGCTCTTCGTCACCCTCAGCGACTGGTTAATCGCACAACAAATATATAAGGCGAAAGACAGTGAGGCGAAAAGGCGTAAGGCTCGATGGTGGCTGGTGCTAAGCGTAGTGATTGACTTGGGACTGCTTTGCTACTTCAAATATGCATATTTCTTCACGAATGTAGTCAACGATTTGCTCGGGACAGAGTTTGCCGTATTTGACCTGTTTGCCTATATCGGCAACGGATTTAGCGAGAGCGGACGCTTTATGGTGGACAGTATCATACTGCCCGTGGGCATATCGTTCTACCTCTTCCAAGTGATGTCCTACACCATTGATGTCTATCGCGGACAAGTCAAGCCCGTAAAGAATATCTTGGACTTCGGTTTCTACGTGAGTTTCTTCCCTGGTTTGGTAGCAGGACCGATTGTGCGTGCCAATGAGTTTATTCCACAGTTGTACAAGCCCTTCTGCCTAAGCCGCCGCCTCTTTGGATTGGCAGTTTTCTGGATATTGAACGGACTGATTAAGAAGATTGTACTGAGCGATTACTTGGCAGTCAATCTGATTGACCGAGTATTTGATAATCCGTTGCTGTTCAGCGGATTTGAGAACTTATTTGCGCTTTTTGCCTACTCGTTGCAGGTATATGCCGACTTCTCAGGCTACACGGATATTGCTATCGGCATAGCAATGCTGATGGGATTCTATCTGCCACAGAACTTCGATTCGCCCTACAAATCGCGCAATCCACAGGAGTTCTGGCGTCGTTGGCATATGTCGCTCAGCCGATGGCTGAAGAGTTATCTGTATATCCCATTGGGAGGAAACAGAAAGATTCTCGGAAAAGAGGTTAAGAATAAGATCGCCGCTGGTAATGTCAACTCGTTCATCACCATGCTCTTAGGAGGATTGTGGCACGGTGCAAGTTGGAATTTCGTGATATGGGGCGCACTGAATGGTGCGGGCATGATTGTCTATAAGATTTGGGCAAAGATAAATTGGCACATCAAGATGCTCCTGATGACCTTGCTCATGGGTGGCTTATGGGTAGCATATGCCATGCTAAATGCTCCTATATGGAACTTGTTCTTTGTTTGGGGAATAGCGTTGTGGGTTGGCACATTGATTCGATATATATATTGGTGGTACGAGCGTATCCTAATGAAACGCGGCGACCTACTCTCACCTATCGCCAATACCCTATCGCCTATAGCCAATAGCCTCTCTACTATGTGGGCTGTGGTTCAAACTTTTGTGTTTATTACTTTCACACGATTGTTCTTCCGTTCGGGTAGCAACCTCGATCCTGCGACTGCGAGCCAAGAGGCATGGGAGACTGCCAAAAACATGGTGAATCAGATTGGTGGTGCATGGAACAGTAGTATCATTCCTGATTTCCTTTGGGAGTACCGCAATGTGGTGATATTGTTTGCGTTAGGTATGATTATCCATTGGTTACCAACCCGCGTGAAGCGTTGGTATAGAGTGCATTTTACACTATTACCAATATGGGTCATCATATTGATTGCAGCGATGGTAGTAGTGGGCGTATATCAGTTCGTAACCGCCGATATGCAGGCGTTTATATATTTCCAATTCTAAAAAAGGCATCCAGCTCCAGAATCCGAACACTGAATACTGAACACTGGAAACAAAAAAAAGAACATGATTATCGGACTTACAGGTGGCATAGGTAGTGGTAAGAGCACAATTGCAAAGCAATTGCGCACAATGGGTTATGCAGTCTATGACACCGATAGCGAAGCTAAACGTCTGATTGTGGAAGATACTCATGTGCGTGAACAGATGGAGCAACTCTTTGGCAAAGAGGTATATGCCGATGGTGTGTATCAAACAGCATTGGTAGCGCAGCGTGTATTTGCCTCTCCACCCTTTAGGGGGGAGTCGGAGGGGGGCTTATTGACCCAACTCAACAACATTGTTCACCCAGCAGTTAGGGCGGATATTCTGCGTTGGGTACAAACAATCAACCACGCTACACCACGCTACACCACGCTACGAAGGGGTTGGGGGTAGGCTTGTTCTTTGTCGAATGTGCCATACTCTACCAAGCAGGATTTGATGAACTATGCGATAAGGTGATAGTGGTCACTGCGCCAGAGGAGATACGCCTTGCGCGCGCGGTGGCGCGTGACCATTCGACCATAGAGAAAGTGCGCGCTCGCATGCGCGCACAGCAGACAGACCAAGACCTACAGCGTGCCGATCTGGTAGTGAATAACGACGGACAAACACCGATCCTCACCCTCTGCGAGGAAATTATCCGCTATTTAAACAGATAACTCAATCTGAATGATCTTTATTGTTGTGACCTCGCGGATTTCCCCGCGAGTGTATTTTTTTTGCTGATTTATTTGCATATATGAGATATTTGTAGTACCTTTGCAGTCGAAAGTCCAACGCCGGGGTTTAGAGGGGGGGGAAGTGTCTCCTCTCGGAAAGCCAAATTATTTGCCCCAAAGACCCTAATCGTGGCTTTCAAGACATATTAAAAAGGCGTTTATTGGCGCTATGTTCTGATGACTTGAAATCTCGCAAATTTCAACAATTGATATCAGGAGCATTGCAACGATGGATGTCCTACGGGATATAAGATTATCCCTCTTGTGCCTATTTGGTACGCCTTTTGCGTATATGCGTATGCGCACACGCGTACCTTAACTATGTAGCACGAGAGTATAGTTTATATTCGGCGTGGGCTTCGCGTTGTCGGTTTCGATATCAAGGCAATGCGAGAGCCTCAAGTCGTGGAACTGGCAAGAGCAAGTTTCACGCTTTTTTGTTGTGTCTAATTGGTTTAGAAAACTCACATGTGAGTGAAAAACATATATGTTTAACTAATTAAAACAACAAAACAATGAAAAAAACAATTATTTTAGCCCTTATGGCTATGGCTATTGTAGCAGCTCCTGCTACAGCACAAACTCGAAAAGAGAAAAAAGCTGCAAAAAAAGCTGAATGGGAAATGCAACAACAGCAAAAATCAGAGGAGGCAGCTTTGCTTCATCAAATGAAAATGGATAGTATTCGTGATGCTCAAGCAGCGCGAGAGAAAGCGAGAGCAGCAGAAGAAGCCAGAAAAGCAGCAGAGTTAGCAGAACAAGAGTATCTTAAATCAGCACAAACATACAAGTTGCCATGTTGGGAACCTGATACTAAAGAGTATTTCACGGCTCACGTACAACGAGTTATGCCATTGAATCAAGTAACAATACAATCGACTGCATTGCTACGTCTTGCTAAACAACAAATGCAACAGAAAATTGCAGGTGCCTATAAACAAGTTATCCGTGATTATATGGATCAGATGGATCTAAATGATCAATTTACTGCAAGTTCTCACATTGAAAGTGCTGGAGAAATGGTCATCAATCAAATGGTTAATAACACAGAAGAGAGTTGTCGCGAAATGACTCGCCCTGATGCAAATGGTAATGTAACACTTTATTTGGCTATCAAAGTTAGCAAAGAAGACTTGGTGGAACAAATTATGAATAACATTCCTGAGAAAGAAAAGAAGGAGGTTATTAAAAACGAGGAAGATTTTAGAAAAGATGTTTCATATGGTTTGCAAAATGCTCCAACAGAATAATTCAATACAACTATGAATGCAAAGCAAATCTTATTATTGGCACTCATTTTTAACGTAGCCCTTCCTACTTTTGCAGATAATCGTAGCAATCGTAATAGTCGTATGCGTGATTTAGAAGAGACTGAGTTCACAGAAAAAACTACGACTCAGCCATGTATGCGTTATGACGATCATGAGTATTATGCAGCCAGCGGTTGGATACGCGTAAAAATGATTGGTGATGGTGAACGCGATTATTCTATTGCTGCAACCAAACTTTTAGCTAATTTGCGCCAACAAGTAAAGCAGAAAGTAGGAGGTAAATATAAGGCCGTAGTTCGTGATTATTTCGAACAAATGGATTTGGATGATCAATTTTCAGCATCTGCACATATTGAAAGTGCTGGTGAACAAATCATTGATACTTACTTAAATGATACTGAGGAAGATTGTCGTCAAATGGGACCTATTGATGAAGAAACTGGATTTGCGAATATGTATATAGGTATATTAGTTCGTAAAACAGAGTTAGTTGAAACTATAGTTGATGGTCTCCAAGAAAGCAATCAAATTCCTAATGATGTAAAGGCTCAAGTGAAAGCGAATGAACAAGCTTTCAGAGAATCAGCGTTTAAAGTCTTCGATGTAAAACCTGAATAAAATGAAGCGTTCTTTATTTATTTATACAACAATGTGCATTGTATGCACATTGTTGTTCCCAACCGCGTTAAAAGCACAAGATTGCGGTGGTGTCAAACCAACATGGGCAACTGCCAGTTACAAAAGGACCTTAGATAATTCTTATTTAGAGGTGGTTGTGGCAAGTGGTAGTGATGAAGATGTTGTTCGTGAAAAAGCTCGTGTCGAAATAGAAAAACGCCGTAAACTTACGGTAGGTGAGCAATCCGCAGCAGTAAAATCGGGCCATATTGCAGAATACTGGGAATGTCGCCCCACTGGCGTTACTGGATATTTCTTATATCAAACGCGCAGCAGTCTAATGGCCAAGCCTGAGCATGTTGTGGCTACTGACAGGTATCAATTCTCTGCCCGCGTTTTCGTTCCTGGTATGGCACAAATCTACAAAGGTAGTGTTGGTAAAGGTATAGGCATTATTGCAGGCGAAGTGGTTTTAGTTGGTGGTGTTGTCGTTACCGAATGTTTGCGTTTGAACTATGCAAAAAAGATTGGAATGACACATAACAGCGCACAGAAAAATTACTATGCACAAAATGCAAATATCTGCAATATCACACGTAACGTTTGTATTGGTGGTGTCGCTGCTGTATATATTTGGAATATCATTGATGGTATTGTAGCGAAGGGAAAACCATATGTATCCGTAGATGGTAAAACATTGAGTTTTATGCCTTATGCCACAGCAGAAGATGCTGGTTTAGCAGTTAATTTTACATTTTAAAGTATAATATATTCGAATAATTCAGTTTATGAAAAGAACATTATTTTTTGCATTGCTCTGTGGAGCATTGACTTGTTTTTCTTCTTGCGAACCTGTGACTTATGACACTTTCGGCACCTTGTCTGGTACGGTAGTAGAAGAGGCAACAGGTGATGTGATTGCGGGTGCATTAGTCACTTTGGCTCCCAGTGGTAAAAACACATATACAGGTGTGGACGGCTTCTTTGAGTTCCAAAATTTGGATGCACAACAATACACATTGACCGTACAAGCCACAGGATATAGCACCAACCGCAAAACAGTCTCTGTCGTTGCAGGTGCTACAGAAAGAGTAAATATTACCCTGCAGAAAGCAGAGTAATTCTATTGATAACAACCACAATGTGCTATGGGCAGTAGCTGCCCATAGCATTTATCACAAACAAATTTATTACATAAATCATTAACGACGCGTATGAAAAACATCATATTATGCAGTATGTTAATACTGTGCGGAAATTTATTAGCACAAGTTAGTTGGGTGGTAGGGACAAAAGATGAAACTACAATTGCACAGGCCATACAATATTCGGAAAGGTTGTACGATTTCTTACCTACTTATATTGAAACAGAAGAAGACAAAATAATAACAAGTATTGCGCATAAAAACACTGCAAAAAAAGCACAAGATAGAACTACCTCTCCATGTATTGAAGATGTAAGTGATACCCATACAAGCATAGGGGCATACGCTGAGAGCATACATACCGACAAAGATAGCGCATTAAGATTATCTCTGAGAGACATGGGACTTTACATTGCAGGTAGAGTGCTTTCTGATAGCCTTTCTACGAAAATTTATAACGAAAAAATCTTTGTTAATATATATGAATTACAGAGATATTTGACATCTGTATATGAACTATCCCATTTATTAATGAATGATATCCAAATTTCTTGCATCCATATAGATTCCATAGACAATTATTATATTGTCACTTGTGCAGGTAATATCAATCGGGAATTATGTAATACTAAGTCAAATCAAATTACTACAAATAAGTCTCTTTTTAATCATTTTCAAGAGTATTACCTTACCAATCCTAATTTTCAAACTTGGGTTAAAAAGGAAATAACACACTTAAAAAAAGTATTTTATTTATATGATAGTCAAAGTCCTTTGGTAAAAGAGGAGGTCGAAGGAAAAATGCAAGAATTTAAGAAAGCACTTATAGAGGCAATGAATAATCCAGAAGCTAAATAATTACATATTTAAATATTTTGACATGAAAAAAGGCGTCTTTTTCTTTTTTGGTATAGCTATTTTTTGGGGGCTATTCCAATCATGTGATCCTAAAGATCAAGAAATCACGGGTGGTATTTATGGTGTAGTAACTGACAAAGCGACAGGTGAACCTATTAAGTCAGCAGGTGTAACTCTTACGCCTAATGGAGCGACCACCGTAACTGGAAGTGACGGACATTTTGAATTTACCGATTTAACACATGGCGGATATGCTGTAGTAATTGCAAAAACAGGGTATCAAGCAGATACCACAAGTATGATTGTTGTTGAATCAGGAAAAACTACACATGTAGATATACTAATAGAGAAATTACCGCCTTCATTAACCATTTTAGATGATGAAGGTAATGAGGTGACAGCTATTGATTTTGGAGAAAATCCTGCATTAGTAATGCAATCATTTTATATTTTCAATAAAGGAGAGGAAGAACTTGAATGGTCCGTTGTTTATTCATGTAGTTGGATTAGTTCAATAAGTAAAGAATATGGAGTATTAGCACCGAATAAGGCACAACCATTAGTAATTAAAATAGATCGAAACAAATTAAACATGGGTAATAATTCTACTACAATTCATATTGTTTCAAACAATGGTACTCGACAAATCAATATTTCCGCCTCAAGTAATAATATCGTTGAAACTATGGATGCTACAGATGTGCGCGCAGGCTCAGCCGTATTAAATGGTAAAATTACTCGCGACATGTCGCCATCAATTAACGAATATGGTTTTGTTTACAGTAAAAAAGCAGCTCCTACTCTTCAAAATGGTTCCACTAAAATCACATTACTAAATACTCCAACAATAGGTGCTGTATACAATACACTTATTTCTAACTTAGAAAAAGAAACTACATATTATGCAAGAGCTTATGTTAGCAATGGAACAGACATTGCATATGGTGAACAAATATCATTTGCGACTATAGAAGGATTACCAATTGTAAAAACTTTAGGTAGTAGTAATGTGACATCATCATCCGCAATAATTCAATGTGAAGCGACAGATGATAGAGGAGAGTCTATTATAAGCAGAGGAGTATGTTATGCTACATCACCTCAGCCATCTATCCAAGGAGTGCATACTTCTGATGGAAAAGGACTTGGACTATGGGAAAGTTCACTTACTAATCTATCACCTAATGCTACATATTACATTCGTGCTTATGCAACTAATAAATTTGGAACTAGTTACGGAGAACAATTAAAGATACAGACCTCTGAAGGACTTGCTGAAGTACGTACTATCGAAATCTCATCTATTACATCAAACAGCGCAATTTGTACAGGAGAAGTAATTTCAGATGGAGATAGACAAGTCACAGAAAGGGGTATTTGTTGGAAAAAAGGGGAGGGCTACCCCACAGTCAAAGATTCACATGTAGCAAACGGCAAAGGTACTGGAACTTTTTCTTGTACCTTAACAGGATTGGAATCTGGAGCCGAGTACCATGCTCGTGCCTATGCCACTAATAGTGCTGGCACAGTATATGGGAAAGACATTGCTTTTACGACAAAAGCCACTAAACCAGAGGTATCCACGACATATGCAAACTATATTACAAGTTCATCAGCGTATATATATGGTTCTGTAAAATCGACAGGAGGAGCGAACATAACAGAAGCTGGATTTATTTATATTGCAGAAGGGGATTACTACGGAAAAGAGATCAAAACTCAAATATCTAATGGTTCATTCTCTGTACAACTTACAGACCTTGAACCAAATACAAGGTATTATTTCCAGGCTTATGCTACAAATTCATATGGAACTGGAGTCGGCGAAATACTTGATTTCACGACAGATTCAGGCTCTGCAAAAGTCTCCACAAAATCATCTTCCAATATAGGTCCTATTAGTGCCACAGTAACAGGTGAAATAATTTCTGATGGTGGATTTACTATTACGGAATGCGGATTTTGTTATAGTTCAACAAATAAGGAGCCTACAATCGCTGATAATTGTGTAAGAAATAACACTGGTGTTTATGGAGAATATAGTTGTGAATTAACAAATCTAAGTCCATCTACAAAATACTATGTTACTGCCTATGCAAAAAATAAAAATGGAATAGTATATGGTACACCTATTAAATTTACAACTACCGATGGAATGCCTTCTATATCCATATTACAACTGCCTAGCTATGGTATCAATAATGATGCTACAGTATATGGTAAAATCAATTCTACAGGTGGAGTTAATGTAGAATTTTATGGGGTTGTATTTAGTTTCACAAATAGGCTACCAAGTATTGAAAGTAAAGATGCTGTTATTTATGATGAGGGTAATCCGTTATCTAATACTCTTACATACAAAGTAAATGGTATTCCTGACGGATCAATAATATACTATCGCTTTTTTATTGTGAATTCATTAGCAAAAATTGCATATTCAGAAACGGGTACTCTCGTAGGACTATAATATCTTTTTTCAAAAAATAATTAGTAAAACTCGTTGGTGGAATTAAAATGAAGTAAAACAACCAAACACAATGAAACAATCGCTCTATCTTCTTCTTGGTCTGTTACTTGTTTGTAGCATTTACCAAGCATGTGCGCCAGAGGAATTGCCTGGCAGTATTTATGGTACGGTGGTGGACAAAGCCACTGGTGAACCGATTAAGTCAGCAGGTGTAGAACTCAATCCAAGCGGACTAAAAACCGTGACGGGCAGCGAAGGTCAGTTTGAGTTCACCGAACTTGACCCTGGCAAATATACTTTGTTTGTTACGAAAACAGGATATATGGCTGGAGTTAGCCACACGATAGAAGTCAAGCCAGGACAACAAGCCAAGGGCGATTTGCAAATAGAAAAGATGCCACCTGCTTTGAAAGTGGTAGATGGCAACCGCAAAGAAATCAGCACATTGGATTTCGGTAGTTCTATAGATGATGTGTCTCGTTCGTTCAGTTTGTTCAACGATGGTTCTGAAAAAATAGAATGGCAAATCACTGCCAATGCCAAATGGATTACATCTGTTAGCAAAACAGAAGGTACTTTGTCTGCAGGAGCAACACAGTCGCTACTGATTACCATAGACAGAACCCTCTTGAATAGCGGGGAAAATAAGACAACCGTACATATTACATCCAATAGCGGTAATAAGCAATTGATTGTTGTGGCTACAAATAGTTTTTCTCCAGTAACTCTTAATACTTTCGCTGTTACTAACATCAGTAATTCTTCCGCAACTTTCCATGGCGAAATTATAGAAATAGGCACACCCAAATATACAGAGCGTGGGTTTGTATATTCCAAGTCATCAATGCCAACCATTAGCACTACAATCAAGAAGATAACAAGTCCAGTAACCGATTATGATTCGTATGAAGAAAATGTAACTGGATTGATTGAAGGAAGCACTTACTATGTTAGAGCGTATGCCGTCAATGGTGGTAAGACTGCGTATAGTACCAATGAGGTGTCTTTTGTAGCAGAAAAAAACACCATCAATGCGCCAACGGTGACGACTTCTTCTGCGACCAATATCACCACATCTTCTGCCACGATTGGCGGTAATGTTACATCGGATGGAGGCGCTACCGTTATAGAGCGTGGCGTTTGTTATTCCACATCCAGTTCTAATCCAACCACCTCTAATAACAAAAAAACAGCAGGAAGTGGACAGGGCAATTTCACTGTGAATCTATCGAATCTATCAGCGGGAACCAAATATTACGTGCGCGCTTACGCTATTAATGAGATAGGTACCAGTTACGGTCCAACGATTAGCTTCACAACTGAAGAACCTTCTTACAGCAAACCAACGGTTACTACCTCTTCTGCGACCAATGTCACCACATCTTCAGCCACTATTGGTGGTAATGTCACATCGGATGGAGGTACTACCGTTACAGAGCGTGGCGTTTGTTATTCCACATCCAGTTCTAATCCAACCACCTCTAATAGCAAAAAATCAGCAGGAAGTGGATTGGGTAATTTCACTGTGAATCTATCGAACCTATCAGCGGGGACCAAATATTATGTGCGCGCTTACGCCATTAATGAAGTAGGTATCAGTTATGGCTCAACGATTAGTTTCACAACCGAAGAAGAACCTTCTTACAGCAAGCCAACGGTGACAACTTCTTCTGCGACCAATGTCACTACATCTTCAGCCACAATTGGCGGTAATGTCACATCAGATGGAGGCACTACCGTTACAGAGCGTGGTGTTTGTTATTCTACATCCAGTTCTAATCCAACCACCTCTAATAACAAAAAATCAGCAGGAAGTGGATTGGGTAATTTCACTGTGAATCTATCGAACCTATCAGCGGGGACCAAATATTATGTGCGCGCTTACGCCATTAATGAGGTAGGTACCAGTTATGGCTCAACGATTAGCTTCACAACCGAACAGTCTTCATCAACTAATAATACAGAAAACGGACACCAATATGTCGATTTAGGATTATCGGTAAAATGGGCTACATGCAATGTGGGAACAACAAAACCAGAAGGTTATGGCGATTATTTTGCTTGGGGAGAAACTCGTTCCAAAAGTTATTACAATGGTTCATCGTATACGTACTATGACAACCCCACTACATTACCGTTGTCTGCTGATGCTGCTCGTGCTAATTGGGGAGGTAAATGGCGTATGCCTACCATAGATGAGTTTGAAGAACTGCGTAATAATTGTACATGGAAATGGACAACTCAAAATGGTATCAATGGTTACAAGGTAACAAGTAAAAGCAATGGTAATTATATCTTTTTACCCGCAGCAGGTTATCGTGATTTAGGTAGTTTATATGGCGCTGGTGATTATGGGTATTATTGGTCTTCAAGTGCTTATGGTCCCAATTATTCAACAACTGCCTTATACATGTATTTTTACTCCACATGGAAAGAACGCAAAAATGACTATAAAGCAGCAGGTCGCTCCGTTCGTCCTGTTTGTCCGTAGAGTATCGTTTAGAATATTTATATAACAACACAAACAATGAAAAAATCATTCTATCTTCTCCTTGGTCTGCTACTCGTTTGTGGCATTTACCAAGCATGTGCGCCAGAAGATTTACCTGGCAGTATTTATGGCACGGTGGTGGACAAAGCCACTGGTGAGCCGATTAAGTCGGCAGGTGTAGAATTGAGTCCAAGCGGACTAAAAACCGTGACGGGCAGCGAAGGTCAATTCGAGTTTACAGAACTTAACCCTGGCAAATACACCTTGCTTATTGCCAAAACAGGGTATATGGATGGCGTAAGCCATACTATTGAAGTCAAGCCTGGGCAACAAGCCAAAGGCGATGTGCAAATTGAGAAGTTGCCACCTGCGCTGAAAGTGGTAGACGACAATCGCCAAGAAATCAGCACTTTGGACTTTGGAAGCGCAGAAGCAGATGTAGCTCGTTCGTTTAGTTTGTTCAATGATGGTACAGAATCGTTGGAATGGCAAATCACTACGACAGCCGAATGGATAAAATCTGTAAGCAAGATAGAGGGTGTACTCTCTGCAGGTGCTACACAATCGTTGATTGTAACCATTGACCGTGTGAAACTGAGTAGTGGAGAAAATACTACTACCATTCATATTACTTCAAATAATGGTAGTAAGCAATTGACTATTAGTGCTACGAATAACACAGTACTCGCTACGCTCAACACATTAGCTGCCACTAATGTAAAAACAACTACAGCCACCCTCAATGGCGAGATATTGACAGATGGTAGTCCAAAGTATAGTGAGCGCGGATTTGTATATTCGGAATCCTCTATGCCAACATTAAGCAGTTGTATTCAGAAAGTCACTTCTACATTGACAGATAGCAAAACCTATTCTGCTACAGTAGCAGGATTGACAAAAGGCAAAACCTACTATGTGCGTGCATATGCCATTAATGCAGGTAAAGAGGCGTATAGCACGAATGAAGTGTCGTTCACTCCTTCTGATGCATTGCCTCAAGTCAGCACACAAGCCGTCACAAACATCTCTCGCACAGCAGGTAAGGCAACTTTTAATGGTACCATTATTGATGAAGGCGAACCTGCTTATACCGAACGTGGTTTTGTATATGCTACCACGCATAACCCGATGGTGGATAGCGATACAAAAGTAGTTGCATCGGGCAAGGGGCGTGGAGAATTTGTGGCTAATGCTACTGATTTGGTAGTTGGAAACACTTACTATGTGCGTGCATACGCCACCAACACACAAGGTACTGCGTATGGCGAGGAGAAAGTGGCTGATTTTAAGGCGATTTCGCCACAGGTTACAACAGTATCGGTGGAGATAAAAAGCAATACAAGTGCTTATTTTATCGGAAAGATTACCAATGCAGGCGATCCTGAATATACGGAACGCGGATTCATTTATGCTAAGATACAAAATCCAACTTTGGACGATTCAAGTGTTACAAAAGTGACAGTGGCAAAAACTTCTTCTGCGCAATTTGAAAAGCAAGTAACAATAATGGGATTAAGTACTGGTACTTACTACGTACGTGCCTACGCAAGAAGTAGTGCTGGTATTTCGTATGGAACAACGATTAAATTAGAGCATCCAGATTATGCTGCTTATATTGCTTTACCTACATTTATTCATAATAATTACACCTATCGTGTACATCCAGACTTAGGTTCTAGCATGACTTGGCAGCAAGCGATGGATGCTTGTAATAATTTAACTTATGGCGGATATTCGGATTGGATATTACCATCTAAGGATGTGCTAAATACAATGTATATTCACAAAGGCGAAATTGGGGGTTTTGCATATGATAATTGGGATAGAGACGACTGGTATTGGAGTTGCACGCATGAAAGTCAAGGTAATTATTATGGCTATTATTGGGTACAAGATTTCAGTTCTGGTAGTCAGTATGGCGGCGGAGAGTACGATACCTACCTTGTGCGTTGTGTCAGGAGAGAAAATTAACTATTTAACAATTTAACTATTACCGCCGTAGGCGGTGGAAATCCAAGGAAGTGGGCTGACAAATAGCCCACTTCCTTATAACGAATAACCTACATTTTGCGATTTGCGAGCAATTGCTTAATTCTTAATATCCGCTATCTCATTTATGGCTTTAAACATCCAATTGGCACCACATATACCCCATCTTTACGCTTGAGTGCATATTTCCCCACTGCGGTTAATACCATCTTAAATGAAGGATTAGGCATACGAGTGGTATCTATCTTGGCTTCCAATTTATTAAGCGTTAGAGTTGCTTCCTCAATCTGAGTTTCACCTCCCAACTTCACTTCAATCAATCCGTAGCTGCCATTGCGACGGTGTAAAACAGCATCACATTCCAACCCATCGCTATCTCGATAGTGATATAAGTGACCATCTAATGCCTCTGCATATACACGCAAATCACGGATTGCCATATTCTCAAAGAACAAACCAAAACTATCCAAATCTTTCATCAAATCCTTAGGTCCAATACCCAAAATAGCCGTTCCTATGCTAGGGTCAACTAAATGACGCGTATCAGCAGTGCGAATAGCAGCTTTGCTACGCAGATTAGGGTTCCACGCTTCTAAATCTTCTGCCACATACAAACGCTTGAGGGCTTTAATGTAATCTGCAACAGTATCTTCATCCAATGTAGCAGTGTCATTATTAAGCATATCTGTTCGGATAGTTTTCAACGAAACTTGCTGCGCAATATTTCGTGCATACGAGCGCAACAACCGGCGCGCCCTCTCTGGACTGCGTTCTACTCCATCTACTCGCTGGATATCGCGCTCTACTACCGAATCAACATAGTCAAAAGCCTGATCCAAAGCCACATTACCCTCCAAAAAGGTCGTTTGAGGCCAACCACCGCGACATAGCAAATAGGCGATATCTTCCAAAACCAAATGATTTTGAGCAGGAGCGTATTCTTCACCATCGAACAAGGCTGCGAGGCTTATAATTGCGTTACCCTCACCCGATTCAAACAAACTCATCGGGCGCATACGCACATGGGCAAAGCGACCTGTACCGCTATGAATCGTTGCGCTAGGATCTGGCAAAACCGAAGAACCAGTCAAAATGAACTGTCCAAATTCATTGCGCCGATCTACTTCGCTTCGGATGGCATCCCATAGAGCAGGTAAAGTTTGCCACTCATCAATTAGGCGAGGAGTTTCACCCTGCAATAGTGTTTTGCTGCTAATTTCGATTAATTGCTTACTTTGTTGCAGCACTTCTGAGTCGCCGAGGTCTAATATGCTTTTCGCAACTTGCTTGGCTGTGGTAGTCTTACCGCACCATTTAGGTCCTTCAATTTGCACAGCTCCCTTACCTGCTAACCTACGCAAGAGGAGTTGATCCGCTATTCGTTCTTTATATGCCATAAGTATTTGAATTTGAGGCTGCAAAGGTAATACTTTTTTTTGAAACTTCCAAATATTTTATACAAATTCGGTAATTTGTGGCGATTTTGTTCGGTAATTTGTGGAAGTTTTATTCGGTAATTTGTGGAAGTTCTGTTCGGTAATTTGTGGATTCTAGCATACTTTAGTGGCGAAATCGAACAAAAAACTACCGATTTCGCGACCTGTTTACCGAAACAACAAGCGAAATTAAATAAAAAAAAAACAATTTCGTCACTTATCTATTGCAAATACTACAAAATTATTGAGCATTAGTATAATATAGACGCTCGCACTTGCATATAGGGAATAAGTATGTTTTCGATAGGTTTTCTCGGGTACGATGAGACTACGAAGCGTATAGTGAATTTTCACAAGGCAACCACTAATCTTTGGGGAATCATAGAGAAATGCTGAAAAAATGTTGCGGGAATCATAAAAAAACAGCTCAAAACCTTGCATAATTAAAAGATTTTCAGTACCTTTGCAGCGAGAAAATTGCTACAAGTTTTTTGCTATCATGATAATACCATAGTAATCAATGAATTATATGAATAAAAAGACACCTAAAAATCCGTTTTTGATTAGCGGTTATGTATCAAAAAACTATTTTTGTGACCGTGAGACAGAAACTGCACAATTACATTCTGCACTCCAAAATGAGCGAAATGTAGTACTGATTAGTCCTCGACGAATGGGTAAAACGGGACTGATTGGTCATCTTTTTGCACAAGTTCCTCAACAAGAAGCATATTGCATCTATGTTGATTTGTACAAAACCAATTGCCTGCGTGAATTTGTAGAATGTTTAGCCAAATCAGTAATAGGCAATTGCGGTTCTCCATCCCTGCGAGAATCCATCATGAAGGCATTACAGTCATTACGCTTCTCATTTAGTAGTGACCCTATTACTGGAACTCCCGAAATTGGAGTGACAATGGTAGAAACGCAAACTGAAGTCTCGCTGCAACAAGTATTTAATTATATGGAACATGCTGATAAACCCGTGTATGTTGCATTAGATGAATTTCAACAAATCCAATACTATTCAGACAATAAAGTGGAAGAAACTTTGCGAAGTTATATCCAACATATGCGTAATGTGCATTTTATCTTTGCAGGTAGTCAAAAGCACATGATGATGGATATGTTCTCCTCTGCCAAGCGTGCATTCTTCCAAAGTGCACAAACAATGCATATCTCTGAAATACCAGAAACAAAGTACTTCGAATTCGCAACAAAACATTTTTCCACTCATCAACAAGAGATTACCCAAGAAGCATTCCACTTCTTATACAGTAATCTATATGGGCATACATGGTATATTCAATCTGTCTTGAACCGACTTTACGAATTAGGTATGGAGCAGATAAGTATTTCTGAAGTACAGGATGTGATTGAGTGTTTGGTAAATGAAAATGAATATACGTATCAGAATTATTGTCGGCTCTTTACTTCTAATCAATTAGAAACACTTAAAGCTATTGCCAAAGAACGCAACGTGTCAGAGCCAAATAATCGAACTTTCCTCACGAAGTATCATTTGCCAGCAGGCAGTTCGGTACGTAGTGCAATAAAAACATTGGTAGAAAAAGAATTTATCTACGAAGAATCAGGTACTTACTCTGTGTATGACCGACTATTTGGAATTTGGTTAGCGCAAAGTATCTAATGGAAGAGTAATTGATAGCGGAATAGGATTTATAATGAAGATATCTCTTCTACATATTGCACTATTTCTCTGCGGATTATTGCCGACCAATAGCCCTATCACAGCACAGGTATTGCTGCCACAGTATTCCGTGTGGGAAGGATTTGCGTTTGGCAACCAACAAGTAGTAGAATCACGCGAAGCGGAGGAACGCTTTGCGCGGTTCTTGTTGGGTATGGCGCATCAAACTCCTACCCAACAGGCGGAGCAGATTGGTGCGTTGCTTGCCAAAGCCCAACAAAACAATGCTACAGCGCGGTTCCTGACACTCGCCGAGAAGTATCTCTATGACCCCAACTCGCCCTATCGCAACGATGAACAATATCTGCTATTCTTGCAATATGCTGCCACGCATCAGTTTGCAGATTACACCACCAATACACGCTACCAAAAACATTACACGATGGTGCAGAAGAATCGTGTGGGTACACCTGCTGCAGATTTTCCATTCACTACCCAAGTAGGCGAGGAAGGGCATTTATATGGCGTACAAAGCCCATATATTCTACTCTTTTTCCACGATCCAAATTGCGAGGAGTGTCAGTGGGTAAAACAACAACTGGAGAGCCAACACGCTCATTTTGCGCAGAAAGGGGTGCAAGTGGTGGCGGTGTATATTGACGATGAGATAGAAGCGTGGCAGAAAGCACAATATCCCTCTGCATGGCTAAGCGTATATGCGCCCGAGATAGACCAGCAAGACCTATACGACATCAAAGCACTGCCCACATTATACCTTTTAAACACGCAACTCCGCGTACTCCTAAAAGATGTACAATTAGAGAAGGTCATAAACCATCTTTCTTCGGTATCCCTTCGGTAAGCCTTCGGAAAATCACAGGGATCAATCCTTCCCCATGAAGGGGAGGTTAGATAGGGTCAATCGGGTGGATAAGCGGTGGATAAGCGGTGGATAAGCGGATGATGGGCACCTTAGATCTATCGTTACCACATCGTTACCACCCCGATGATGGCGGTACTATGATAAAACAGAACAAAAACACTTTTTTCAGCATAAAAATCGATTTTATTTGGATATTTGCGTTTTTTTTTGTACCTTTGCGGGCTGATTGATGTAATTTGGGAAAGAGTGTAGACACAAATACATAAAACAGGTGCAAAAATGACAGATAACCAACTCATATTCAGAAGTTTTGCCAGCGGAAGCAGTGGCAACTGCTATTTCTTGGGTACACACAAATGGGGTATCCTGATTGATGCTGGCATCTCCGCACGCACCATCCAAAAGAACCTGCGTGAGATGGGTTTGGATTATGGCAACATCATGGGCGTACTCATCACCCACGACCATGCCGATCATATTCGTGCCGTAGGCACATTGGGCGAACGTGTGCATCTGCCTATCTACTCCACCCGCGCTATCCATGATGGTATTGACCGCAACTACGGCGTGCGCGAGAAACTGCGCACCTCGCAGCGTTACTTTGAGAAAGGCGTGGAATGGGAACTCAATGGAATGCGTATCAATACTTTCGGCATTTCACACGACTCTACAGAATGCGTAGGCTATGTGATTGATTTCTTGGGACAACGCGTAGTCATTGCTACCGACTGCGGACAACCTAACGCCACTATGGAGAGTTATTTGGCAACCGCCAACCATGTGATTATCGAAGCCAATCATGATGAGCAACTACTGCTGAATGGTCCCTACCCAACCTATCTGAAAGAGCGAATCCTATCACCTCGCGGACACCAGAGCAATGTCACTTGCGGAAGACTATTGGCCAAGAATTGGCATGTAGATATGCGCAACGCCTTCCTCTGCCACCTGAGCCACGAGAACAATGACCCCAACGTGGCTATGGATACAATCAAAGATATTCTGCTGGAGGAGGGCATTATGCCTGGCGAAGATTTGTTTATAACACCATTGGCACGACTCACAACAAGTCCATTATATATCCTTAACAATCAAATAATTACACAAAAATAACAACTATGGATAATAAATTAGTCATCATCCCAACCTATAATGAGAAGGAAAATGTAGCAGCTATCATCACTGCTGTGATGAATCTGCCATTAAGTTTCCATGTGTTGATTATTGACGACGGTTCGCCAGATGGCACTGCCACCATCGTTAAAGACCTGATGCAAACCACCTATAACGGACGTTTGCACATCATTGAGCGTGCTGGCAAATTAGGACTCGGAACAGCGTATATCACTGGTTTTAAGTGGGCTATTGAGCATAAATACGACTATATCTTTGAGATGGACGCCGACTTCTCACACAACCCAGACGACCTACTGAAGTTGTACGATGCCTGCGCCAACCAAGGTGCAGATGTGGCTATCGGTAGTCGCTATGTCAGCGGTGTGAATGTAGTGAACTGGCCTATGGGACGCGTACTCATGTCGTATTTCGCCAGCAAGTATGTACGTTTCGTATTGGGCGTAGACATTCATGACACCACAGCAGGATTCAAATGCTACCGCCGCGAAGTATTAGAGACCATAGAATTAGACAAAATTCGATTCAAGGGCTATGCCTTCCAAATCGAAATGAAATACACTGCCTATAAGTGTGGATTCTGCATCAAGGAAGTACCTATCATCTTTATCAACCGCGTATTGGGTACCAGCAAAATGTCTGGTGGCATTTTCTCTGAGGCATTGCTGGGCGTGATTAAGTTGAAAGTGGGTTCGTGGACTCGCAAATACCCACAGAAAAACGCATGACATTGAAAAAGTATATATACACATTAGGTATATTGGCTATAGTTTTTGCATCATGCGCAAAAACTCAGGATAGCCAAAAGGAACAACAAGCCCCAGAGCCTGTTGTTCGTTATGAATGGGGACTACCCGTTGATTCGTTCCGCATTGATACTTGCATCGTGAAAGACGGCGAGACATTGGGCGGCATCATGAATCGATTGGGCGCGACACGCAAACAAATCACTGGCATCACACTCATGCCACGTTCGGAATTTGATGTGCGTACTATCCGTCCTGGCAAAACCTATTACGCGCTGTTTCAAGCCGATACTACGGGCGTAGAACAACTTTGCTACTATGTATATCAGCCCAATATCCGCGAGGCAGTGGTATTGCACCTAACGGATAGCATGCATGTAGAGCGTTTCGAAAAGCCCGTCATCCATCGCGAACGTGCAGCAGAAGTGGTCATTGAAAGCAGCCTTTGGAACGCCATGGCAGGCAACGGCTTACCCACAGAATTGGCTTTGGAACTCAGCGATATATACGCATGGACGATAGACTTCTTCGGCTTGCAGAAAGGCGATTCTATCCGCGTATACTATGACGAGCAATATGTGGATAGCGTGCGTATTGGCATAGGCAGGATTTATGCAGCAGACTTCTATCATGGCAAACGTTGGCAAGAAGCCATCTGGTTTGAAGATGGAGCCATACACAACTATTTTGATGCTGAGGGCAATAGCCTACGCAAAGCTTTCTTGAAAGCGCCACTCAACTACAAACGCATTTCCTCTGGCTTTACCTATGCCCGCAAACACCCTATTTATAAAGTAGTTCGCCCACACACAGGCGTAGATTATGCGGCGCCAATGGGTACTCCAGTAGTGAGTATTGGCGACGGTGTGGTAACAATGAAAGAGTACAAAGGTGGCGGTGGCCACACGGTAAAAATCAAACACAACTCGACCTATACGACAGCCTATCTGCACCTATCGAAATACGCCAAAGGTTTAGCAGTGGGCAAACATGTCAAACAAGGCGAAGTGATTGGTTATGTGGGCAGTTCGGGCTCAAGTACAGGTCCACACTTGGACTTCCGCGTATGGAAGAACGGCAGTCCTATTGACCCGCTGAAGATGCAATCCCCTCCCGCAGAACCTATCCCAGCACAATACAAAGACACGTTTGCTACTGTAGTGGAGCACTATCGCCAACTACTCAACAACCAATAAACATCTCATCGCCATGCTACGCCTGCGCAAAATAGAGCCAACTGACCTCCCCTATCTCTATCAATGGGAGAACGATGCGCGTATGTGGGCCGATTCTGACACACATAACCCATTATCACAGGCTGACTTGCGCGAATATATCGCCTCTACAACAGGCGATATTTATCGTGACGGACAATTGCGTTTGATGATAGATGATGAAGGCGTAACCATGGGCTGCATTGACCTATTTGACTTTGATGCTCGTAACCGCAAAGCGGCCATCGGCATGTATATTGCTCCACACGCACGAGGCAAAGGCATTGGTACGCAAGCCGTTAAGTTGTTGGAAGAATATGCCTTCGGCTACTTGAAACTCCGAATGCTATATGCTATTATTGCTGTTAAAAACGTAGCCTGCTCCGCTATATACCAAAAAGAGGGCTATCAGCCCTCCTCTGTACTGTGCGCCTGGACACTCGAAGATGATGCCATCCTATGGCAGAAAATCAATGAATAGTTAATAATTAATATTCATTTTTAGCCAAAAAGTCCAAACAGACCTTTCTTTTGCTTCGGTTCCTCCACGATGTTGCCTGCAGGTGCTGGGCGATGACAATTACCACTCATCACCATCTGATAAATAACACCCCAATCAGGTATGCCACCTAAATTGCGATCATCAATAAATAGTTCCGCCTCCAACTTACGGGCACGGACTATATCTGCATTCTCCTCTGGAAAATTACTGTTTACCGAATAAAATTCCAAACCTTTAGATGCACAATAATCAATAGCCTCTTGGAGCAACTCACCCTCGCGACATGTCCAGAGAATGAGTTGATGATGACCTTCCTGCTGCAATTTCTTGAGCGTTTCAATAGCAAATGGGATGGGTTTGCCAATATTGGGATACTCATGGGTGACGATAGTTCCGTCAAAATCTACTGCGATAGTCATAATCGTGTTGTATAGGGTTGTTTAGTATTGTATAGAGTTGTATAGGATGGTCTTGCTTAGTATTGCTCTTGGGTTGGGTCTTTGGGTTGGAGTTCGAGTTCCATCTTGCGTTCAGAGGGTTTGGTGAAATACCAACCGATAGCAGACACGGCTGCTACCCACAACATGGATTGGTATGCCCCCATCAGGTAAAAAGCAGCTATAGCAAATACCATAGTATTGCTAACCAACACGATGCGCAGACTTGCTGCCTTCTTGTAGCCCTGCTTTTTCTCCTCCTCGTTATCCAATTGGCTCAGTTTGGTACATTGTTTCTTGCACAGATACAAACCCAAAGGAATAGTAACCAACGCATCGAAAATAACGATGTATTGTATTGCTTGCCCCAACGCAGAAAGCGAATCAATAGGTTGTACATAATCCTTCATGATAAGGAAATACGCCAAGGTACCTGCCAAGAGCGTCAAAGCCATGATACCATAATAATACACATTGAGTGTGCGAATGATTTTTTGTTCCATATTACATTTTAAATTCTATTCGATTTATGATTGAACGTCCGAGAGTAATCTCATCGGTATATTCCAGTTCATTGCCTATCGCCACACCACGCGCTATTTGGGATATTCTGAGTGGTGTAGAATGGTGTAGCGTTGTATTTTGCAAGCGGCGATAGATATAGAAATTGGTTGTATCACCTTCCATCGTGGTAGGCAGAGCCAATATCACCTCCTTAATCTGCTCGGGTTCGATACGTGCTACCAACGAATCAATCTCCAGATCAGACGGACCCACCCCATCCATAGGCGAGATGACACCACCCAACACGTGATACAATCCATGATACTGCCCCGTATTCTCAATCGACATCACATCCTGTACATTCTCTACTACACAAACGGTGTGTTTATCGCGCGAATGAGATTGACATATTGGGCATACCTCTTGGTCAGACACTGTGTGGCAAATACGGCAATAATGCACATCCTGCTTGAGCGACGTAAGGGCTGAAGTAAATGCCTCTACATCTTTTTCGGATTGGCGCAAGAGGTGCAACACCAGTCGCAGAGCTGTCTTACGACCAATGCCAGGCAGCGATGCAAACTGATCTACTGCTTTGCTGAGTAATATAGATGGATAGTTATTCAAATGGGTTTTGTCGGGGTTCTAAATGGGTAACAAATTGTATGGTTATTGTATGGTTATTGTATGGTTATTGTATGGTTATTGTGTGGTTATTGTGTGGTGCAGATAGCTATTTATTCTTTTTCGCCCAACGAGCAGGTAGCATTCGATAGGGGTAGTTTTCGCGCATATTGTCGGCATTCGGGCAATCAAATCGGTGAATGCGAATGCCTTTGAAGATACTGATAAAACCAAAGATTGGGTCACCTGGTTGTGGGTTGCAACATTTCGCTAAGTTATAGTCCACGCTCTTGACATTGATATCCACCTCAAGTGCCAAAGCTTCTTGATTTTGAGGCACATATACATGCTCTGAACGTTGAAAATCAGGATTAGGTGCATCCATCGTCAGAAAAACATCCTTGAGGCGCAGGATATCCTCCTTGCCCAAAGCGATAGACTGATATAGGTCATTGGTCACTTTGTAACCCAATTTGAGTGCCAATCGCGAGATGTCGCCTTCGGCATAGTCTATCTTCCAGTTCTTAAAACGGCGTTCCAATAATTCGCGTCCCTCCGCAGCATTGCGATATTCCATTTCCTTGAGTGCTTGACGAATCTTATTTTTCGCGCGGTGCGACACCACCACATTCAGCCAATCGGCAGAAGGCTTTTGGTTGGGTGCTGTCATAATCTCCACCTGATCACCATTTTGCAATTTCTGTCTAATACTCACGTTTTGGTTGCGAATACGTCCACCCATACAACGACAGCCCACATCACTATGGATAGAGAATGCGAAATCTAAGACTGTTGCTCCTGCAGGTAAGCGTTTGAGGTCACCAGTAGGGGTAAAGACATATACGCTCTGGTTATCCGTATTCAGTTTATTGCCATCTACTCCCTTGTATGCCCAATGGGCTGCTACACCCTTTTCAGCCACTTCATCCATACGGCGCGTACGAATTTGCACCTCTACCCATTTCTCTTCAGGACCGAGGACAGTGGTATGCAGACTCTCGTAGCCATTCTCCTTCGGTACGCTAAGCCAATCACGCAGACGTTTGGGATTGGGCTTATACATATCCGTGATGAGCGAATAAACCTGCCAGCAATCGGATTTCTCGCGCTCTAAAGGCGAATCAAGGATAATACGAATAGCGAAAAGGTCATAGATACGATCCACATCACAACGCTGAGCCTGCATCTTATTGTAGATGCTGTGAATGGATTTGGGGCGTCCTTTGATGGTGAATTGAAAACCTGCTTCTCTCAGTTTGGTCTCCAATGGCGTAATAAAAGCAGCAATATAAGCATCGCGCTGCGCTTTTTTCTCGTTTAACGCGTGCGCGATATATTTATATGTCTTATAGTCGAGAAATTTGAGCGATAAATCCTCCATTTCTGTTTTGATGGCATACAGACCTAAACGGTGCGCCAAAGGAGCATGCAGTTCCTTCGTTTCGCGCGCCACATGGCGGCGACGATCGGAATCACCCTCCTTATCCATCAATCGAAGTTGCTCAAGCCTTTCGGTCAGGATTTTGTATAAAACTTGATTACTATTTTCGTTCGACATAGTCCCCACGTTATTATTTCGGGTGCAAAGATACAAAAAAAAATGTACATACGCAAGAAAAAAGATAAAACACACAAAAATATTTGCATATATCAAAAAGAATTAGTAACTTTGCAGCGGATTTGTGAAATAAAATCTATTAACCTGTAAATTTAAACAAAACTAATATGAACGCTACAAAAATTATCATCCGCACCTTGCTTGTCATTGGTGTTATTTTCATGGCATTTATTTGCGTGAAAAGTGTTGTAACTCCTATTCAATTTGAAGAGGAGCGCGCAGTGCGCGAAACCAAAGTTATCGCTAACCTCATCAGCCTGCGTACCGCCGAGGCTCAATTCCGTTTGGACAAAGGTTACTTTACCGCTGATTTGGATTCGTTGATTGACTATTTGAAGACTGCTCCAAAGAAAGAAGTTTTGAAAGAAGGTTCTTTGAGCGAGAAACAGTTGGAAGACGGTATGACCGAGTTTAAAGCAAGTAAAATTTTGGAGCGTGCTCGCATCAAAGCACAACGCAAAATGAACTTCCAAGGTCCTGATAGTCTCATTCAACTCTACAACTATGTTTGGGAGAACGACCGCGAAGTAAAAGCTGCTGGTTTGCAAAGCTTCCGCCGCGATACCATCCTCACCAACATGATTCAGTCCTTGTACAAAGGTCAATATACTGAGGAGAATATCGGCGAGATCATCTATATCCCTTATACCGACAACGTAAAATTTGAGGTAGAGACCAACAACGAGTACACTACTTCACAAGGTATCAAGGTGCCTATCTTCGAGATTCGTGCACACTACAACACCTATCTCCATGACCTCAACAACCAAGAGCGCGTTAACCTCATTGACAAAGAGGAGAAACTTGAGCACTATCCTGGTTTGAAGGTAGGTTCTGTAGATGCTCCTAACAACAACGCTGGTAACTGGGAGTAATATTTAGGCGATTGCCTATCGGCTATTGGCTATAGGTTATAGGCGATTAGGCTATAAGGCTATAAGAATATAATGAGAATTATTTCTGGAATGTTTAGGGGGCGTCGGTTGATGCCCCCTAAAAATATCACAGCACGACCTACTACGGACTTTGCCAAAGAGAGTCTGTTCAACCTTCTCACCAATCGTATGGATTATGAGGGGGTAGATATGTTAGATCTGTTTGCTGGTACGGGTGGCATCGGACTGGAGTTTGTGTCACGCGGTGCACGCGAAGTGACCGCTGTGGAAATGGCGCACACACAACAAAACTTCATCATTTCCTGCTGCAAACAATTGGGTGTAAAGAACCTACACTTGATTCGTGGCGATGTATTCAAGTTTATTAAAACGTGTCATGTACAGTATGATTTCATATACGCAGACCCTCCATATGATTTGGAAGCCTTGCCTACTATTCCCGATTTGATTTTTGAACAAGGAATACTAAAGGAAGGTGGCTATTTCGTATTGGAACATTCCAAGGCGCATGACTTCTACCAGCATCCCCATTTTGTGGAGCAACGAACATACGGTAGTGTGCATTTCACTTTCTTTCAATAATAATAAGAGGTCGCAAATATTTGCGACCTCTTTTTTATTGGATTATAATTCTGGATGCCGGCTACCGGACTCCCAGTTTTACTCTATGCCTCGGAGTTTCTTCTCCCAGTTCCATGCGCTGAGTAGCACATCGGCGATAGGTGTGTCCGCTTTCCAGCCCAAGACATTATTTGCCTTGTTTGGTTTAGCCCACACTTGCTCTATATCACCCTCGCGGCGCCCTACAATCTCGTAAGGTATGTCCACACCTGTTACCTGCATGAATGTGTTCACTATCTCCAACACACTGAGTCCGCGTCCTGTACCAAGGTTAAACACCTCCACCTGCTCTGCTGCTTCGCCGCTAAGCATACGCTCAACCGCTTTGACATGCGCTTTCGCAAGGTCAACTACATAGATATAATCACGGATACACGAACCATCAGGTGTATTGTAGTCATTGCCATACACTTTGAGTTGCTGGCGCAAGCCCGCAGCCGTTTGGGTCACAAAAGGCAATAGGTTATTAGGTACGCCATTAGGCAACTCACCAATCATTGCCGATGGGTGTGCACCAATGGGATTGAAATAGCGCAGGATAGTAGCATGCAACGCAGCATTGGCATGCGCCTCATCGCGAATAATCTCCTCGTTAATCTGCTTCGTATTGCCGTATGGCGACAATGCCACTTGTATAGGCGCAGTCTCATCCACAGGCAGGTGCTCTGCAGATGGCTGACCATAGACCGTACAAGAGCTGGAGAAAACGATATGGCGTATATCGTGCGCCTTCATCTGCTCCAATACGGTAACAAGCGACATGAGGTTGTTGCGATAATACATGAGCGGTTGCTCCACCGACTCACCTACCGCCTTACTTGCAGCGAAATGAATCACTGCCTCGATGTCAGGATAACGCTCCATGACATCGCGCATAGCAGCCGAGTCATTGCAGTCCACTTGCTCAAAAGCAGGTCGTTGGCCCACTATGGCAGCTATTCCGTCCAACACATCACGGTTGGAGTTGCTCAAGTTATCTACAATCACTACCTCATAGCCCTGCTGCATGAGTTCGACAACCGTGTGCGAACCTATATAGCCAGTGCCACCAGTTACAAGAATACGAGACATTTAAATGTACGATTTGACTATTTACTCTTTGTCGATTTAGAACAATGGGCTTGGATAAACGCCTGCATCCACCAATGCTTGGATCTTGCTTACTACCATCTCGCGGTCGTCAGCATAGGTAACACCAAACCATTTAGCAGGAGTATCCAACACCTCACAAGTAGCTTGACCCGAAACAATAAGGTCATTAACCAATGTTGGGATATAGAACTCAGTCTTCAACTCTTGACCACTCTTCTCCAAGAACGCCTTAAACGCTTCTTCTGCATAGGCGAAATATTCTGGTGTGAAGCCCCACATATTCATACTAACTGGAGTATCAAATGCGATCTCAACATCTGCACCGTTCTCATCCTTGTAGCAAACATGACCATCTTTGTTCTCGATAGAAGTACGCTCCACTACATCGGTCAAGAAATTGTTAGCATCGGTGCTGCACACACCACGACTCACACTACCATGCTCGCTCAGCGTGTTGCCTACACGGTAACCAGCCATACAGTATTTGCCTTGCTTATCAGCTACCTCGTTGAGGAACTTAGCCATCACCTCAAAAGACTCTTTGCCATAGAAGTCATCAGCATTGATAACCATAAATGGCTCATGGATAAGGTCTTTGGCCATCAATATAGCATGGTTAGTACCCCATGGTTTGGTACGCTCTGGGTTGTAGGTATAACCCTCTGGCACTTTATCTAACGCTTGGTAGCATACCTCGCAAGGCACTTTATCCTCATATTTGCTCAATACCACGCGACGGAAATCGGCGTCAAAATCCTCGCGAATAACAAATACTACTTTACCAAAACCAGCACGGAGAGCGTCGAAAACGCTATAATCCATGATTGTTTCGCCATTAGGTCCGAGACCATCCAATTGTTTCAGACCACCATAACGGCTACCCATACCAGCAGCCAAAATAAATAATGTAGGTTTCATTGTAATATAAATTTGATAGGTTAATAATTAGTCATTAGATACTTCGATTCGTCCGTGACGTTTACGGTGTTTGAGCCACAATCCATAAATCTCGGAGCAGTTGCTGGCTGTGATAAAGGCCTTGATGTCATTCTCGCGTATATATGCCATCAGCGAAGCGAACTCCTCTTGAGTCAGCAGCGATTGGATTTCTTTGGACTCCTCGCGGGTATATCCACCTTCTACTGTATAGAGCGAACAACCGCGCACCAACTCATCCACAATATAACTGCGTATGCGCTCATGTTCGCGCGAGATGATGCAGACACGTTTACGGCGATCCAAAGAAGCTGTGAAATAGTTAATTACAATACCATTGAGCCATGTACCAATCAAACCTATCACTACCAATCGGAAGTCATTGATCAAGAATGCAGTGCAGCAGATCAAAGCGCCACCAATGGATACCGACATACCGATATCGAAGTGCAAGAACTTATTGATAATCTTTGCCAAGATGTCCAATCCACCAGTAGAAGCATTCACACGGAACTCAATTGCTTGACTAGCAGAAAGCAGCAATACAAAGCAAAGCAAATCAAACCACAGGTCGCCCATACCCAATCCGCCAGACATCACTGAATCCTTCACCTGCATCAGCACTTCGCCTGCACGGCTCAACAGATAAGGATTGCCATTAGCATCAAGAGGCGTAAGTCCTGCTTGCAATTGCGCCAATATATCGGGATTTTCAATCACCTTATGGGTGAAGTTGGTATAAGGACAAATGCGATCCCATACCTGAGTCAAAGGACCAAGAATCATAGCGGTATACACGGTCTTGGCACCAAACTCATTGCCAATCAGCAAGAAAGCCAAAATCAGCAAAAACGCATTGATACCCATCACGAGATAAGAGAACGTATCTGGAGTACCGCCAATCAGTGTATTGATCACGATGCTCAAGCCAGAGATTGTTCCAATAATCAGTTTACTTGGCATCAAGAAATAATATACCGCAGCAGCACCGATCATGATACCCACTGTCATCACCACCAGTTCCTTCCAGAATTTAGGAGTACCTAATGCATGCCAAAAGTCGAGTGCTAAGCCCTTCCAATATTGAGCTGAGAAATATTGTTGTAAATGTGTACTCATATAAGAAAGTAATTATTCAGTTTAACATCTATGTTTATACCAAATTAGCCATTTTGATGGCGGTAACGGCACCCTCCACGCCTTTGTTGCCAAGACGGCCACCAGCACGGTCGAGTGCTTGTTGCTTGTCCAGTGTGGTGAGTACAGAGAAGATGACGGGGCAATAAGATACAGTACTTTGTCCTGTCCACATAGCACCTTGAGCATTGAGCATGGTTACTCCTTGAGTGACAGACTGGCATACATAATCGAAGTGTGGTGTATCCCCTTTGATGACACATCCTATCACGATAACGGCATTCACGGCGCAACCTTTCAAAAAACTGCCACCTTTATGACCAGTCACATAGAGAGCCGCACCGTATGTGAGTTCCACAGTCCCTGGCACATGCATCACATCGATATTCTCCTCTTTCACGCCGTGTTTGAGAAGGGTATCAATCGCGCCTTGTGCCAATTTATGGGTAATCTCGCTATTCCAGTCTGCTACTACAATAGCATAGCGCTGACGTGAAAGCACGTCAGCGCTAGGCAATTCGTTCGCGTTATATTGCGACAAATCTGTTGTCATACAAATTTACAATTTGACAATGTACAATTTACGTACAAAGCGAAATTATTTTACGATGGCGATATATTTATCGATATCTTGTGCCTCAGCAGAAGCAGGATAGTCGCTCTTGATGGTCTCAAAGGCTTTCTTAGCAGCAGCGTTGTTGCCGAGTTCCATTTGCACGAAGCCCAATTTCTTAAGACTCATAGGAGCAATCAACTCGTTACCAGACTTAGCAGCAGCGCCAAATGCCTTAGCAGCCTTAGCGTAGTCCTCCATTTGCACATAAGCATCACCCAAGAGTTGCAATGCAGCAGGCTCAATATTCAAATCATTAGCTTTGAACTTAGCCAAATACTCTGCAGCTGCAGCGTAATCGCCCAATTGATAGTAGCAGATACCTGCATAGAGAGCAGCCAATTTACCTTGTTGCGAGCACTTGTAGTCATTAGCAATAGCCTCAAAACCAATGCACTCAGCCTCGTCACCATTCAAAGCCAACTCATAGTTGCCTTGAGTGAAATACACGACAGCCTTAGCATTCTCATTGCTTGCCTCTTGTGCTTTAGGCTTAATCACATAGGTATTGAGTGCCAATACACCTGTTACCACCAATGCAATAGCGATAATAGTCCAAGTCAGTTTGTTTTGGTTCGCTTCAATCCACGCGCTGGTGGTGTTCAGAGCTTCTTGTACGTTCTCCAAGTTTTGCTCTTCTTTCTTAAAATCTTTCTTTGCCATATTGTTTTTTTATTTATTATTTCTACTTTTTCAACGCACTATAACGTATATTTGTGCATTTTCCCATTCAGCCTGCAAAGGTACAATTTTTTTTGCAGATACGCAAGGATTTTAAGTAAAATTTTATTTTAATACGAAATTTCTCGTTTTTTCTCGCTTTTTATTGGATTTCTGGCAAGCGAGAGTTTCGCAAATCACTCAATTACCACTCGGACGTTCGTAGAAGGCTCGCAAAAATCCGCATAACCGATTCTTTTCTATCGATTATGCGGATTATTATTTTTAGACGTAATAGTTCTCCGTTTCCCGAAGGGATACCGAACCCTTACCGAAGAAACCAATACTAAAAACTCAATGCCAAACCAACTCCATTTTGGCTTGTATGAAGATTCAATGATAATGCAGGTTGATTTGCATTTTCTCTGTTAAAAGTCGCAATAGCATTATTACGGAAACTATATCCACATATAAGCAATGGAATCGATGCTGCGGTGGACAAGCTACCTAAACTCAAAAATGTAGCCGAGGTACCATAGGTAAAAAATCCAGTAGCGATTCCCACACCCATTACGCCTAATCCACAACCGAATGTCCACCAACCAGATTTGATGAGTGGTTGGCTAATCGCAAATCGATTATATGCTGTAGCATTATGCTTTTTTAAGAACAGCATTAATGCTTTAGTATCCATTTGTGTATCTCCATAAGAATACTCTTTTATTCCATGCTGTTTCTGATTCTTTTTGGAATTGCGAACTAATAATTCATAATTATCCACAATAGGATATATTGCTTGTGGAGTAACTTGATTTGCAGGTTCATTACCAGAAGTTTGATTTGCATGGTTGAATGTTGTTGTAGTTGTATTATTCTGTGTCATTTCATCTCCATGGAATAATTTTTTTGCCAGAGTTACACAACCTTCTTGAATAGCTTCTGGATTTGCTGCCATCATCACATTATCAGTCATAATTGTGCGGGCTGTTTCTACATCTAATAATTTGGCTGTGATAAACATGTTATTTGCATCTACCACTGCTGCCTCTGCTACAAGAATATAGTTTGCACCCGTCATTTCACCCAGTTTTTTGATTTGGTCGTTGCTTACTAAACCCGTACGTTGGAAGTTCTGTTCGCCCATAATTGCATCAATGTCAGTACGATCATACGCCTCGTAACCCGCTGTATTAGTAATTGCTTTACTTAAGTTCGCACGCAAAATCAGTTTATTTCCATACGACACCTTGTTTTCTCTGTCCACAGTTTCCAAGATTGCCACGCGCTTCACTTGGGCAGACATTATTCCTGAAATCAATAGGAATAGGAATAAAAGAGTTTTTGTTTTCATTGTTTTAATTGTTTAATAATTAGTATTTTAGTTGTTTATGATTTCTTTTATCTTATCAGCAACTTGCTGATAAACTTCTGCATACGCAGCACCCCCCGCTTCTTCACGATTGAGTGTGTGCGAACCTTTTTCGCTGAAACTGCCCTCGTATATAACACTTTGCGTATTGCCCTTTACAATCTGCAATATCACTTCTGACATAACGAAATAGGCAGTATAGGCACCTGTCTGCAATGTATTATATTCGCGGGTTGTTCCCTGCAAGCGAATTACCCAATCCGCCTCCGCCTCATTCGTGGTAAAAGTGCAACCCATACCAGAAATCTGTTGTTTGATTTGGTTTATGAAAGTAGGATATGATTTATCGAAAATAGTAATCTCTCCACCGATATACACAGACACTCCATTCTTCAGTTGCTGATACAATGCTGATGCTCGTTGTTTGAGTGCATTGCTCTCGGCAAATGCAATATCTTCCATTTCTGTGCTGCTGTCCACACTTTGCACCACTTTTTGTTGCTCCTCTACTTGCTGCAAATGTTCAATGGCTTTGGCTATTGATTTGCGTGCTGCACTCTTTTCGCCTTCTGCCAACAATCCCTCAGCTTCTTCTATTGCCATTTCAGCACGAGTGACATGAGTAATAATTTGCTTTTTTAGCGTGCGAACCAAGTCAGTTTTCTTTACCCAAGCAAAAGCATATACCTCGTTCGTTTTAGGATTATGCCAACTCTCAACAGATAAGTTGGGAATATCTTTTAGCGAACTGTGAATAGTGGTCGATGTATTAAATAGTTCGCGAGTCATCTCACTAAATCCCATCGTACCAGAATGTTGATCGCTCTGTACGAGAGAAGAAGCGGTATATTCCACACTGGTCGTAATATTTTGTACTGCCTCCGCTTGCGCTTTCTCTTTAATGCGCTGAAGTGTTTGCTCTATGCTCTCGCCTGCTTGCACTTCGCCCATGACAAAGCCCGAGATATAAGATGTTCGTGGATATGTCGCAGTTCGCCAATTGTCATCACACCATAATGGTGCAGTATTTTGACTAAAAGCCAAAACACTACACCATACACTCAATATTAAAATTGTTGTTCTCACTCGTCACTACCATTACGGATAAACTCACTCACCTTCTCAGCATACTTTTGTGCTACAGCAGATTCCTTTGCTGCATTCTCAAACGCACGGATACGTGCAGCAGAAGCAGCATCCATATCTACAACGTAGTATGCCTCAAACTCGTAGGCAGGTACACCATTGTGCTTGATTTCGCGGTAAATGCAGAATGTGTTGTGCAATTCACCTTTTATTTCAGCTGTTACATTATTTTCGTATGCTGCATAAAAATGCTCAAACTCATCCAATTCTTCGGGGGTCAATTTGGAAGCCATATCTCCATTGATACGACCTTTGATGTTGCTACCCATTTCTTGTGCGTACTTGGTGCACGCATTCATCATCAGTTTATCTTTCGCGAGATTTTTGTTTGTAGAGATAGTTTGGGTGGTAATCTCTTTAACACCATCATCGGCTAATTTCTCATAATGCAGTAGCAGTGCTACTTCTAATGTACGTGAGGTGCCAAATACTTTCCAATCGCCTTTGGCATACTCTTTCATTTTGAGTTTGTACTCCTTTTTCAATTGTTTTTCCAACTGCTTGCTTTGAGCATTGGCGGGAACGGCTACAATAGCCAACGCCATAAGGGCGAGAATGATTGTCTTCTTCATTGTTGTAGTGTTTTAATAAGTTTGTATTATGTTATTATTTATCAAACCGTTATACACATACAAAAAAGCGTGAAACTTGCTGTTTGCCAGTTCCACGAATCGAGGCTGTCGCATTGCCTAAAGAATAGAACCGACAACGCGAAGCCCACGCCGAATATAAAATACTCTCGTGCTACATAGTTAAGGTACGCGTGTGCGCATACGTATATACGCAAAAGACGTACCAAAATAGGCACAGAGGGATAATCTATATCCCGTAGGACATCTATCGTTGCTAAGTCCTGATTCTTTTTCCGAAACTTGCGACATTTCGATTCGTCAGAACAGAGCGCAATAAACGCCTTTTTAATATGTCTGCAAAACCCTCCGCCGATGCGCAGACATCCCTTCGTTAGGTTTCGCGCTGCAAAGGTAGTGAATTATTTTGAATTGCACAAAAAAAAATCGCCGAAAAAGCGATTTTTTGTTTTTATGGTTCAGTTTTCACTATTCATTGCCTTAGATTACATACAACAATCCACCATGCGACTTACTACAATCCGCCATGCAACTTGCAGCAATCCCTCACGAAAGTGAAAAGAATTGTGCGCTTATTGTGCGTGTATTGTGCGTGAATAGTGCGTGAATAGTGCGTAACTGATGGGTTGCAATCTAAACAAACACACTTTTAGTTATTAAATATTTCGCAACCAAAATGCTAAGAAACGGTCATAGACAATATACCCCTCAATAGCAGGATAGATATATTCATTGTCTAACAAATACTGCAAAGCACGCTGCACACTACCAACTGCTTTCAAGTGGTATTTCTGCATAAACCCACTGGCAGTAGGAGACTTGACACTATGCTCCTTAGCAATGGCTGCCAGTAAAGTTGCTTGATTAGGAGTCAAAAGTTTATACAAATGTCGATAATCCTCTTCACGAGAAGCATTTATCATCTGTAAACAATGGCGAAAATCAGTCTCCGTCAATGTTTGGTTTTCAAACACGCTATACATCTTATTCAACAAAGATTGCACATACCAAGTCACTCCATCAACTGTAGCGTAGATGGTATGAAAGAGCTCTTCTGACATTTCTAAACCTTTATTCTTAAAGTGATTTAAAGCAAAGGCATAATACACTTTCTCATCTATTGCTCGCAAATGAAGGCGTTGAGTACTAGAGTAGAACGGATGCTTCGGAGAATCAAACATCTGAGACATCAAATGCTGTTTACTGCCAGAAAAAACGAATCGAACATTATGCGCAGACTGTACATGTGTTCGCAAAATAGCCTCTATATTTCGCTCAGGATATTCCATAACTTGTTGGAACTCATCAATAGCTATCACAACTGCTTGATCCAGACTTTGCAACAATTGGAATATCCCCTCTAAACTTTGCGACACTTCTTGTGGCAGAACACCAACGCTCCATTGTGGCTGATTAGTAATCGGATCAAACTCCATCGTTAGTTTAATTCCGCGTAATGCATTGAGTATATTTGCACCTATCTTTTGTAATGGAGTAGCTAATCGCTCCACCACCTCACGAGCTAAAACACGTACTAAATCTGCCAGACTTTTAGTGGCATAAATATCAATATAAATACACTCCCACTCCTGTTGCTCATGCTGAAGATGATAGAAGAGGTTATGAATTAGTCCCGTCTTTCCCATGCGACGCGGACTAATCAAACTGACATTTCTACCATTTAGCAAAGCCTCCAATAATTCTTGCGTTTCTACCTCTCGGTCACAAAAATAAGTAGGACTCTCATATCCATAAACAAGAAAAGGATTTCTTAATTCTCTCATAACGTTCAGTTTAAACGATTACGCAATTTGCGTTATGCAATTTGCGGTGCAAAGATAAAACATTTTTTTTATATACACAAATAAAAAGTGACAAATCGTTAAATTTGCCACTTTTTATTGCGATTTTTAGACCAAAACACTACGCACATCCTCTGTAATTTGGGATTGGAGCTCGGAAAGGGAAGAGAACTTCTTTTCGGCGCGTAGAAAAGACAGAAACGAGATAGTCAGTAGTTTGTCGTATAAATCTCCTTGAAAATCCAGCAAATGCACCTCTAAAGAGAGGTAATCATTCCCCACAGTAGGGTTTGTACCGATATTCGCCAATGCTTTATACTCTACTCCATCCACATTCGCCAATACAGCATACACACCTGATGCTGGTAGTTGTTTCGTAGAATTGAGACGTATATTAGCGGTCGGAAAACCAAGCGTAGCACCTATAGCATTGCCATGTTTCACCACACCCGAAATAGCATACTTATACCCCAACAGACGATTAACCTGCTCAATACATGTAGCTGAAAGCAGTTTGCGAATGCGCGTAGAACTCACGGGCAGACTATCCACCAAACACTCATGCGCACGCTCCACATGCAGCCCTACCCTACGCGCCACTTTTTCGTATTCTGAAAAACCCTTCAGCTGGTCAGAGCCAAAACAGTGGTCATAACCCATGAGCAATACCTCCACCTGTTCCTGCTCTTGCAAATAGCGCATAAACTGTTCAGCCGTAAGGTGTTGCACCTCAGCAAAAGGCAGCACTCGCACTTGAGCATGGAGCGCCAACAACAGTTGCCGTTCCTCATAGGTCGTAAGCATAGGCGGGCACACACCCGTCAGTACCTCTTTCGGATGACGATCAAAAGTGAATATCAGGGGTTGCAAGCCACGCTCATGCGCCAGTTCATTGAGCTGCGCGAATAGGAAACGGTGTCCGCGATGGACACCGTCAAAAAATCCTATGGTTGCAATGCGGGGCACGGGTTAAAGTGGTTCAATATTGTTCAACATGGTTCAATGTTGTTCAATGTTGTTTTACAATTTGATGTAGATCTTTTTGCGATAGAGGATATAGCCAATTGCCCACATCAGCAATACCAAGCTCAGTGCTGACACCAAAGAGCCACCTTTATCACCAAACACAGGAACCAGACAAACCTTATACCAGAAGCCCATGACATTGTATGTCACCTCGTTGACAGTGAACTTCACTTGCGCCATTGTTACCACAAGCCATGTACTCAAGCAGAAGATAAACAATGGGTTTACACCAAAGGTCTCGAAGAACTTGTACCAGTTCTTAGCCACAGCGTGATGCACCTTTTGGCAAGCAGTAGTAGGTTTTACTTCTTGGAGTTGTGGCAAACGGATGTCTAATATCCAAGTCAGGATACCCAAGATGCAACTTGCCAGACCGCAAGTCACCAATACGTAGCTGGCTGACCACATGGCCTTGTTGATAGGATAAGCATAGTCTAGACAGAAGCCCAGAATCATCATGATAGCACCTGCGAGCAGAGCGCGTGTCACCTTGCCCCAGAGGTCCTTCTCGGTCATAATCAGTCGACCCATCCATGCACCTATCAGCACATGCGCTATACACGGAATGGTAGAGAGCAGTCCTTCTGGGTCAAAACCGATGCGCTCGCCAGCGGCATTGCGCATATGGTATATATGGTTATCGCCCAAAACCTTCATGTCCACGATGGACTCCATATTCTGAGCGGTCAATTCAAAACTATTGGTTACACTCTGCAAGATACAGTATATGAGCATCAATGTGCCAGATACCCACAAGATGCGTTTGGGTTTGAAACTCAAGAGCAACAATCCGCCTAACATGCTCACTATACCCAAACGAGGGAACACGCCCAAGTAGCGGATATTATCCACAGGATAGGTCCACATGGCGGTCATGAAGTCAGCACCTTTGATAAATTGGCGCAAGGCCATGCCATACCAACTGAGTGCCCAACCTATCAGCACAATCAGCAAACCACGCACAACAATCTTACGTGCAGTAGCCCAATTGAAATCAAAATTAGACTTATTGTGGCTGATATACATTGCCACACCCATACAGAAAACAAAGAATGGAAACACCAAGTCTGTAGGTGTGCAACCGTTCCACGCAGCATGGCGCAATGGAGCATAGATATGGGCCCACGAGCCAGGGTTATTCACCAATATCATACCTGCCACTGTGATTCCGCGCAGGATATCCAACGAAAGAAGACGTTTCTTTTGGGTTGGAGGAGTAAGTGTTTGTGTCATAGATTCTCAAGGATTAAATAGTACTGTTTGAACTAGTAGTATTAGTCAAACGAACATAACTAATAAAAGTTAAAAAACAAACAGCCCCCCGTTGGCGCGGAGGGCTGTTTTATCAGTTTGATTACTCTTGGTTGAGGGTTACGCGCTTGAAGTCGATTACGTTTACGTTGTTCTTCTTCAGTACGTCCTTCACGAGCTCTTTGCTCTCGCTCATGATGTATTGTTGCTCTACCAGAGTGCTCTCTTTCAAGAATTTACCAAGACGACCTTGAGCAATCATCTCCACTTTCTTCATGTTGATGTTAGCCTCAGCCTCAGCAGGAACAGTAGCGCGGATTTGGCGTGCTGTCTCTGCTTGCTCAGGTGTCAACCAACCCTTAGCCATGTTAGACTCGATGTGGTCATCGCTATCTACGTGTGCTGGGTTGATGCCTGCCTTGCGAACAGCTTGCTCAACTGCTTTGTTGATCTCGTCTTGTTTGGTTTTCTCGATAGCTACAGAGAGCTCACGATCTTTCACCTCTTGTGCTACGTGGTCAGCATCCAATGCGATTGGAGACATAGAAGCCACTTGCATAGACACACCGTGAAGCACCTCGCCATTAGCGTCCTCTGCATCAGCAGCCACGAGTGCGCTGAGCTTGTTGCCAAGGTGGTTGTAAGCATCTACCTTAGGAGCTACGAGGAAAGCGTAGTCGCTGAGTTCCATTTTCTCACCAGTTACACCAGAACGCTCAGTTACAGCGTCTTGTACGGTAAAGTCACCCAACTTGCATGCCTTCAAAGCCTCGAGGTCAGCAGGTTTCTCGGTCATAGCTACCTCCAAGATAGCCTTAACCATCTTCACATAATCCTCGTTCTTTGCTACGAAGTCAGTCTCGCACTTTACAGCCACGATTGCACCAAAGCCATTCTCAGCCTTAGCCAATACGCAACCTTCAGAAGCCTCGCGCTCGCTACGCTTTGCAGCGATAGCTTGACCACGTTTACGGAGCAAGTCTTTAGCCACCTCGAAGTCGCCGTTAGCCTCCTCGAGTGCTTTCTTAACGTCCATCATACCTGCGCCAGTGATGTCGCGCAGTTTCTTAATATCTGCTAATGTAACAGCCATTGTTGTAGTTAATAATTAACAATTAATAATTAATATTATTCAGCAGCTGCCTCTGCTACTTTCTCAGCCTCTGCTTTTGGAGCAGCTTTGCGAACGCGTTGACGACGCTCTTTTGGTTGTGGAGCCTCGTTTGCTGCTTGTGCTGCTGCAGCCTCTTCATCAGCCTTCTCTACTTTGCGCTCCTCAAGACCCTCTTTGATAGCCTCGCATACAGCGGTAAGGATTACCTCGATAGACTTGGTAGCATCATCGTTTGCAGGAATAACGAAGTCGATATTGTTAGGGTTAGAGTTGGTATCCACGATACCGAATACAGGAATACCCAAACGGTTAGCCTCAGCTACAGCGATGTGCTCTTTCATTACGTCTACTACGAATACTGCGCTTGGGAGACGTGTGAGGTCAGAGATAGAACCAAGGTTCTTCTCCAATTTCTCGCGTTGACGAGTGATTTGGAGTTTCTCGCGCTTAGAGATGTTGTCAAAAGTACCGTCAGCCATCATTTTGTCGATAGCGCTCATTTTCTTCACAGCCTTACGGATAGTAGGGAAGTTGGTGAGCATACCACCAGCCCAACGCTCGGTGATATAAGGCATAGCGATTTCTTGTGCCTTTTGTGCTACTACCTCTTGACCTTGTTTCTTGGTAGAAACGAAGAGGATCTTGCGACCTGATTTAGCGATAGCCTTCAATGCCTCAGCAGCCTCGTCGATTTTCACAACGGTCTTGTTGAGGTCGATGATGTGGATACCATTGCGCTCCATGTAGATGTAAGGAGCCATGGCTGGGTTCCATTTGCGTTTGAGGTGGCCGAAGTGGCAGCCAGCCTCGAGAAGTTGATCAAAATTTGTTCTCATTTTGTTTGATTAGTTTTGAATTATTAATATAATTTATCCTTCTGCCTCCGCTACGCAGAGAAGCGCGCAAGGGAGGAATAACAGAGTAATCCGCGGCGGTATATCCGCCACGGAGTCACTGCTATTTGGATATTAACGCTTACTAAATTGGAAGTGTTTGCGTGCTTTTGGTTGACCTGGTTTCTTACGCTCTACCTCACGAGCATCACGTGTCATGAAACCTTCAGCCTTCAAAGCTGGTTTATCCTCTGGGTTGATCTTCACCAAAGCGCGAGCGATTGCCAAACGCAAAGCCTCTGCTTGACCTTTGTAGCCACCACCATCGAGGTTTACCTTGATATCATATTTCTCAGCAACAGCCAACTTGTTCAATGGTTGTTTAACCACGTATTGAAGAATTGGGCTTGGGAAATATACCTCCAAATCACGACCGTTGATTGTGATTTTGCCGGTACCTTCTTGTACATAAACGCGAGCAACAGCTGCTTTACGACGACCTAATGCATTAATCATTTCCATATCTTCAATTATTTAAGGGTGTTGATATCAATTTGTACTGGTTGTTGTGCTTGCTTATCGTGCTCAGCACCTTCAAAAACGTAGAGGTTACCAATGATTTGACGACCGAGGCGGTTCTTTGGGAGCATACCCTTAACCACTTTCTTGATCAAACGATCAGCACCTTTCTCCAACATTTGCGCTGGAGTCATCTCGCGTTGGCCACCTGGGAAACCAGTATAGCGAACATACACGCGGTCATTCCACTTGTTGCCTGTCAATTGCACTTTCTCTGCATTGATGATGATCACGTTGTCACCGCAGTCAACATTTGGAGTGAAGTTTGGTTTGTACTTGCCACGGAGGATCTTAGCCACCTTCGAGCACATACGGCCAAGTACTTGGCCCTCAGCATCAACTACAACCCAGCCCTTTTGAGCGGTTGCCTTGTTAGCTGATACAGTCTTGTAACTTAATGTATCCATTTGTTTTTTAATGTTTTAACTATGCCGACAGACCACTTTACGCGCTCACTTTCGAGCCACAACTGCCCAGCATAGCGAATTTATAAATAAAGTTTTAATAGTTTCAAAAGTTTTAAGGGCTTGCACGGATTTCAATCCCATTCGCCCAAAAAAGCGTGCAAAGGTACTACAAAAAATGCACATGTGCAAATTTTTTATAGAAAAAAATGCATTTTTGGATAAAAAAGTGCAAAAAAGTGCAATTAGCGCGTATGGTTTCGCAGCGGACGATCGCTAAAGGGCGACGGAGCGGGCTTCTTCAGGCTTAGCGCTGTGTCTTTTTTCGCCAAAGGCAATGGGTTGGGTTGCAGCTCGATGGCAGCGGCAGGTGCAGCATCAGCGGCACGCTGTGCCAACACTGGGATACTATCGCTGGTCAACACGCCAAATACAACGACATTTTTTTCGCAAAACTCTTCACTTTTCCACTCTTGCCATGGATTTTCGATGCCAAACATATAGGTTTTGACCCATTCTTCCACGGTCTTTTGTGATACAGAAGGCTCATCGCTCTCCTCTTCGCCCGACAGTTCTACGCTCTGCGCCTTTTCGCTCCGCTTGCGTTCCACACGCTCATCGCGTAGCACTACTTGGTAGTCGAAGTCAGCTTGCAGTCGCTCCACCACCTTAGGATAAATCTTATTGAATATCTGCGGATTGTCGGTATACCACACCAAGGACGAATCAAACTGCGCCTGCGTGATGCCATGTCTATCCAATACGGACTGGTAGTAGGCAGCCACCTCCTGGTTGTGTCCAAAGGTATAGCCTGCCACTTGCAAGGCACCATCCATACGATGCAGGTCATACAGCACATCGCGCATCTCCTGGTTGGAGAGCACGCCGCTCGGACGACAGCCTACCATCGCCAACACTACGCACAATATCGCTATCCAATGTTTCACTTTTTTGATTCCTGATGCCAGACACCTTATTTATCCTTCCCAATCCCCGAGAGCGACGCGTCTAAATCTTTGCGATAGAAGATGATAATCAAGAACACCGCCACCGTGATGAACGAGTCTGCTATATTGAACACTGGGCGGAAGAACAGGCACTCGCCTGCTGCGTTGCGAATCAGCGGAAAGTACAGCATATCCACTACGCGCCCGTGGAACCAGCCTGCATACTCCCATATCTTGCCATAGAACACGCAGTCGATGATATTGCCCATGGCACCAGCCATAACCATAGCAATGGTCACCAAGTACCCTGTGCGCACGGTCTGTTTGTGTATGAGGGTGTGGATATACCATCCTATCGCGCCCACTGCCACGATGCGGAAGAGGGTCAGCAGCAACTTACTAAACCACTCTATACCAAAAGCCATGCCGTTGTTCTCCACAAAGACGATCCAGAACCACGAGAACACCTCGCGTGCCTCGCCCAACTGGAAATGGGTCTTGATATATATCTTCGACACTTGGTCAAGCAGCAATGCCAATAGCACGATGCCTACCACAAGCCATGATTGTTTTGTTTTTGTTAACATACTACAGTTTTTTTTAGGAAGACAACTTTAACAACTACTGCGCGCGCCAACATTGCGCTTGCCAGGGATGATTACATCATTGTTGGCATTGTTGATATTCCCTTCGCCGCTGAGCAGTGTTCTTATCTCACTTCGTTCGAACGATCGCGTTGCGTACGGCGAAGCGGTAATAATCGTTCGAGCCCATAGGCGAGATAAGAAGAGTTGTCTATGTTGTCTTAAATACCAAACGCCTTTCGGATTGCCTCCACCTTATCCAGTTTCTCCCATGTGAAGAGTTCCACTTCGCGCTCGATGACTTGTCCGTTGTCCACGAACTGTTTGGTCACCACTTCGTTGGTGCGTCCCATGTGTCCATAGCGCGCTGTCTCTTCGTACATAGGTTGTTTGAGTTTGAGTGCCTCGATGATGGCTTGTGGACGGAGGTCAAAGAGTTCGTTCACTTTTTGAGCTATCTCGCCATCGCTCATTGCCACTTTGGCGGTACCGTAGGTGTTCACGCACACGCTCACGGGCTGCGCCACGCCGATGGCGTAGCTGATTTGTACCAACACTTCGCGTGCCACACCTGCTGCTACCATATTCTTGGCTATCCAGCGGGCTGCATAGGCAGCAGAGCGGTCCACCTTCGATGGGTCTTTGCCAGAGAAGGCACCACCACCGTGTGCGCCGCGACCGCCGTAGGTATCTACGATGATTTTGCGGCCTGTCAGACCAGTATCGCCGTGAGGGCCACCGATAACGAAGTTGCCCGTTGGGTTCACCAGGAGTTTAAAGTCGCCTTTGAGCAACTCGGCGTAGCGCGCATCGCGTTTGGCTACGCGAGGCAGGAGTACGCGTTGGATATCGGCTTTGATCTGTTCTTGGGTAGCGTCCTCGTCGTGTTGGGTAGAAACAACGATGGTGTCAATGCGCAGGGGTTCGCCTGCCTCGCTGTACTCCATAGTCACTTGGCTCTTGGAGTCAGGGCGGAGGTAGCGCATCTCTTCGCCTTCTTTACGTACGCGTGCGAGCGTATATACTAAGGTGTGTGCCAAGTCGAGGGTGAGGGGCATATAGTTCTCCGTCTCATCGCTGGCGTAGCCGAACATCATACCTTGGTCGCCTGCGCCTTGTTCGCCGATGTTCTCGGTGCCTTGGCCGTCCACGCCGCGTGCGATGTCGGCACTCTGCTCATGCAGGGCGGTGAGGATACCGCAGCTCTCTGCCTCAAATTTGTAAGCAGACTTGGTGTAACCTATTTCGGCAATGGTTTTGCGGACGGTGTTTTGGATGTCCACATATTTCTCGCTGGAGACTTCACCAGCCACGATGACTTGTCCTGTGGTGACCATAGTTTCGCAGGCCACGTGTGAGTTAGGGTCTAATGCTAAGAATTGGTCGAGGATGGCATCGCTGATTTGGTCTGCCACTTTGTCTGGGTGTCCTTCGCTGACACTCTCGGATGTAAATAAGTAGTTCATTTTGTTTAAGTTAGTTATGCTTTCGCCCCACCTTATCACCAAATAATCTTATGAGTCTTTCCCCTTAAGGGGAGACGGAGGGGGCAAAAAAATCCACAAGCGACTGTTTGGGGTCTTGTGGCACAAGTTTTAGCATTCTTTTATAGAGGTCGCAAGCAGTCAAATTTGTCCTCTTTCAAAATCGGGTGCAAAGGTACTACAAAAATTGCACATACGCAAATAAAGCGAACATTATTTTCAAAAAAGATAGATTCATCTATCAAAATCATCACATTCTACGGCTCTGTGAGAGCTTGTCCGTGATTGACAATTATAATCAATTATTTACTCGAGCATTGTTGTTAATTGTCTCCTCTGTTGTCGGTATTGTCTTAAAATATTTCCCGTGTATCTGTGCCAATCCGTGCCTATCTATGGGAGGTTATATATCTCCTTGCCTTCGGCAGAAATCTTATAAATCTCATTTAACTCACTTCGTTCGCCTTAGTACTCCGTAACCTATTACCACCGCTAACTTTCGCTGCGCTCAACCGCTGAATCTTATGGAATGAGGCGGTACGCATTTCACAGACTAATCATAGATGAATCAGAGTCGAATGTTGCTATATTTACATAAGATTCAGTGAGCTTTTATCGCGAAGCGATGATTAGTCATAGCGTAAGCGTAATGACGGTAAAGCGAACGGTGGTAATTTATTGCGGAGCACGTTGATATGGGTGGATGACTGCGTAATAAGATTTATAAGATTTCTTGAGCGCAGCGAGTAGGAGAATTTGTCTACTGCGTTTCCGTGCTAATCCGTGCTTGTCTGTGGTTGATATATGCTCCTCTATTGTACATTCTTCCGAGGGATCCTCTTTTTCAAACATTTTTAACAAAAAATCTACTTTTTGCTCTTTTTATTTGTCAATATGAGTTTTTTTTTTGTAATTTTGCACGCTTTTTATGGGGTCTTGTATTTAGCGCATCAAAACACATGAAAAACTGCGCTTTACTACCGCCTAAAAACACACTATTTTGTATATAATTATAGTCATGAGAAACGAATACAAACCATTTTTCATTGTCAATCGCCTTTTGTACAGGGCGATGCATATCGTTGTGATATGCATTATGTTGGTAGGTACCATGCCACTTTCCGCACAAGTCTATTCCACCGTCAAAGGTGGTCGCTACGATGTCTCCTACCCTACGGAGTATGGATCTGAGCAGCAGGACGCTTACTCCGCGCAGCAAACACAGACCAACTACAACGCTTACCAATCCATTGTGTATCAACCGTTTGAGTCTTCTGCGCCCAGTCATAAGCGCTCAACCTATAGTACTGGCAGTTACTCCAATAGCGGTTCGTACCATCCTATACGCGGTCGTCGCAACACAGGTGAAGGAGGCGAAACCGATGCAAATGATCCTAACAACGATCCTGGAGACGGCAAACTACCTGAAGGTTGGCTCGATCCAGAGCATCCTTCTGACCCTGGACACCAATCTCCAGACTCCCCTGTTGGCGAAGCATGGGTGATGTTGCTGTTTGCTGCCGTAGCAGCCTTGGTGGTCTTTGTTCGTCAGAGGGGAGCAGCAAAGCTGCAGGCGTAGAGTGTAGTGTGTAGGGTGTAAAGGCGAGGGGGCAGCAGAGTTGCAAGCCAAACCTATATCCAATAGCCAATTGCCCATAGCCAACACCTAATTACCAATAGAACGCCACCTACCTGCCCCTTATTGTCATCGAGACCTCATCGTGACTTGATCGAGACCTCATCGTGACCTCGCCGTAAGATCAACGGCACAACACTAAGGGATGCATAAGGGATATATGGGATGCCAATTGCCCCAAAACGTCCACTGGTTCAGTTCTCGGCGCTACCCGCCTAGAAAACCAAAACAACAAACCAACATAACAGCAAAACCAACGTCGCTCAGCGACAACCACCATATCATAACCACAATAATAGTCACATGACAGAACAAGAATTGAAAATATTGCTACAGAATAAGGAAACGCGAACCTTAGAATACAAGCGCGCTTGGAATGAAGTTCCCAGCAACTTGTACGATACCGTGTGCGCTTTCCTCAATCGTGATGGAGGAGCTATTGTTCTTGGTGTGGAAGATGACGGGACTATCAAACGAGGCGTAAATCCAGAGGCGATAGAGCAAATGTGCAAGAACATTTCTAACACAAGCAATAACCCCCAGAAATTTTCACCCACATTCTTGTTGCAACCAGAAGTAGTAGAGATAGAAGGAAAGAAGGTGATTGTGGTACAAGTCCCATCAAGCAGTCAGGTACACCGCCTTACTGGTAAGATTTACGATCGAAGTTCAGACGGAGATTTTGAATTAAAGACAGATGCTGAAATCAGTGCTATGTACCAACGCAAAAGCACACAGTATTCTGAGAATACGATTTTCCCATATCTCCGCTTAGAGCATTTGAGCGCAGCCACCATAGAGAAAGCCAAAAATCTTATTCGCAATACTCGCTCCTCACACCCGTGGCTATCATTATCCGATATGGATTTCTTTAGGCAAGCTAATCTATATCGCTATGATTTTCAAACCAACCAAGAAGGATTCACACTGGCTGCACTGATGTTATTCGGCAAGCGTGAATCAATTCAAAGCGCATTGCCTTATTATAGAATAGATGCAGTAGTTCGAATCAATGATGTGGATAGATACGACGACAGATTGACATTGGACGGCAATATTATAGACGACTATGATGCGTTGATGGACTTCATTGCGAAGCATTTGCCAGATAATTTCTTCATGGAGGGTGATTTGCGAGTATCTTTGAGGGATAAGATTTATAGAGAGATTATTGCTAATATGTTGGTACACCGTGAATACCATAACCCGACACCAACGATTATTGAGATTAAGCGCGATGGAGTGATTGCTAAGAATGCCAATCGACCATTGAAAGCAGGCTTGGTCACTTTATCCAACTACTCAAGCCATCCCAAGAACCCCCATATCGCCAATTTCTTCGTACAGATTGGTCGTGCCGAGCATTTGGGAACAGGCATTCGTAATATCTATAAGTATGCTCCAATCTACACTGGAGTTGCACCAATAATAGAGGACGAAGATGTCTATACGGTCAAAATCGGAGCATTCAAAGAGGATATGCAAAACATGTTGTCAAATGTTGCAACCATATCGAACGAAGCTAGCGTAAGAAGTGGCGTAAGAAAAGTCCCATTAAAAGATAATACAGAATTAACAGATAGACAGACAGTTATATTATCAGTTTTACGTGACAATGTCTCATTAGCTGTCCCATTAAACACTACGATATTGTCCCAAAAGCTAAAAGTTGCTCGCAAAACAATGCAACGAGAGTTAGGTGAACTGCAAAAATTAGGCGCGGTTTCCCGTTTAGGAGGACGAAAGTTTGGCTATTGGATAGTAAACGAAGATTGGAAATAATAGACAACTAACATGGCAAAGCCCCCCCTCTTCGGCAAAGGTTCGGTAACCCTGCGGCGGAGGAAAAAAGACTAAACAAGAAACAACACAACCAACATAACAACAAAAAACCACCCAAAAGAAAGAGATAATGGCTGAACAAAAAAAGCAATATTGGCTACATAGAATAAATGGAGGAGAAAATGGAACATTATTATCACACCCATTACTAATGAAGTATAATTTACTTTCTATTGGATGGAGTTTTCTGTCATCCGAAGAAGTGGTTAAGAATATTCAGGAGCAAGGAGTTTCTGCAATTAAGCAATTATATATAGATAGAGGTATAGATATCAAAAAGAATATTTATAGTCTTTCGAATTTTGTTTCTATAATGCGTAAAGATGATATTATCATTGTACCAATAGGTAAAATAATAAACATATACCGCATTGCTGATGATGTAGTTCTAACAAATGAAACCCTGCCTGTTGCATACCTTCAAGAACTTAATGTTTTGCGTGATGAAAATTTTCATTTAAGCATAGCGAACAAAGAGATTGATTTAGGCTTTTACCGTAAAGTTGAATTAGTAGTTCAAGGATTTTTGCGTTCCGAATTAGATGCTGCACTATATAAAAAAACAAGGACCTTTCAAACAAACTTATTAATTTCAGATGTCAATGATTCCATAGAATTACTTATATCAGCATATAAACAAAAGAGAAAAAAAGAAGGTTTGGGGCCTATCGAATATTCTCAACTTACTGAAAAATTAAAGTCAAGTCTAGAAGATATCAAAGCCAATCTTTCTTTTGATGAACGCCTAATAGATGTATTTAAAGATATGCACTCCTTAATCAAGAATGGAGTACAATTTGAATATGCGCCATATGGTAATAAAAACCAAAAAAAGCGAAACATCATCATATCTTATGACAGTGTACAAAGTGATATTGACATTAATACACAAGTCGTTAAAGAAGTAATTAAAGATTATATGCGCGGTGATTTGTTCGCTAGCATAAAGAAATTAAATCAATGGTTAGAATCTATTCCGAGTCATACTTTACCATATGCACCTATCCGAAAAGATTATGTCTATTATCGGACTCGCTTAAAGGGGCATAAGGTTTTTAAAGAAAAGGATTTATTTCATGTCCCATTTAGTTTGAGGGGGGCTGTTTCCACAAATAGATATAGTTTGCCTGGGTATCCTTGTTTGTATTTAGGCAAGTCAATTTATGTATGTTGGGAAGAAATGCGACGCCCTGCTTTGAGTGATTTCGCAACGAGTGCTTTTAAGGCGCAAGATAATATATTTTTATTAGATTTGCGATTGCGAAAAAGGATGTATAGTGAAAATAATTGTACGACCTTTCTAAAAATATTACCATTTATTTTAGCATGTTCAATGACTGTTGCAAATGAGAATGACAACTTTAAGCCAGAATATATTTTACCGCAACTATTGTTGCATATGATTGTTGTTCGGCATCAAAAAGATGAAGAAATAGAAGGAGAAGATAATGCCAAAATAAAATTGGAAGGTATTGAATATACATCTACAGCTGCAAATAATGAATTAGAGTTTATCAACAAAGATAGTGCAACTACTTTCCACTTAGCAGATTGTTTAGTATTGCCAGTCAAAATTCCCGACGATCCTAAAGAGCAATATTGCAAAGATTTAATTCGTAAATTCTGGTTAACATCACCAAAATATTATGAGACCGAATATATTAAAGATTCTTTGGCATTTATAAAGGATTACATATTCTCTTTAACGGCTAAAGATAACAAATTAACTCCTCCTAATTATTCTTTTACGAGAAAATATGATGCTTCTTATTTTTCTTTTATGGAAAAAAGTTGGAAAGATTCTGATTTCAAAAGTTTATCAATAAAGTAATAATAAAAACATATTTGACAATAATATGCAAACAAAAAAACAACTTAATATCTATCTAGCTTTCGCAATAATAGCAGTGATACTTTTTCTAGTATGGCTGTTCATTTATATTCCTAATTACGGGAATACTATATCTGCAGAGAATGCTGATTGGGGGGCTTTTGGTGATTTCTTTTGGGGACTAGGAAATATGCTTATTGCAGGACTCAATGTTTATGTTTTTCATCAACTAACTATTACATTTGAGCAATCTCGAAGAGCAAGAGAGGAAGAAACCAAACATTTGCATGAACAACAATTAACATTACAAAAAAAACAGATAAAAATTGAACAGCAATTGACCTTATTAAAAGATGTGAATAATATTGTGCGAGAAGCAACAGTTATTTTGCAAATAACAGATGATTTATATAGCAAGATAACATTTACCTTGATGAGCCTTCAGACATTTCATCAATTATTTCCGACTTTAGAAATACAGCAAATCAAACTCTTAATAGAGAAAATCAAAACGTGCAATCAAGACAATGCTAAAGTATGGATTGAACAAACATCTTCAAATAATCAAATTTATATTCCAGTAAATAAAAGACATATTGAAATAATTCAAGAGTTAATTTTTGTACAACAAATTTTGTGGGAAGATTTGTACGCACAGATGAATTCATAAAAAAATAATCAACGATAGTTTCTGCGTTGTTGATGTATAACCCAACCCCGAATAAAACAACAAAAACAATATGAACACATTGACAAATTGCGCCGAGAAGAAGGCGAAACATTTTTTTAACCTATTACAAGGATATACCAAAGGTATACGAATAACTGCCATCCTCATTCTCCTACTAATGGGAGTTAGTAATGCGTGGGCGGATTATGGCTTTGAGAATTCGAACAATGGTATTCTATTCTCTAGGACTCCTGTTGGGGGGACAAAAGCGGATTATCGAGTAGAGCATGGTCGCACTAATGCTACACAAGATGCAGGTACAGTTTCCGCTTTTACTATTAAAGAGTGGTATGCAAAACTTTATCAAAATGAAGATGCTATATGGGGAGATGGTAATTTGCATTACCGCATCTACTTACAGAAAGGAAGTGCTCCTAATTTTACATCATCAAACAAATCTTATTTCAACTGGAATGGTGATGTACCTCAAAATGGAAGTTGGCGCTACCCTACCTTTGGTAGAAATAATATGAATGTGAATATATTATCAGGATTACATTCTGGAAAATACAACTTTGAATATTATTTCGATGCCAGTGGGCGCTCTACTATGTATTGCAGTAATAATGGCGGCAATTTCTTTATTACATTTTCTATTAATCCACCCGCTGTAAAGAATTTCCAAATCGCAGCTTCTAATGTAATCTCAGGTTCAGGAACATCTGATGACCCTTATATTATTGAGGGAGGTAAAAATACCACATTAACTGTTAGTGGGATTCAGGCCTCTACGGACAACAATTCAGCATTAAATGTGAAGTTTGGTTCAAGTAGTTATTCCTCGACCAAAACAAAAACACTAACTCCAACTACAACAACACAAGGTATTGAAGTTAAAGCAAAATACTATAATTCAGATTATACTCTATCGGGTACCGAGAGTAGCAAAACTATTTATTATAAGGCTGCGACAGCCCAACACATTGTCAACTTTGGTGTTCATAGTTCAGGTAATGGTACCCTTACTGCAAAAGCAGGAAGTACAATCATTAGTTCTGGTGCACAAGTCGATCAAGGTAGCAAGGTTGTTTTTACAGCTGATCCTTCAACTGGCTACCAAATAGAAGGTTGGTATAGTGATTCAGATTGCGGAATATCGCTCAACAATAGCACAAATACCACATATACAATCAATAGTCTAACTGCAGCAGCAACCGTATATGTAAAGTTCAAAGCAAGCGAATATAGCATCAATTACAAAGACCAAGGAGGTAGTGATTTCTCAGGTACACACGCTGCGGGCTATCCTACAACGCACACATACGGCACTGCTACAACACTGAAGAACCCCACAAAATTGGGCTATACTTTTGGTGGTTGGTTTACCACTTCTGCTTGTACAGGCACCGCAATAGAATCACTCGGTGCTACTGCATACACAGACAACATCACTCTCTATGCAAAATGGACGGCAAATCAATATGACATCAACTATAGAGATCAAGGAGATGCCATTTTTTCCGGTACACACGAAGTTGGTTATCCTCAAAAGCACACCTACGGAACTATCACGACACTGAAAACAGCCACAAAAACAGATTATGAGTTTGGCGGCTGGTTTACAAATTCTACTTGTACAGGCAGTGCAATTACCACATTGGGTGCTACAGCATACACCAATAACATTACCCTTTACGCTAAGTGGACACGCGTATATAAAATCAATTACACCACTCAAGGAACAGGTTGGACATACGAAGCAAGCAACCCAACATCTGCGAAAGAAGGCGCAACCGTCACATTCGTAGTAAATCCAACTGCAGGCTATCGTGTGAGTGTTTCCAGCGACGGACCAGCACTTACAGGACCAAATGGTAGTAACCAATATACCTTCACTATGTCTAACGAGGATGTAAAAATCACTGTTGATGCGAAACCAGAACAATATACTATTACCCTCTATGACAATGGTGGTTCGGATGGTTCTGGAACAGTAACTGCTACCTATTTAGCACCCATGCCATCTGTTATTACACCAACTCGCACAGGATATACCTTTAACGGCTATTTTGATGCCGATTCAGGTGGTACTAAATACTACAACGCAGATGGAAGCAGTGCGAAGAATTGGGACAAGACGGCGCCCACCCCCCTCTACGCTCAATGGACTGCAAACAACTACGATGTAACATTCAACAAAAATGCTAATGATGCGACAGGTACAATGTCCAGTCAATCTTTCACTTACGATATAGAAAAAGCATTGAGCGCGAACACATTCCAATATACGGGATATGACTTTGCAGGTTGGGCAAAAAGCAGTGGTGGAAATGTAGAATTTACTGATCAACAATCAGTTAAAAACTTAACGGCAACCCCTGATGGCACTGTAGAACTCTTCGCTAAATGGACTCTACACAACTACAAGATCACTTACGAACTCAATGGTGGTACAAACCATGCAGGCAACCCTACTAATTATACCATCGAGACACCAACCATCACGCTGCAAGCCCCTACCCATACTGGCTATAGTTTTGCAGGTTGGTACACAACAAGTAATTTCTCTGGAGACCCTGTTACTGAGATTACACAAGGTTCTACGGGCGATAAAACATTCTACGCAAAGTGGATTGAGCAAAAAGAAATCTATCTTGTGGGTGAGTTTGGTTGGGACAATCCTACCGAAGGATATAAGTTTAAAGCACACTCAACTAAACCTGGCGTATATACATTGACCAAACATTTCAACAAGCGTGATCGCTACGACATGACAGACCCCAATGGTCCAGGTCAACCCGAATATGAATTTAAGTTGCAGGTTGATGGCAAGAAATACACTGTAGAAACTAAAAATGGTAAAAAAATTCTGCAATATACCCGCCAAAGTAAAACAAAAGTCTTAAGCGACGGCACTAACTACAATAGCGATCCTTATTATAATCTTCTTTTACAAGCAGACATATCTGGCGACTATGTATTTGAATACAATGTCGAATCCCAAGAACTTACTGTTGAGCACCCCGCATACCTATCAGAAGCATCTTACATCGTAGGTGACTTCTCTGACGGTCAAACAGGTACCGATGCGCTACCTAAAGATGGTGGTGCAGGACACGACTGGACAGAAGAACATGGAGAGAAGTTTGATAACAACACAGTAACAATTTGTTTTGACGGAACAGGCAAGAAATGGGAGTTCAAAATCAAGATTAATGGTGTATGGTATGGAGCAAAAGATCTCGTTATTACAGGAGACGGCACATACACATTAACAGATGATTATGCTTTCCAATCTGAGACAAACTGTGCGATTCAGACAAGTGGTGTGAATGGTTGCTATACATTTAGTTACACCGAAAAAGGGAACGGAGAAATTGAATTAACAGTAGGTTATCCAAAACAAAGCAAAAACCCTACTACCGTTTATCTTAAGCCTAATGATGACTGGAAAAAAGACAACGCACGATTTGCGGTTCACTATTGGCAAGCTGACAAACCTGTAGGTTGGGTAGATATGACAGATGTAGGTTGTAATGGCGACTACTACCAAGCTGACATTCCAGCGGGATATAGCAATATAATGTTTGTCCAAATGGAACCCGACACCGAAAATGACTGGAACAACAAGGGCAACCATCAAACAGGAAACCTCACCCTACCTATAGACGGGAACACTTTGTATGATGTAGATGATAAAACACTCTCATATCTACACCTCAAGCCTAACTCCAACTGGACAAAAGACGATGCGCGTTTTGCTGCTTATTTCTTTGGTAATGGAGAAGAATGGGTTAGTATGGAAAAAGACCGAGACGGGTATTATACATGTAAGATTCCTACTAGCAAAACCTACCCTAATGTTATCTTCTGCCGCATGAATCCAAGTGACGCAACGAACAGTTGGGACACCAAATGGAACCAAACAGAAGACCTAACTATCCCTACAAATGGAACCAACCTATATACCGTAAAAGAAGACACTTGGGATAAAGGCGGTGGCGATTGGAGCAGATTCGTAGATAACAGTCAATGGACTACTTACACTGCTCCAACCTACGATGTGACAATCAATATCAAAGGTAAAGGTGCGATTGTGATTAATGGTCAGACATACGAAGGCACCAGTGAAGGAACTACTACATTGAAGATAGAAGATGTAGTGGTAAATACTGCCTTCAACATAAACTCCATCACCGCTGCTGAACGTTGGGCAAAGAGCGAAGCAACTATCAAAATAGGTAACAACGACCCAGAAGAGCTTTCTACTTCACATTCTATTTGTGGACCTACAACTATCAATGTAACATTTGAACAAACGCAATGTGTAGTGCATTTTGAACTTCAATTGCCAACAGGTACAGTACATCCTGCTATTGATGATCAAGTTGTTGATGTAAATACAACTGCTGACAAACCGCAAGTGGACAACATAGATGGATATATCTTCGCAGGTTGGTACACCGATGCAGCATGCACCATAGGTAAAGAATACGATTTTACCAAACCTGTCACCCAAGACATCACCCTCTACGCTAAGTGGGTTCCATATTCTGAGTGTATATTCTTCAAAGATAACTTGAATTGGGATAATATCTATATATATACATTCTCGGACAATGTATGGCATAATGGCGACGATAACAACGATCCAGATGACGACAAGGGTGTACAACCAAAGATAAATAGAATTGAGTATGGTAAAATGACTCAAATAGGATATACCGACATATACTACTATGCTCTAACCAACTTGGAGGGATTCAATCATATCGCCTTCAGTGATCACGATATGCACGACTATGCTGACTATTTCCATAATCATAGTGGTATCTATCGCTCTGACCGAAGTGATAAAATGCAATTGTTTATTCCGCAGAAAGAGCAAACCGCAAAAACGCATAATAATACTGAGTATTATAGCGAAGGTATTTGGATGAAGTACAATGACAAATATTCAGGATATGATTGGAGTGGACAAACTGGTGGCTCATCTAATTGGAGTGACAAACAACTGACATCCGACTTAGCTGGTGGATATAGTTTTACCGCAGAGGTAGAACTAACCGCTAATCAAAACTACGAATTTAAAATCAAGAACCTGAAAAATACTTGGTATGGCAATACCGGTACAATGACCCAAGATAATTGCACGGACTGGTGGTTTACAGAGAATACTGACAACGCAAAAATCACACCTACCGTTAATGGTACCTATATTTTCACGGTATATCTCGGTGACGGTAAAGTGATGGTATCATTGGATTATCCTCTATCTGTAGGTGACTACCGTTTGGCATACAAAGACAATCAAGCAGGTTCGTTCCACCCAGGTCATTATATCAAAAAACGCACAAAGGTAGAAGAAAAGCGAGATACCGTTAGTTTCTTTGTTTTCCACGATAAAACACCAGAAATCCAATTACAAGAGTGTACAAACATCACTTCTGAGGGTATAGCCACATGGGAAACAAGAGCAACATACAGCAATATTAATTCTGTAGCAACTGCAACTACCGTTTACAACTTCATCCTCAAGCAAACCAATATCAACGGTACACACGCACGTTCTGTAGAGACATCAGAAACACATCTCTACACGGGTGACTACTACATCCGAACAGATGCGGCTGCTGGCGGTTGGAAATCTTTCCGCCAAGAAGGCAACAAAATGACCTATAATAGTTATGCAGACGAGCACGAAGATTTCGACCACTACTTCTGCGAGTGGGTATCTCAGGAAAAAGGATTGAAAAATGTGAAATATACTGTCGCTAATGACTATAGCTACTGTATCTCTGACACCTTGTTAAAGGATGTTGATCCAGGACATCCAAAAATTGTAACTCATGAGGGGGGCGACCTACCTACTGATGCAAATGGCAAATTGAAAGATGCCAACGTGCGTTGGGGTTGGGATAGCAAAACCAACAAGATACGCCGTGCATATATGGCTGGCTCAGGTCACAAGAAAGACCGTTTCCTCGTCCTCAAAGGTAATTCTTCTCTCCTTGATATCAACGGCAATCGATTCACTGGAAAGACAGCCGAAGGACAAGACCGCTACAATCTCACAGATGATGAAGTAGTATTTGACGATATGGGTAACTGGATTTATCAGATGGATGTCAAAGCAAACAAAGAGACCGAAATCGACCTAACGGCATTGTACAATGGCGAAGTACAATACTTCAAGGGTGGCAGCTTAGATAACGATGAACTACAATTGATTGTTACTACTGATGATAACACCAATTATTACAAGATTCGCCTTATCTACGACTTCAAAATCAACCAACTCATCATTGCTTGGCTACCTGAAGGAGAAGCAGACAGTCAGGAATTACAAGTGAATATGATGATTATCCGCCACAATCAAGAACAAGCGCAGCAATTGAACTTCAAAGCAGGTGCACAACTTACGGGCATTAAAAAAGCATATGCTGTGATGACTTTCGATAAGTACTTCCTCAATAACAAAAATAGTCAAACAGTTGCTGCACTATCTCAAGCAGAAGAGAAATCAGAGAACGAACGTAAGTTCTACTGGATTTCCTTCCCATTCGATGTAAAACTCAGCGACGTATCTGGCTTTGGCGAGTATGGCGACTATTGGATCATGGAGTATTACGATGGTGAATCACGCGCCAAAGAAGGATATTGGGCAGAAACAGAAACATTCTGGAAATATATCACCAACAAGAACTACATCCTCAAAGCAGGACAAGGATACGTACTCTACCTCAATATTAATAAAATGAAGTTTGAATCCCCTGTCTTCGCTAACACCAGTGAGGTCAGTCTGTTCTTCCCATCCGTTTCGCTGCCAACAGTAATCTCAGGAGAGCCTACAGCATTAGATGTTCCTGAACATACTTGTACCATTGAGCGAGATAACCGCAATATTTATGACTCCAACTGGAACCTCATCGGTGTACCAGGCTTCGCTGATATCAAGGATGTAATAATTGGCGAGTCTTCTCACAAAGAATTAAATGATGAGCTAAATGCAGACTGCGTAAGTTTCTATTACAAGTATTTACCTGCTGACAACACATATAGTGCTACCAGCAACACTGAGACATTCCAAACCATGTACGCATATATGGTACAATTCGCAGGAACTATCAACTGGCAAACTGAGACTGAGCCTGCTCAATTAGCTGCGCGTCGCATAGGCAGCATGCCATCGCAATACGACCTGCGCTTGGAATTGGCAAAGGGTGAAAAAATCGACCAAACATTCGTACAACTCAAAGAAGCAGATGCTACTGCCGAGTTTGATATGAATATCGATATGACTAAGATTTTCAATAGCGGTATGAATATCTACACGCTCACAGGCAGCCATGCCATCCAAGTGGCAGGTAACGCTATCCCAATGGAGAAGGCAACCGTGCCAGTAGGTGTGCGCCTGGATGCTGCAGGCGAATATACCTTCCGTATGCCTGACGGCACAGACGGTATCGCTGTCACTTTGGTGGATAATGCGACTGGTACACATACCAATATGCTGATGAACGAATATACCGTGACCCTCGATGCAGGCACTATCGAAAATCGCTTCTACCTCGTGGTGGATCCAGACCGCACTGCCACATCTGTGGAGAACGTAGGCGAAGAGGCGAAAGGCGATAAGGCAAAAGGTGTGGAGAAGTTCCTCATCGACGGCAAACTCTTCATCCGCACCGCCGACGGCATCTTTGATGCTAAAGGACAGAGGCTTTAAGGTTAGAGGTTAAAGGCGAGAGGCGAGAGGCGAGAGGCGAAAGGCTAAAGCCTCGGATAAAAAAATGAGTTGGAGATTGTCCAACTCATTTTTTATACTCCCCGCCTCTACACCCTACACTCTACACCTTACACCCTACACTCTACATCTACACCCTACACTCTACACCCTACACCTTACACTCTACACCCTACACTATCATCCAAAGAGTTGCTCCATGGTTATCTCATTTTGCAGTATGTGACTATGTTGATTTTGTAAGACTCCATATGTGGTAATCATTGTTAAACGCAAAGTCTTTCGTTTGCCTATATTCTGACTGAATCGATACAATTTATTACGCAATGTTTCTTCATATGCTTTACTGATAATATACTTATCCATAGCAAACTTTATCTCACACACATTGATACAATTATCTGCTCTATCTATCAACAAGTCTATCTGCGCCCCCTTGTTATTAACAGTAACCATATCCTTAGGGGTACGCCAACTATATACCTGCGACTGAATACCACTAATACCCAACGCCGATTTAATTTGGCGTATATGATTCAGACATAGAATCTCGAATGCCAACCCACTCCAAGCATGATAAGCAGGACTTAATATAGAGTGCGACCAGAAATGCTCATCCTGATAAGGATTCTTAGCTATAATACTATAGTAAAAATGTACAAACGAGTCTATCAATTGATAGGTCGTTTGACGAGACCTATTACCATAATCTTGATACTTACGAATAAATCGACAATACTCCAATTCATCCAACATTTTGGTAAAACGCGCATTATTATTCAACTTGGTTACCTCCAACAACTCAGAACGAGTTAACCCTTTTGACTTTTTAGACAACGCCTCTACTATTGATACATAAGATTCTGAATGACGAAACAAAGAGCGAAAAAGATTCGTCATCTCATAACGCAACTCTCCCATAGGAGAAAAAAACAAACGGTCTATGTTTTGTGCTACACTATCAGCCGAGTTCATCAACGAAAAATAATAAGGAATACCACCCAGCACCATGTAACAATCCACTATTTCACGCTCACTATACCCAAAACCATATCGCGTAAAATACTCACGACATTCACCCAATGTAAATGGCTCTAATAACAATTGATGCGTTACTCTATTATGCAAGCCTCCATGATTATTAATCAAATTATCCATCATCCAGGAAGTTGCACTACCACACACTATCAACTTGATATCATTGCGTGCAGAAGCCCAATCATTCCAAAAGTGCTCCAATGAACTAACAAACCGCGAAGATGGTGTATCCATCCACGGCATCTCATCAATAAACACTATCTTATTGCCATTAGGCAGAGATTCCAAATAGGTAATGAGTAGGTCAAATGCTTCTATCCAATTAGTACACTCTTGATCAATTGCTCCATAACGATTAAGCGCTATCTTAAAATTCAACAACTGATCATTGGTGGTAACATTCTCCATGCCCGAGATGGTAAAACTCGCCTTATCACCTATTACTTGACGAATAAGAAAGGTCTTTCCTACTCTACGACGGCCATATACTGCAATAAACTCTGATCTACCAGATTGCAAATACGACTCCAATAATTGCTGTTCAACAACACGCCCTACTAATTGTTCTTGCATAGATTCATAAGAAATTTATAATTACGACCGCAAAAGTAGTGTTTTTTTTTGATTTGAGCAAATAATTCGCACAAAAACTGCTGAAATCAAGTCAATTCAGTCGATTTGAGCAAATTTAGAACACGAAAACTGCTGAAATCGCATTAATTTTGTCCATTTGAGCAAATTTCAGTCTAAAAGATATTGATGTAAGATTTAGAGGCGATGAGGTGGGCAGCATAAGCTGCCAGTTTAGTGGACGGCTTCACCTACTGTTTAGAGGCGAGAGGCGAAAGGTTAAAGGCGATGAGGCGAAAGGCGAAAGGCGATAAGGCGAGAGGTTAAAGGCGAGAGGCGAAAGGCGAGAGGTTAAAGGCGAGAGGTTAAAGGCGAAAGGCGAGAGGCGAAAGGCGAGAGGCTCGGATAAGAAAAATGAGACAGTGAGACAGTGAGACAGTAAAATTAATAAAGTATATACACGTGTGTATAATATGTATATAGTTTTAGCAATGCACTGTCTCAGTGTCTCAGTGTCTCAGTGTCTCACTGTCAGCCACACTCTTGAAACCCAAAAATAGGCTATCCACCGCTTATCCACCGCTTATCCACCCGATAAAACTATATTTAATTTGGGTTTAGAATTGCCACTCGGAAACTACAAAAGTGTTAAAGTTTCCTAAAATATTTGGTCATTCACAAAAAAAACAGTACCTTTGCACGCTTTTTGTAGTATGGCATGGTGCATCCCCCGCGGAGGACATGCAGCACCTCGTTGCCACCCTTGCAGCAAACTACGGGACAGTAACCGACTGATAACGGAGTGGTAACGGGTAAGATCAAGAGACAATCAACAACAGACAATGATAGACATGAAAGAAAATATACTCCAGGTGGCAACACCGCGTATGCAACAAGTGGGCATACGCTCTGTCAGCATTGAGGATCTGTGCAAAGAATTGGGCATATCCAAAAAGACCTTCTATGTCTATTTCCCCTCTAAAGATGACCTCGTGGATGCCATGCTGCACGCACACGAAGAGAAAATGCTCAGAGACGTGCAACACCTCGTTGCCAACAAAAGCGTGGTACAACTGCTTGCCGATTGGGCAAAGATAGCCAAGCAAACAGAGAAAAGTAGTCATCAGACACCTCCCGTGCTCTATGACCTCAAAAAGTACTACCCCAACCAATTTCAGCAGCACATCCAACGTATCAACCACGTGATGCAACAAGAATTGGTACGTTTTTTGCAGAAAGGACAGGCGGAAGGCATTTTCCGACAAGAGATAGATGTAGAAGTGGCTGCCATGCTGATGGTGAACACACACCAGATAGTAGCAGAATATATAGACAATAACAAACTGCATACACAAGAAGCACGCCACATTGGCAAGACATCCATGGACATTTTCCTGCGCGGTATCTTCACACCTGAAGGACTACTGACACTGGAAAAAGCTATCAAAAAATAATAGAAAACAACATAAACAACTTCCGCTCGAATCAACTCCCTCGAGCGGCATGGAGAGAAAAGAGAATTTAATTAAACATCAAAAAATAAATGAAAAAAATTGTATTCAGTCTGTTTCTGTTCGCGCTCACAGCGAACATGGTGGCGGAAGACCATGTGATGGCAGCCACCAAGCGAGTAGCCCAACGGGACGTACCCGCCACACTAAACCTAAGCCTCACAGAGGCACAAGACTATGCAGTAGAGACCAACCGCAGTTTGCGTAATGCCTCCCTCGCCGTACAAAAAGCCTACGCCCAACGTTGGCAAACCATCGCCAGCATGTTGCCATCGGTAGACATGTCGTGGGCATTCCAGTCCATGATGGGCTACAAGATGAACTTTGGTGGCATGCCTATCGAGATGCCTGACAATGGTACACTCGGTATCACCGCAGCCGTAGGCATCAATGGTCAAGCTATCGTAGGCGCATTGCTCAACAATGTGGCTATCGACATGCAGAAACTCAATCTTGAGCAGTCCGAGGACAACCTGCGCGCTAACATCAAGACCAGCTACGCCAGCGTACTCGTGCTGCAAAACGTAGTTACCCTCTTGGAGAGTTCGCTCGCCAATATCGAGCAGATGGCAGCCATGACCCAACGCAGCGTAGATGTGGGTGCAGCCGAGCAAACCACCGCTGACCTCATCAAAGTGCGCGCGAACACCTTGCGCAACAACATCAACGCTAACCTGCGTAGCACACAACTGGCACTCAATGCGCTCAAAGTGTTGCTGGATGTACCTGCCGAGACTGAGCTGCAACTCACCACTACCCTCGAGGACTTCCTCTCTGCGGAGAGCGTACTGCAACTCTTGGGCAATGAGTTCGTTCTGGAGAACAACCTCAACTACCAACTGCTGGAGAAGAACGTGGATCTCGCTCAGAAAAACGTACATATGGCAGGTTGGGCATATGGTCCCACCGTCGGCGTGGGCTATCAGTATAGCCAAAAAGACTATTTCGGCAAGAAAGAGGGCTTCAACATGACCCCTCCTAACGCGCTGAGCATACAAGTCAGCATGCCGCTCTGGTCATCTGGCAAACGCGCCGCAGGCGTGGTGGAGAAGAAGATTGCGCTGGAAGAAGCACGCAACACCTTTGCCGAAACAGCCAACAACCTCAGCATCCAAAACGATCAGTTGCGCTACAACCTGCAAAACGGCTACGAGACCTACATGAACGAAAAAGACAATATGGCAGTCACACAACGCGTGTTTGACAACACCACCAACAAGTTCAACCAAGGTGCTGCCAGCAACCTCGACCTCGTGAACGCCAGCAACGACCTCATCACCGCGCAAAGCAGCTACGTACAAGCCGTACTGACACTGGTGAACGCACAAGTGGAACTGGAGAAGTTCTTGAACCTGTAAGATAACGACCTTAAGGACTTTAAGGACCTTAACGACTTTATGATAATTTCAAAACTAAAACGATAAATGAAAAAGATTGTATTATTGATGGCGGCAGCTGTTTGTTTGATTGGCTGCGGCAAGAAAGAGGCTCAAGCCACTCAAGAGGCTGAGCGCGTGGAAGTGGTAAGCACCATGGTCCTCGAGAATCACGAGATTGAGCGTGTACTGACTGTATCAACCAACCTACAGGGCTATCTGACACAAAATGTAGCCCCTTCGCTCCAAGGCAAGATAGAGCATATCTACGTGGAAGTAGGCGATGCGGTCAAAGAAGGCGACATGCTCGTTCGCATGGACCAAAACCAATACCTCACCAGCAAGATCCAATTGGCTAACCTGGAGGTAGAGATGGGGCGTTTGGAGGCTCTGCTCGCTACTGGTAGCGTGAGCCAACAGACCTACGACCAAACCAAAGTGGGCTATGACCAACTGAAGCAGAACCTCTCATTCTTAGAGACCAACACCTATGTCAAAGCTCCTTTTGAGGGCGTTATCGCTGCTAAGACCTACGAGGATGGCGAATTGTATGGCGGTCAGCCCATCGTTGTGCTTACCCAAGTGAAGAAACTCAAAGCCCTCATCGCTGTGCCTGAGACCTACTATCCTCTCATCAAAGAGGGTATGAAACTCAGCGTAAAGAGCGATATTTATCCAGAGGAGAACTTCGACGCCACCATCGAGGTGGTATATCCTACCATCGATGCAGCGAGCCATACCTTCCAATGCAAGGTGGTGATTCCTAACGCCAGCGAGAAACTGCGCCCAGGTATGTACGTGACTACCACACTCGGATTGGGCAAAGAGAACACCATCGTGGTGCCTTATCAATCCGTGGAGAAACTCATCGGTTCGAACGAGCGCTTCGTATTCATCAACGAGAATGGCTACGCGAAACGCGTGAGCGTGAAACTCGGACAACGCTTCGACGAGAAGATTGAGATCATCGCTCCAGAGATTCACGCGGGCGTAGAATATATCTACAAAGGTCAAAGCAAACTCGTGGACGGCGTGAAGATTGAAGTGAAATAAATGGTAAATAGTAAATCGTCAAATCGTAAATAACTATGGCAATTTATAAAACCGCGATTAAAAACCCCGTAACGACCCTATTGGTGTTCGTTGCGGTGATGATCATAGGTCTGTTCTGCTTTGTGCAACTGCCTGTGGATCAGTTTCCCGAGATGGACCCTCCATATGTGATGGTCATGACCACCTACCCCGGTGCCTCCGCCTCGGAGATAGAAACCAATGTCTCCAAGATCATGGAGAACAGCCTCACTTCGGTGGACAACCTGAAGTATATCAACTCCACCAGCAAGGATAACGTCAGTCTCGTCATACTCGAATTGGAATGGGGATGCGACATTACAGAAGCCGTCAACGACGTGCGGTCGTTCTGCGACATGGCCAAGAACCAGTTGCCAGACGGTTGTTCGTCGCCAATGGTGTTCAAGTTCTCATCCAGCACCATGCCTATCTGCCAATATGCTATCACGGCAGACGAGTCGTATCCTGCGCTCGACAAGATCCTCAACGATGAGGTGATTCCGCAACTCAACAAGATCAACGGTATCGGTAACCTGTCCGTATCGGGTGCGCCAAGCCGTTATATATATGTGGATATCGACCAACAGAAGTTGGACGCATACGGCATATCCCTGGAGCAAGTGGGTCAAGTCATTTCTGCCAACAACCTCAACCTGTCTTCGGGTACGGTGAAGATGGAGAAGGAGCAATACCAAATGCAGGTACGTTCTGAGTTCATCGAGAGTAGCGAGATCAATGACCTGATGGTGACCATCACCCCACAAGGACAACAAGTCTTTGTGCGTGACATCGCTACCGTGCGCGATACCATCAAGGACCTCTCGCTCGACGAGAAGACCAACGGCCGCGAAGCGGCACGTCTGATTGTGGCTAAGCAATCAGGCTCCAACACCGTGCAAGTCTGCGAGGACGTGCAAGAAGAGTTGGCCAAGATCCAAAAACAATTGCCTACCGACGTGAAGATCCAAGAGATCTACAACTCGGCCGACAATATCCGCAACTCCATCAACTCGCTCGAGGAGTCTGTGATGTACGCGTTGTTGTTCGTGGTGTTGGTGGTGTTGTTCTTCTTGGGTAAATGGCGTGCGACGATTATCATCTCGCTCACTATTCCTATCTCACTCATTGTGGCCTTCATCTACCTGAAGATGGCAGACTCCAGTATCAACATTATCTCGCTCTGTTCGCTCAGTATCGCCATCGGTATGGTGGTGGACGATGCTATTGTGGTATTGGAGAATATCACCCGCCACATCGAGCGTGGCGAGAACCCTCGCGAGGCCAGTATCTATGCCACCAACGAGGTATGGGTCAGCGTTATCGCGACAACGTTGGTACTCGTGGCTGTATTCGTGCCATTGACTATGATGGACGGTATGGCGGGTATCATGTTCGAGTCGCTGGGTTGGATCGTGACCGTGGTGTGCTGTACCTCAACTGTGATTGCTATCACCCTGACTCCTATGCTCTGCTCCAAACTCTTGCAAGCACGCAAGTTCCATGTGGAGAATGGCAAACTGATTGATGATAGTGCCAAAAAGACCTGGTATGACCGCACCGTGGTGGCATTCTTGGATAAGGTAGATGCTGCCTACGCCAAGTCACTCGGCTGGTGCTTGCGCCATAAGACACTGACCATCATCGTGCTGTTTGTCTTCTTTGCTGCCTCATTATTGCCATTCATCATGGGCAAGGTAGGTACCGACTTCATGGCACAACAAGATAATGCGCGCCTGAGCGTGACAGTAGAATTGCAACGCGGTACACGCATCGAAGAGACCGTCAAGACCGCACGCCAGTTAGAAGAGCGCTTCACTATGCTCGTGCCTGAGATAGAGATGATCTCTACCTCAGCTGGTTCGAACGACGATGATGGTACGGGTGCCATCTTCTCTACCACTATGAACAATACCATCTCCATGACTATTCGTCTCAACAAGAAGTGGGAGCGCGAGCGCACCATCTGGGAGATTGCCGAAGTACTGCGTCAGGAGCTGGCACAATATCCAGAGATTATTGAGTATCAAGCTGCTGTCAGCAGTGGCGGTCCTGGCGGTGGTAACACCGTGGATGTGGAGATCTATGGCTACGACTTTGATATCACTAACCAAATGGCGCAACAGATCATTGCGCTCACCAAGGAGTTGCCAGGCGCACGCGATGTGTATTCCGATCGCGACGACGACCGCCCTGAGATCAAAATCATCGTGGACAAAGAGAAGGCTTCTCGCCACGGATTGACCTCTGCTACTATTTCGTCTTACTTGCGCAACCGTGTGAATGGTATGGCTGTTGGTTTCCTCAAGGAGGACGGCGATGAGTACGATATCTTGGTGCGTCTCAAAGAGGAGAACCGTAACTCTATCTCCGATGTGCTTGACTTCTCTATCCCTACCCCAATGGGACAAACCATCAAACTCTCAGAGATCTGCTCGGTGGACGAGTATTGGGCACCACCAAAAATTGTGCGTAAGTCACGCCAACGTATCGTGACCGTCAAGGTGACCCCATACGAGACTTCGCTCGGCGAGTTGGCACAAGCCATCGAAACACAGGTACTTCCTCAAATAGACAAACCTGCGGGATATAGCATCCGTCTGGCTGGTGCATATGAGGACCAACAAGAATCATTCGGCAAATTAGGAATGTTGGGTGCACTGATTCTGATATTGGTGTATATCGTGATGGCGAGTCAGTTTGAATCCTTCAGCAAACCAGCCATCATCATGTTCACCGTGCCATTTGCGCTCTCGGGTGTGATCTTGGCTTTGTGGATGACGGGCGTTTCGCTGGATATGATTGGCGCATTGGGTATTGTGCTGCTGGTGGGTATCGTAGTGAAGAACGGTATCGTGCTGGTGGACTATATCAACCTCATGCGCGAGCGCGGACACGAACTGAATGAGGCTATCCAGATATCAGGTCAGAGCCGTATGCGTCCTGTGTTGATGACTGCCTTTACCACTATCCTCGGTATGGTGCCAATGGCAGTGAGCCAAGGTGAAGGTGCCGAGATGTGGCGTCCATTGGGTATCGTCGTTATCGGCGGTTTGACGGTGGCAACCTTCTTGACCCTGTATATCGTGCCTGTGATCTATGGTGCTATGTCTAAGAAAGGCGAGCGCGACAAACTCAAGAAAGTCCGCGAACAATTCATCTTCATGGACATTGAAGTGAAAGAAGAGAAATAATAACTAAGACCGCCACTTTGTGGCTGAGAGAAGAGAGACCATTGCATTGTTAGACCGCCCTACGGGCTGAGAGATTCCCTGAGTATAATATCTAACAGCGAAGCGGTCTAACAGTGAAACGATCTAACTTCTAACAGCGAAGCGGTCAAAAACTAAGTTTTTTATGAAATCTATAATGATCATATTCAATCAAGCCAACACCGAACGTGTGGAGTATATGCTTGATATGTTAGAAATACGTGGCTTTACTTTCTTTGAGGAGGTGCAGGGTCGTGGTAGCAAGAATGGCGAACCACGCCGTGGTACCCACGCTTGGCCAGAGATGAACTCCTGCGTCATCACTGTCGTGTCCGACGAGAAAGCACCTGTGCTGCTCGAAGCGGTCAAGAAACTCGACAAACGCAACGAGGAAGTGGGTGTCCGCGCCTTTATGTGGAATGTAGAGGCGATGGTATAAGGCTATCGGCTATAAACTAAGAAAATCGCCATTGACGCATTTGCTGTCAATGGCGATTTTCTTATTGAGCTTCCAGATACCAGATTCCAGAATCCAGACACTATATTGCCAAAGAAAGAAGCAACCCTTTCGGATTGCTTCTTTGCGGTGCGGACGAGACTCGAACTCGCGACCTGCGTTGTGCGTATTCGCGAGTTCTCGCTGTCCTAATAGCACAAAAAAGAGATGCACTTTGCATCTCCTTCTTGCGGTGCGGACGAGACTCGAACTCGCGACCCCATGCGTGACAGGCATGTATTCTAACCAACTGAACTACCGCACCATTTTGCTATGTCTTACTTCCTTTTCGAAAGCGAGTGCAAAGGTACTGCTTTTTTTTGACATGACCAAATATTTTTCAAAAAAAATGCATTTTTATGTGATTTTTTTATATTTTTGAGCATTTTTGCGACTTAAAGTAGGCAAAAATGCGATTTTTTTGCATATCTGCTCAAAAAATAGTAACTTTGCAGGTTGAATGATAGTTCGTCTATCCCAACGCAAAAAAATAGTAAATAGTATATTGTCCAATCCGTAAATTACACATATGTCTGTACACACACGCACGACGCGCATGACGACCACTCGTCTGCGCCAGATGAAGCAACAAGGCGAGAAGATAGCCATGCTCACCAGTTACGACTTCACCCTCACTACCCTATTGGATGAGGCAGGTATTGATATGATCCTTGTGGGCGATAGTGCCTCCAATATCGTTTGTGGCAACGCCTATACGCTGCCTATCACCGTGGACGAGATGATTTTCCTGGCTCGTGGGGTGGTTCGCGCGGCTAAACATTGTTTGGTAGTATTGGATATGCCCTTCGGCAGTTACCAAGTCAGCGAAGAAGATGCTGTGCGCAATGCCATCAAGATGATGAAGGAGTCGGGTGCCGATGCGGTGAAACTGGAAGGCGGCGAAGAGATACTGCCTGCTATCCGCCATATGGTGCAGGCAGGCGTGCCCGTCATGGGGCACCTGGGCCTTACCCCTCAGAGTGTGAACCAGTTAGGCGGCTATGGTCTGCGCGCCAAAGAGGAGGCTGAAGCCGAGAAACTGATTCGCGATGCCAAACTGCTGGACGAGACAGGCTGCTTTGCTATCGTGTTGGAGAAGATACCCGCAGCACTCGCTAAATGCGTCACAGAAGCCGTCAGCTGCCCTACCATCGGCATTGGCGCAGGCAACGTGACGGACGGACAAGTGCTGGTGCTGCATGATATGTTGGGCCTGAACATGGGATTCAAGCCTAAGTTCTTGCGCCATTTTGCCCAATTGGGCGAGGCTGTGAAAGGTGCTGTAGGCGAATATATCGATGCCGTTAAGCAGTCCACCTTCCCCAACGACGCGGAATCGTACTAAAGATTTGCATATTCCATATTTTTTTCGTACCTTTGCCGCCAAAATAGATGCATGGATACATGCAACGCCGCCCTTAAAACTTTTAAAACAATTAAAACTTTTTAAAACATATTACAATTATGACAATGACAAAAAGCCCATTGCAAATTGCACGCGCTGCGTATCAACCTAAGATGCCAGTAGCTCTGCAAGGCAATGTAAGCCTGAAAGAAGGCGCAAAAACACAGTCCGTGGCTGACCAAGAGGAGATTCAAAAACTCTTCCCTAACACCTACGGCATGCCTGTAATTGAGTTTGAACCTGCTGCTGAGGCAGCAGAAGTTGCACCATTCAATGTAGGTGTAATCCTTTCTGGTGGTCAAGCACCTGGCGGTCACAATGTGATCTGCGGTTTGTTTGACGCACTTAAACGCGTGAACCCAGCCAACAAACTGTATGGTTTCTTGGGTGGCCCAAGCGGTTTGGTAGATGGCAAATATGCTGAACTGACTGCTGATGTGATTGACGAGTTCCGCAACACAGGTGGTTTTGATATCATCGGTTCTGGTCGTACTAAACTGGAGGAGACCGAGCAATTTGACAATGGTATCAAAGTGTGCAACGAGTTGGGTATCAAGGCTATCGTCATCATCGGTGGCGACGACTCTAACACCAACGCCTGCGTACTGGCTGAGTACTACCTGCAAAAGAACTGCGGTATCCAAGTTATTGGTTGCCCAAAGACCATCGACGGCGACCTCAAGAACGAGATGATTGAGACCTCTTTTGGTTTCGACACCGCTTGCAAGACCTTTGCTGAACTCATTGGTAATATCCAACGCGATGCTAACTCGGCTAAGAAATACTGGCACTTCATCCGCCTCATGGGTCGTTCTGCCAGCCATATCGCCCTGGAGTGCGCACTCCAAGCACAACCAAACGTGTGCCTCATCTCCGAGGAAGTAGAGGCTAAGAACATGACCCTCAACGAGGTGGTAGAGCAAATCGTAGAGGTGATCGTGGCTCGTGCAAACGCTGGTTTGAACTTTGGTACCATCCTCATCCCAGAGGGTCTCATCGAGTTTATCCCTGCTATGCGCGTACTCATCCAAGAGCTCAACGACATGTTGGCTGAGAACGAAGAGTTTGCTGCATTGGAGGGCGACGACGCTAAGCGCGAGTACGTTAAGTCCATGCTCACTCCTGCTTCGTGCGAACTCTATCGCAGCTTGCCTAAGGGTATTGCTAAGCAGCTCACCCTCGACCGCGATCCTCACGGCAATGTGATGGTTAGCCAAATCGAGACCGAGAAACTTCTCATCGAGATGGTACAAAAGCGTCTGGCTCAACTCAAAGCTGCTGGCACATACAAAGGCAAATTCTCTGCCCTCAACCACTTCTTTGGTTACGAAGGCCGTTGCGCTATGCCAAGCAACTTCGACGCTGACTACTGCTACAGCCTCGGTAATACCGCTGCTCACCTCATCGCAGCTGGTAAGACTGGCTATATGGCACTCGTGAAGAACCTCACCAAGCCTGCATGCGAATGGGTGGCTGGTGGTGTACCTGTAACCATGATGATGAACATGGAGCGTCGCCACGGCAAGATGAAACCTGTTATCCAAAAGGCATTGGTGGACCTCAACGGCGAACCATTCAAGTATCTGGCTGCACACCGCGCTGATTGGGCTGACCCACAACTCAGCTATATCTACCCAGGTCCTATCCAATACTACGGACCAAGCGAGGTTTGCGACCAACCTACTCGTACTTTGATGCTTGAGCAAGAGGGCAAGTGATCCGATTGCTAATGATATTATTGATGGTCTCGAGTATGTGCCACGCACAGTACTCGAACCATCAATTGTACGAAGCATACATCACACGCGACATGAGCGTGTGGGAACAGTACATCGATTCGGCAGACTGGGATGAGTTAAACACAGAGCAGAGGAAACAACTGCTGAATTATGAATATGGTTTTTCTGCTTATATTTTGGGAATCGACACGGAGAAAGCCAATAGATTGACACAACGCCTATCATCACACCTCGAAGCAATGAAAAGCGAACTGCCAGAGGAGCGATATTGTGCGTATCTGGCCAGTGTATATACCTATCAGTTGGCACTGAACAATGGTCAATTGATGAAATATGCCAAAAAAATCTATAGCAATATCCAACATGCGATGGAGTTAAATGCCAATGACCCCTTTGTGCTATCCATGCAGGGGAATGTAGAGTTCTACAGCCCTTTTGGGAGCAAGAAGACAGCGTTGGCATACTATCAAAAGGCAGATAGTTTGTACGGCGTAGCAGGTGCTGAGTACGAACGCTGGAATAGGCGTGCTGTGCAGATGACCTACATACAATGCCTACACAAACTGCGAAGAGGAAAAGAGGCGAAAGCGCTATGTGAGGAATTACTGGCGGAAGAACCAAATAATGTGAATTTTCAACAACTATTGAAGCAGATAAATGCAACAGATTAAAAATCCATGGTTAGGAATGGAAGGATACAACTGTTTTGGTTGTTGTCCAGACAATCCTATCGGACTGAAGATGCGTTTCTATGAGGACGGGAAGGATGTGGTATGCCTATGGCGGCCACAAGAGTTGTATCAGTCGTGGAAAAATACCTTGCATGGTGGAGTACAGACAGTGTTGTTGGATGAAATATGTGGTTGGGTGGTGTCTCACCAACTACGGGCTTCGGGCGTAACCGCCAAAATGGAAACGCGATTCCGCAAGCCTGTGGCAATAGAACAAGCATATATTGAATTACGTGCGCGCCTGCGCGAACAAAAACGCAATATTGCTATTGTAGAAGGTGAGATACGTAGTGCTACGGGCGAATTGCTGGCTGAATGTACATGTACATACTTCACTTTCGACCCTGCTAATACACCTACAGAGGTGCCATATCGCCCAACAGAATTAATCGGAGAGGATGTAACCAAAGAGGAAATACTGGGAGGATATTAATTATTAATTACTAATTATTAACTAAATTTATGAAACACCATTTTTTACATTATATGGATCAAGTGATCCATAACCGTTGGCGCGATGTCGCCTTTGTGGATTACGGAGAGAAGAAACAATACACCCATGGCGAGGTAGCACAACAAGTGCGTCGCTTCCATAAGCTCTTCCGCCTTATGGGTATTCAACCTGGCGACAAGATTGCCATTGCCAGCCGCAACTGCTCCAACTGGGTAGTGAGCTATATGGCCATCATGTCCTACAAGGCAGTAGCAGTAACCCTCTTGCAGGACTTCAAGGCAGAGGACTTGGCTCGCCTTATCAAGCACTCTGACTCCAAGATGCTCATCGTCGGCCCATACGTTTGGCGCGATTTGCAGCACCAACAACTTCCTGAGCTGCAAGCCATTATGTCTATGGACGACTTCTCTTTCATCCATCTCGCAGAACCATACAAGGGCCATGTGGAGCATGTGATGACCGAGCCATCTACTCTCACTGAGACCACATTCTTCTCGCTCGTACAAGATGGCGAGATTGACCTCGACTCATTGGCACTTATCAACTACACATCTGGTTCCACAGGTTCGCCTAAGGGCGTAATGATTAGCCACTGTTCACTGAGCAACAACGTGGAGAATGGCAAACATATCCTGCCTGTAGAGCCAGGACAGCGCGTAGTGAGTATGTTGCCTCTCGCGCATATGTTTGGACAGTTGGCAGACTTCCTCTACCCATTCAGCGCAGGCGCCACCATCTATTATCTGACCAAGGCTCCTACCCCAAGCATCTTGCTCAAAGCCATGGCGGATGTGAAACCATACTTGGTGGCTACTGTGCCATTGGTCATTGAGAAGATTCACAAGAAGAAACTCGATCCACTACTCAGCAAAGCGGTGCTGAAGTTCTTCTGGTACACGCCAGGTATCATGAACCTGCTTCGTGGATATGTCAAGAAATCGCTTATGAAGGCTTTCGGCGGACAAGTTCGCTATTTCCTTTGCGGTGGTGCTGCCATGAATCCTGTGGTGGAGAAATGCTTGATGGATGTCAATTTCCCACTCTCTATCGGTTTTGGAATGACCGAGTGCGGACCACTGGTCAGCGGTTTGCCTCCTAAATACTTCAAACGTCGCTCTTGTGGTGCACCTGTGCCAAACATGGAAGCAAAGATTGATAATCCTAACGAAAAGGGTGAAGGCGAAATCCTTGTACGTGGCGAGAACGTCATGATGGGTTACTACAAGAATGACGAGGCTACAAGCGCTGCTTTCACAGAGGATGGATGGTTGCGTACAGGCGACCTCGGCTATATGGATAAGAAGCAGAACATCTTTATCCGTGGTCGTATCAAGAGCATGTTCCTCGGTGCTTCTGGACAAAACATCTACCCAGAGGAGATTGAGGACAAACTCAACAACCAACACGGCGTGGCTGAGTCTGTGGTAGTGGAACGCGAAGGCAAACTCATTGGTCTGGTCTTCCCAGACGAGGAAACCACTAAGGGTATCTCGCTCGACGAGCTGAAGAAGATTATGAAGGAGAACCTCAAGAAACTCAACGACGCACTACCTTCTTACTCGCGCGTACACGATATTGAGATTAAGGAAGAGCCTTTCGAGAAAACGCCTAAGAAGAGCATCAAGCGATTCTTGTATAAGTAAGGCGAGAGGCGAAAGGTTAGAGGCAAAAGGCTGGAAATAGAAAAAGGCGAGAAATATTCTCGCCTTTTTCATACTTCGTGCCTTTACACTATACACTCTACACTAAATCACTTGCGTGGAGCTGGCACGTAGGTTGGATAGAACACTTGTTGCAAGCTATCCACCAAGTTGTGATGGTTCTTCAACAGCACATTCGATGGGAAGTAGCACTCACCTGTGATACCAGGTATGGTGCGATTGAGGCGCAGCTGACGGCAGATCTCGTTGCCTTCGTTCCAAGCAGCAGCCATCTTAGGATTACCCATGTGGTAAGGTGCCATACCTATATACACGCGGCATTTGTCGGTAGCATGTTGTGCCCACCAGTGCGCAAGTATCTCGTAGTCAGCGATCTTCTTACCTATCTCCCAATAGAGTTGTGGTACTACATAGTCAATCCAACCCTTCTCCATCCACAGGAGAATATCGGCATACAATTGGTCGTAGTTCTGGAGTCCATTGGTCTCGCTACCGCGTGGATCGTTCACCTTGTTACGCCAGATACCGAAAGGAGAGATACCAAATTGTACCTCTGGTTTGATGCTATTGATGGTATTGTGTACTTGCTCGATGGCCAAGTTCACGTTGTCACGACGCCAGTCGCCTACATTGTCAAAACCGCGTGGGTCTGCAGCAAATGCCTCAGCATCTGGGAAGTCTTGACCCGATACAGGATAAGGATAGAAGTAGTCATCCATGTGAATAGCTTGGATGTCATAGCGTGTCACGAGGTCAGCTACCACCTTGCACAAGAAGTCGCGTGTCTCTTGCAAGTGAGGAGCAAAATACCACTGTGTACCATACTTCAAGAACCACTCTGGGTGTTTGTGATAGATGTGGTTAGGAGCAATATCCTCGATTTTGCTTCCGCCACCTGTCACACGATAAGGGTTAATCCATACGTGTACATCTATGCCGCGTTTGTGTGCCTCTGCGCATACAAACTCCAGCGGGTCATAGGTTGCAGCCTCGCCCTGTTTGCCTGTGAGCCAAGCGCTCCATGGCTCCAACTCAGATTTGTACAACGCATCCGCAGTAGGACGTACTTGAAAAACGATGGCATTTAGATTCATCTTTTGGAACGCATCCAGCATAGCCACCATGTCGGCTTTCTGTTGTTCATAATCACCAATTGCCGCCTTGGTTGGGAAATCAATGTTAGCCACTGTGCTCACCCATGTAGCACGAAAATAAGGCTCTGCGGCGCTGCATAGCGCTACGGTCATCACAAATAGTGATGTTAATAGAGTTTTTTTCATTTGATTATCATTTAGTTAATTCTTAATTCATAATTCAAAATTAGAACAGTCTTTGCGCGAAGATGGTCAGGTAGTCTATCCAGTTCTGCCATGAGTGTCCGCCTGCGGACTCGTGGTACTCGTATGGATATTGTTTCTCGTCCAAGTATTGACGATAAATCACATTGTCTTCATAGAGGAAGTCATCCACGCCACAAGCAATCCAGTACAATTGTGGAGGATTGGCAAACTGCTGCGCCAACAAGGCTTCTGTTTGCTTGTAAACAGGCTTATCAGACAATGCCAATGCGCTCATCTCGATGGTTCGTTCAGCGTGTGGCTGCTTGGTATGTGGCACATAGAGTGCAGAGAAGATACCCACATAGTCAAACGACTGGTTGAGCAATGCTGCGGTGTGCATGGTGTGGAATCCACCCATGGAGAGACCGGCTATGGCGCGATGCTGCTTGTCATTGATGGTGCGATAGTGTGCCTCGGTCCATGCCATGAGTTGGCTAAAGTTCTCCTCAAAGGTGCTTTCCATCCACAGGCGCTCCTCTGGGGCAACATATTGGCCAGTCTGCTCCAGATAGCCATTAGGCATCACCACAATCATCGGTGGGCAGAGTTCATTGGTAATCAGCGAATCGAGGATGGCTTTGGCTTTACCTTTGGTCAGCCAACCTGCCTCATCATCGCCACTACCATGCAGAAGATAGAGTACAGGATAGTCCACCTTAGAGGATGCATATCCCGCTGGTAGATAGACGGCTACGCCTGCCTCACCGATAGAGGAAGGGTACGAAGTAACTACGACTTGACTCGCTTGATTCTCAAGTTTTGCCTTGGGGCAACAGCTGACACATACAATCAGCAATAGAAGTAATAATTTGCTTTTCATGATTGTTTAAAATTCGTAATTTTTAATTCAAAATTCTTAATTCATAATTATTTTGCTGCAAAGGTACGGAAAAATTTGCATATATCCAAACTTTTTCGTAATTTTGCAGCCGATTATGGAATATTGTGCTTCGTTATCCGATATCCAATATCCGATATCCGATATCCAATATCCGATATCCAATATCCGATACCCGATATCCAATAGCCCGAGAGGGCGTCCAATAGCGAAGCGTCCAAAATATTAATTATTAACTATTAATTATTAACTAAACATGATTTACAGCAAAGAGGTACAGGAAATGTGCCAAGTAGCTAAAGGACCTAACCACGGTCCAGCTCCAATCCCAGAAGAGGGTAAGTGGGTGAAAGCTAAAGAGATCGCTGACATCTCTGGTATGACTCACGGTATCGGTTGGTGTGCTCCACAACAAGGTGCATGCAAACTCAGTTTGAATGTTAAGAACGGTATCATCGAGGAGGCTCTCATCGAGACTATCGGTTGCTCAGGTATGACTCACTCTGCTGCTATGGCAAGCGAGATCCTCGTAGGTAAGACTATCCTTGAGGCACTCAACACCGACCTCGTGTGCGATGCTATCAACACCGCTATGCGCGAGCTCTTCCTCCAAATCGTTTACGGTCGTACCCAATCTGCTTTCTCTGAGGGCGGTCTGCCAATCGGCGCTGGTCTTGAGGACTTGGGTAAGGGTCTCGTTAGCCAAACTGGTACATTGTTCGCTACCAAGGCTAAAGGTTCACGTTACCTCCAATTGACCGAGGGTTACATCACCAAGCAATACTTGGATGCTGACAACGAGACTTGCGGCTATGAGTTCGTTCACATGGGCAAATTCATGGATGCTATCAAGAAGGGTGTTCCAGCAGAGGAGGCTTTGAAGAAGGTTACCGGTACTTATGGCCGTACTACCGAGGAGCAAGGCGCAGTTAAATTTATTGATCCACGTCATGAATAATAAGAAAGGAGTAAAACTATGATCCGTCCAGTTCAATTC
>JAZOOG010000003.1:0-5211 GCA_045654945.1 Paludibacteraceae bacterium
CTCAGATAGACAGTATCAACCCTTGCACTCCTCAGGATGAAGCTTGTAGTATCGTTGCTCTGCACGACGGGCATCGATTTCGTACTGCTGCAACTCGCGCTCACAAGGATGATTATACCCATACTCAGTACCCGCACGAAAGTCGCTGACTTCCAAAATAATCTCTTCATGTTCATTTTGTGCTTTTAATATGATTTGTGTCAATTTATCTTCTGTCACTCGATCAGGCACCAGCACGCACCCGCTTGAATGTTCTGGTTTACTACCTCTGTGTATGCGTATCCCACTTCGTTGTGGTACATTTTGCACAATAGGAAGTAATCGTTTGAATCGTGGCGACATTGTCACTGCTACATGGTAACATAGTGCAGGAATCTCCACGCCCTTCCGCTCAAGCGTGTTGCAAAACCACCTGCCATCAATCACCAGCCGTCCAGTAATCGCATTCCCTTTTGCCTCATTTCGTATCAATCGTATATACATAATTTTATTGTTTTAAGTTATGTGCGCTTTGCACAGGTTATGTCGCTTCGCGAGGTTGTGCGCCTTTGGCGGGTGGTGTGCGCATTGCGCAGGTTACCGCTGCGTAGCAGCCATCACCCATGCGCAGCGTGCTTTACCTCGGCATAGCCGACTTCACTGCACCAGAGGTGCCGAAGCCTCGCCGACGGCGACATCACTCGCGATAGCGATACTTATAGTCAATGCCTATCAGCGAGCCCGAGAATGTCAGTATCTCTCCAAACGCTATCAATAGCGAGTGGTGTATCTCGCCCACAGGTGGTGTCACAAACCCTGCCACGAGCATCGTGCATCCGAAGATGCACAATGCCAAAGCAGTTGTCAATTGCAAGCGTTTCATGCTTACTGGGCCTCAATCTCCGCACGCATCAAGTGCCAAATGTACTGATACAGGGTTTTGTACTTGGTTTGATTGCGGAAGTTCACTTGATCTTGTGCCATGGTAGTTGGGTCAGCCAGACGCACCATAGTAGCTTGACAGATTTGTGCAAATTTCATGCGCCAGTCAAGTTCTTTCTGCGTTACAGGCGTAGTGCGGTCGCCATGAACGGAGGTGTACTTGCGGTCGGAGCGCTTGCGATAGTTGTAGCAAGTGCGGTACTTCTTTGAGATTTTACCCGAGATGTGATGAATAGGGTCTTCAAAAACAACAGTTGCCATAATGTTTTAAGGTTTAAGGAGTTAATGTTTAAGGAATTAATGAATGAATGTTTAAGGTTGAAGGAATTAAGGTTAGAGGTTAGAGGCACGGGAGTGCGGTGTAACGCCGCTATCTCTCGCCTTTCGCCTCATCGCCTCCATCACTCGTTACACGAGCTTCTTGTACTCCTGAGCGATTATGTAGCCTTGGAGTGATTTGTACTTACTGGGCGATTTCTTGAATGCTGCTGCGTAGGCAGCTTTATCTTCCTCGCTCAATGCTACGACATTTTGGCGTGCAGTTGCGAATCTCTGTTGTGCATCCAATTGATTTTGCGTAGGAGGAACGGTGATTTCTCCGATTTTGCCTGTGTACTGAGTACCATATTTCTCTGCTGCGTAGTACTCGCTGTCGCCGCTGAACTTACCGTGAACTTCACTCATAAGTTCCATAGGTTTAAATCTTGCCATTTTTGTAAGGTTTAGGAGTTAAGGTTTAGGGTTAAAGGAGTTAAGGTTTAGGGGGTGCATCCTATACCAAAGGTATACTAAAGGTATACGATTAGCAGGGAATTGATTGTGATTTCGAAATCGAGTGCAAAGGTACTAATAAATCGCATTTTTTGTTGCTACAAATGTAGCAATAATTCATTTCCAGCGATTATTAAGTATCGACCGAATGGTATGTTCACTCACTTCGTGTTTATTTCCGAGCGTCGCATACAGCAGCATTATCGGCATGGTTCCGTATAGTTGATAAAACTCCTGCCTAATGCTTTGATTTCTTTCTCTGGTCGCTTTACTCATGCTGCCTTGTACATCACCTGAAACACATACCCATACAGCGACAGTTCTGCGCCCTCCACGGACAATGGCCGTGGGTACATACGCTCCCATTGCTCCATGTACACGCGTGTTAATACAGGGTTTTTCATTACAATCCATGCAGCGTGTGCTGCCATCGCAAATCGAATTTGACTCTTGTTCATAGTTTTGAAATTTAGTTTGGTTAATATTTGGGGTTAATTCTTGTTAAAAAAATAATCCATTGCCACCTTGCCGCCTTGCCAGCTCATTATTAAATCTCACGGGCGCGCGGGCGTGAATTTTTAGTAAACGCTGTCGGTGCTGGCAATTGCCGTCTTCGATAATAGTTTTCTCTCGGCGTTAATCTCCTCACTATCACGCTCATACACTATCCATCCGCGTCTTGCCGGCGTTCCTTGCCTGCTGGCAATAAATCCATGCTGCCCGAGTATCATTCCCAACCTACTAAGCGACATCGGGCGCTTAATATTGCCAGCAGAAATCAATCTTTCGCTAATCTCAGCAGTCGTCAAGAACTTCGCATTCATACTATCCGAGGCGGGTACTGCAAAATACACCTTCAGCAACTCCTCCTCATTCTCCAACGCACGGAACTCCTCGTTGTGCGCCTCCAGCACATCTATCTCCTCCATGTCAAACCAATAGCTGAAGATTCCCTCCTCCACCAAGGCTTTCGCCTGTGCATACAGTCGCTCGTAGGGGATAATCGTATGAAACGGATTCTGTATGCTCTCCACTTCGAAGGGCAACCAACGGCGGTTGCCTGTGATGTCGGTCAAGAACTCGCGTTTGTTCGTGCTCGCACAGAACGAAGCCAAGCGTACACGGCGTTCTTTGAGTCTGCCGTATGCTGCCCGCTCATTGACATCGGTGGAGGTGAGGAGCGATTTTACGATGTTCATTTCGCGCCCACACATGGCATCCAACTCATCGATATTGAGCATACCGTTCTCACATAGGCGCAAACGATCATCTTTGCTTATCTGCCCCGATAGTGGCAACTTGCTGCTGTAGGCACGCAGTTCGGGCGGAATAAGGTTGTCCAGCCATGTGGTCTTGAAGATTCCCTGCCGGCCGACCAGCACCAATACGGTGTGATTCACCACCTCATCTTTCATCCACGAAGCGACCATGGCGACAAACCACTTCTTGAAGCATGCGCGCCAGAGGCGGTCTGCGGGGGAGTCTTGTAACGACAAGGGGTTTGTTTGTTCTGAAGACAACATAGACAACTCCTGCGCGCGCCCAACATTGGCGCTTGCTTGAGAGTAATTGTTTTCATTGTTGATTCCTAATTGTTGGCATTGTTGATAAATGTGTTCACCCGTGCCGCTGAGCGATGTTGGCGAAGCGGAATTGTTGTTTAAGTTGTCTTTATTAATCCCACACTCCGTGTCATTGTTTTTCACGCGCACTTGCTGCGCAACGAAATCTATCCAATCGGGCTGATCTGCCGTGTATGGTCGTAATCCATCTAGCCATGCTCTGAGGGGGTGCACCGCTGGCACCATATCCGATTTGAGCGCAGTCCACATCTCGTTGGTCGATATGTTCACTCCCTTTTCCGCCACGCATTGACACACCATCGTGTTGATGTCCTTGTCGGTGAGGTTACGCCAATTTTCCTTGCCTCTAAACTCTAAACTGTAGGCGGAGCCGTCCTCTAAACTCTCCAAATTCGGCATGCGAATTTGGAGCCTATCCGTCACGACATCGTGACGAAGGGAGCAGTAATTAAGGTAATTTTCCTCCAACCACTCGCACGCAATCTGCTGCCGTAGTTCTTTTTTATCTTGTTTGCTCATAATTCTTTTAATATCTTAACAATGTATTCTACATATTCGATATCCACATCTATATCCAAATGTATGTGTGCATGTGGTCGCACCCATTTTTTGCTTATTGTCTGTTGGGAGTTGATTAACTCATTAACATCAATCCCAAGACATTCAGCCCACGGCTCGATGTAATCCACAGGTATTGTCCCTTGCTTATTGAGCAGCTTGCTCAGTTGTGACACATCCATTCCGATGGCATGTGCCAACGCTGTTTTGGTGGTTGCTTGTGTACTGAGCAAATGGTTTATTCGCTCCTTAATCAATTCGGATTTGATGTGCTGTTTCATGCTGCAAAATTACTGCTTTTATGTGACATAGACTTGGACAATTTGTCCAAAAAACAATGCAGAATTGGACGATTTGTCCAATTCTGCATGCTTTTGTGAGACTGATATATGGAATATCCAACTCATACAGAAAAAGTGAGCCCCAAAAGTCAGAAAAGAACTTTCGGGGCTTACCTCATCGTGCAGAGCTAACATTTCTTCACATGAAGTAATAAATTAGGTTTCTACACCATTATCGCTTTTGCAAAGTAAAATCAAATTGTAAACCTCCTTGTTGCCTATTGCTTGCAACGATGCTTCCTCCGTGAAATTGAACAGCATGTTTCACAATAGAGAGTCCTAAACCTGTTCCTCCCAATCGGCGAGAACGCCCTTTGTCAATACGGTAAAAGCGTTCAAAAAGGCGAGGTATCTTTTGCTCTTCTACACCCGCACCATCATCTTCAAAACGAATAGAGCAATACTGACTGTTATTTTCTATCAAAGTAATGTAAATGTTTTTACCACCAGAATACGCAATCGCATTTTCTGTTAGGTTGCGAAAGATAGAACCAATCAATGATGGATTACCTTCAATCATCACCTGCTCATTGAATTGTGTGTGGAGCGTAAATTGTTCTTCTTGTGGCATAACGGCTAACTCATCTGCTATTTCATCAATGATTCGATTGATGTTTATGGATTCTTTTACAATGAGTTGGCTGCCATCTTCCATGCGCGTGATGAGTGAAATGTCATTGAGTAAATGGCGAAGGCGTTCGTTGTTACTATAGCATCGTTCTATCAATTCTTGGCGCTTTTCTTCTGTAAGTTGAATACCAGAAAGTAGAGTTTCTAGGCAAACTTGTATGGATGCTACGGGTGTCTTTAATTCGTGATTGATATTATTGGTCAGTTGTCGTTTGATGCGTATTTTCTCTTCTTCCTCACGCATCGCATTTTGGTGAGCTATATCCCTGTCTATGATGGTTTGTTGCCATTGAGCATATAGTTTGACTATATGATTAGATATTGACCCCAATTCGTCATTTGGAAACATCTCATCTTCGTCAAATCGCTCACCTTTTTCCGCTTTAGCAGCAAAGCGATTGAGGCGC
>JAZOOG010000004.1:0-10463 GCA_045654945.1 Paludibacteraceae bacterium
GACCCTTAACGGCAATTTAGGCAAGGAGTATTATGCTCGTGTGCAGTATGGCAAAATAGTTGTTCAACGTCGCCCCAAACGCGACAAGCCACCTACTGAGGCACAGAAACGAGCCCGCGAGGCATTTGCAAAAAAGTACGCAGGGAAGCATTAGCCTATCATCAGCGTATCCTTAGGGAGTGGTAACGGAGTGATAACGGGATAGACAGGATACGAAAGAAAGGGGGCTCGGCGGGAAATCGCCGAGGTCTCAACAATAGGTGGAAAGTGTAGAGTGTAGGGTGTAGAGCGTAGGGTGTAGGGTGTAAAGGAACGGATTATAAAAAAGATTATGAATTTTAAAAGATATATTGTAATAGTAGTAGCAGCTATGATGGCTGTTGGAGCGTGGGCGCAAAATGCGACTTCATCGCCCAGTTCACGTTATGGTTATGGAGAGTTGAACGACAATCTGCCCACAGCGTATCGCGCGATGGGTGGAGTAGGTTTAGGTATGCGCAGCAACAAGGCCATCAACCCTGCACAACCTGCTTCGTACACAGCGTGCGACAGTATGACATTCATGTTTGACATTGCAGGTTCGTTCTTGTATACCAATTATGGTGACGCTTACGGACAACGCAATCGCGTGAATGGAAACTTGGAGTATGTAACCTTGCAGATGCCACTATGGCGTCAGCATATAGCCTTGTCGGCTGGTGTGACACCTTATTCGGCTGTAGGATACAACTTCTCGTTGTCGGATTCGATCAACTCGGACTACCACTATACGCACACCTATTCGGGTGAAGGTGGTTTCACACAGGTGTATGGCGGTTTGAGTTTCAATATCTGCAATTGGGTAGCTTTGGGCGTGAATGCGTATTATATGTTTGGCGATCTGACCAAGTTGCGCTCACAATCATTTGTCGAGACGAATGTGAAGGGTGCTTCGCAAACAGACTTCCTGTCTATCAGCAGTTTGCGCTTGCGTTATGGCGCACAGTTCTTCCACACTTTTGGCAAGCATACGGTAGTCTTGGGTGGTGTGTTTGAGAACAAACAGCGTTTCTCCAAGAGCGATTATATGCAAGTGGAAACGACTACCAACGACACGGTCGCTACGATGGCCAATGCGTTTGAGATGCCAATGATGTATGGTGCTGGTATCAGTTATAACTACGCAGACCGATTGACTGTGGCATTGGACTATCAGTGTCAAGATTGGACAAAGACGAAGTATTTTGATCAGGAGAATGTCCTAAACTCGCGTCAGCGTTGGGCTTTGGGTGTGGAATATCGTCATGACCCATTGGGCAGAGACTATATTGACCGCGTGTGCTGGCGATTGGGTGCCAACTACAGCACCTCGTATGCCATGACCACAACGAATGTGCCTGAGTTTGGTATCTCGTTGGGCTTTGGCTTGCCATTGCGCACAGTAGCCACCATGATCAACACGACCGTGGAATATGTGCATCGCGGGGCAATCGACCAAGGTGCATTGAGCGAAAACTCGTTGCGATTGGTGATCAGTGCAGCTATTGCTGAGAACTGGTTCTTCAAACGTAAATTGTGATAGAAAAAATATAACAAATAAAAATACAAAACAAAATGATGAAAAAACTTTTGATTTTTGCACTTTGTGCAATGGTTCCAATGGTTGGCTTCGCACAAAAGAAAGCCAAGAAAGGTAAAACTAAGGTGGAAGAAGTAGTCGCACCTGTGGTAGAAGTATTGGATGACGAGGAATGCTTGATGCTTCTCTCGTTGAGTCACGAGTCTGTGAAAGCAGAGCAATATGACGATGCTTACGAGAACTGGAGCAAACTCTATCAGAGTCGTCCTGATTTCAATAAGACCATCTTCACCGATGGTAACAAGATTTTGGAATACAAGTGGAACAACGCACAAACTCCAGAGGAGAAGAACCAATGGCGTGAGATGTTGATGAAACTTCATGACGAGCGTATCAAATTCTTTGATGATGCTAAGTATCCTGATGCATATGTATTGGGTTTGAAGGGTATGGATTATTTGACCTATTATCCTGAAGATGAGTTGGGTACCAAGGCATACGAGTGCCTGAAGCAATCTGTAGAGGGTATGGGCGAAAATTCGCAAATCACTGTACTTCGCAAGTTGGTTGAGGTAAGTTATAATATCTACAAATCCAACCCTGACCAATATAGCGACCAATTCTTGGCTGACTATCAAAAGGCTTCTGGTTTGTTGGACGCTATCGTAGCTAAAGGTGGCAAGAACACTGCTGCTGCGCAAAGTCAAAAGGCATATGTAGATCGTTTGTATGCTGCTTCAGGTGCTGCTGATTGCGGTCAAATGGACCAAATGTACGCAACTGTTGTGGCTGAAAGTGCAAATGACATCGAGAAGTTGGATGCTATCATGAAACTCTATCGTCGTCTTGGTTGCACCGATAGCGAGGTGTATTTTGCTGCAGCTGAGCATTCACACAAGTTGCAACCTACCAGTGAGTCTGCTGCTGGTTGCGCACAAATGTGCATCAAGAAAGAGGATTACGCAGGTGCGCTGGAGTACTATAAACAAGCTCTCACTTTGGTTACCAACGATGAGGATAAGGCAGATTATCTCTACCGTATGGCTAATGTGTATGTATCTATGAAGAACTATCAACAAGGTGCTTCTTATGCACAACAAGCATTGGATATCAACGCTGAGGACGGCCGTTGCTACTTGTTGATGGGTATCTGCTACGCAAGTGCTAAGGTTTATGATGATCCTATCTTGCAACGCTCTGTATATTGGGTGGCTTGCGACATGTTCCGCAAAGCAAAAACGGTAGATTCATCTTGCGCAACCGATGCTAATAAGTTGATCGCTACTTATAGTCAATACTTCCCAAGCAAGGAGGATGTGTTCTTCCATCGCGATTTGAATGAGGGTGCTCCTTTCCGCGTTGCTGGATGGGTTAATAAGACAACTACCTGTCGTTCAAAAGCAGAGTAATTAAGACTTTTCTAATTTTGAACTCATTTCAAAATATCATAGCTAACACCAAGAGAATCACCCGAGTGGTTCTCTTGGTGTTAGTTTGTTTTGCGTTTGTTGCTTGCGTCAAGAAGGAGGTTCGTCACCGTGCAGGGGCTATCGAGGACCGCAAGGCGATGGCCGTCTTAGAGGGCGATGAGGTGACCACATTGATTTCTGATTCGGGCATCACACGCTATCGTATCAAAGCCAAGAAATGGCTCATCTTTGACAAAGCCGATACGCCTTATTGGGAGTTTCCCGAGGGGATTTACCTGGAGAAATTCAACTTGAATCTCGAGGCGGATGCCACGGTCGAAGCTGATTATGCGCATTATAACGAACCCGCACAATTGTGGACTTTGCGTGGTCATGTGCAGGCTATGAATCTTGAAGGGGAACGCTTTGAAACGCCATTGCTGTTTTGGGATCAAAAAACGGAGTCTGTGTATTCCGATTCCTCTATCGTCATCACACGCGAAGCATCAATCATCATGGGTGTAGGCTTCCGCTCTAATCAAGAGATGACCAAATATACTATCCTTCGTCCATCGGGCGTGTTCCCAATCAAAGAGTAGGGTTAAGAATTAAGAATCTTGAATTGAGAATTTAGCTGTAAACAAAAATCGCTGTTCGTGCGATTTTTTTTTTGTATATAATTGTATAAGTCAAAAAAATGTTGTACCTTTGCAAATTGTTTTAAAATCAATGATTAATAAGCATAACGTATAATTCAAAAATCAATGATACTACCTATTTATCTTTATGGTCAGCCTGTATTGCGCAAACCTACTGAGGAAATTACGCCTGAGTCTCTGGATCTGAAACAACTGCTTTCCGACATGTGGGAGACCCTGCAAGTAGCAGAAGGTTGTGGATTGGCTGCCCCACAAGTCGGCAAGTCTATCCGATTGTTCATCGTGGATGGCACCGAACTGGCAGAGGATTATCCTGAGTGCCAGGACTTTAAGAAAGTGTTTATCAATCCTGAAATCATCGAGGAGAGCGAAGATGCTACTACCTTCTCGGAAGGTTGTCTCTCATTGCCTGGCATTTCGGAGAACGTGATTCGTCCTGCTTCGATCACGATACGCTATATGGATGAGAACTTCACCGAGCATACCGAGACCTACGAGGGCTTTGCGGCGCGTATCATCCAGCATGAGTACGACCACTTGGAGGCACATGTCTTCACCGATCGTATTTCGCCTATCCGCCGTCAGTTTGTCAAGACCAAGCTCACCAATATCGCCAAAGGCAAAGTGGGTGCGCGCTATCGTGTGAAACGATGAGCTTCCTCACGATCATACTGCTTGCAGTGGGCTTAGCTATGGACTGCTTTGCCGTGTCGGTATGCAAGGGTCTGACTTCGCCACACGGCTATGTACCACGCTATATCAAGCCTATGCTGATGGCATTGCTCTTTGGCGTGTTTCATGCAGGTATGCCGTTGATAGGCTATTTCGCGGGTAGTCTGTTCGCCTCTTTCTTTGAGCGTTTTGCACCGTGGATAGCCTTAGGGTTGCTCTCCGTGATTGGTGGCAAGATGATTTACGACTCGCTCAAAGGCGATGATGAAGAAGCGCACTTAGCAGACTTTTCGTTTGTCGGACTGCTGTCCTTGGCGTTTGCTACATCCATGGATACGCTCGCCACAGGTGTGATCTTCATTCCTCACCCAGAAGTGCTTTGGTGGGCTGTCGGTGTGATAGCATTGACCTGCTTCGCTTTCTCAATGACGGGATTTGTGATCGGGCATCTGGTAGGTGCGCGCCTGAGAATGAATGTGACTATTATCGGTGGTGTGATTCTGATACTGATAGGTGTGAAGATCTGCTTGGAAGGCTTGTTAGCGTAAATAGTACATTGTCAAATTGTAAATGAATTTATGTTTTTGATACAAAATATATTAGTTAGTTTGGATGTCCTGGAGAAGGAGTTTTGCTGCGATTTGGACAAGTGTCGCGGTTGCTGCTGTATCGAAGGTGATGCGGGCGCTCCACTGACTGATGAGGAAGAGCAGAAGATACGCGAGATATTGCCGATTATTCTGCCCGATATGACCAAAGAGGCACGCGCCGTAGTAGAAGCACAAGGATTATCCTACCTCGACCCATCGGGCGAAAAAGTGACTTCTATTGTGAACGACAAAGACTGCGTCTTTGCCCGCACAGACCACAATGGCTGGTGCTATTGCCTGATTGAGAAAGCATACAACGCAGGCAAAATAGACTTCAAGAAACCCATCTCGTGCCATCTCTATCCCATTCGCCTCAATCAAGTGGGCGATATGATAGGCGTAGAATACCACCGTTGGGATATTTGCCACTGCGCTCGCGTATTGGGAAAGAAGTTGCACTTACCTATCTATCAGTTCCTCAAAGAACCCCTCATTCGCCGCTTTGGACAGGAGTGGTATGATGAACTGTGCCTCGTGGCTGAGGAGTGGAAACGCCAGTGCAAACAGTAGTTTGCACTATGTTTAGAGAACGGCACTACGTGCCTACTGTTTAGTGTTTAGAGATTTTAATGATATGAATAGTTTTAGAAAACTGAATGCTTACATATATGCAAAGGATTTAGTTAAACGGGTTTATGAATTATTGAAAAAGTTTCCCCGTGAGGAGCAATATGCTTTATCTGATCAGTTGCGTAGAGCCGTTATTTCATTACCATCAAATATAGCAGAAGGTACAGGTCGTGTTTCATCAAAAGACCAAGCTCATTTTTTCACTATTGCGTATGGTTCTTTGATGGAAGTCTTAGCTCAAATGGATGTTGCGTGTGATCTCGGTTATATTACCTGTGATGAGTTCAATGATATTGAAAGATTGATAGATACTGAGGCTAAATTACTTACTGGTTTAGCCGCAAAATGCAAATCACTAAACAGTAGCGGCAACGCCGCGTTCACTAAACACTAAACAAATGATTGCTTCAATCATTACCATAGGTGATGAGTTGCTCATTGGGCAGGTGGTGGATACCAACTCGGCTTGGATGGCACAACGCCTCAATGAGGTGGGGATTGAACTGTACCAAATCACCTCTGTGCATGACGACCGACAACATATCCTCACCGCCATGGAGGAAGCATTCTCGCGTGCCGACATCGTACTCACTACTGGAGGATTAGGCCCCACCAAAGATGATATAACCAAGCACGTGATGTGTGAGTATTTCCACACCACATTGGTCGAAGACCCTCGCGTGCGCGAACATATACATATTTTATACCAAGCACGGCCTGACGTACTCAACCGTTTGACCGCTACCCAATGGATGGTACCCGCTTCTGCGACCATTCTGCCCAATAGAGTAGGTAGTGCACCCATCATGGTTTTCGAAAAAGAGGCTAAAGGCGAAAGTTTAAAGGCTAAAGGCAAGGTGCTAATCGCTATGCCTGGCGTGCCACACGAGATGCAAATAGCCATGACAGAGCAAGTGGTACCTTATATTAGGTTAAAGGCGAAAGGCGATGAGGCGAGAGGCGAAAGGTTAGAGGCGAAAGGCGATGAGGCGAGAGGTGAGAGGTTAGAGGCAGGAGAGATTATTCACAAAACCATGTTATTATCGGGCATACCCGAATCGTCATTAGCTATTCGCATTGAGGATTGGGAGAATGCGCTGCCAAGCTATATGCATTTGGCATACCTGCCCAAGGATGGTATGATTCGTTTGCGATTGAGCAGCTATGGCGAGGCGACCGCAGAGGAGATGAACCAGCAGATAGACCAGCTCCGACCATTGATTTCAGACTACCTGCTTGCTACGGAAGATTTGCCTCTGGAAACGATCTTAGGTAATCTACTCAAGCAGCATGGTCAGACCATTTCTACCGCAGAGAGTTGTACGGGAGGTCGATTGGCAGCCGCTCTAAACGCACAATCGGGTTCATCTGCATATTATATGGGCTCTGTGGTGGCATACGACAATTCCATAAAAGAGCAAGTGCTGGGCGTGAAGCATACGACACTTGAAGAATATGGCGCGGTCAGCGAACAAACGGTTCGCGAGATGGCGGAAGGCGTTCGCGCGCTAATGCATACCGATTATGCGATAGCCACCTCTGGCATAGCAGGACCTACGGGTGGAACCGCGGACAAACCAGTCGGAACAGTCTGGATAGCATGGGCTACACCTAAGGGAACATATGCCAAATGTTTTCGTTTGGGCACATTGCGCGAACAAATAACCCAACGCGCCGTGACAACAGCCCTGGTGCATTTAATCCGTATAATGAGAGATTAATGAGGAATTAATAAGGATTTGTTGTAATAATTTGCTATTTATTTGCAGATGTAATAAAAAAGCAGTACCTTTGCAGGCTATTTCAATCAAACATAAAATATGATAACTTATCTACTGTTGTACCTTTTTCTCGCCTTGGGCGTATCATTCGTATGTTCGCTGTTGGAGTCCACGCTGATGTCCACCACGCTGTCGTACATTACGCTACGCGAAGAAGAAGGATACAAACCCGCTTCGCTCATGAAAAAGTACAAAACAGAGACGGAGCGTCCATTAGCGGCAATATTGTCGCTCAACACCATCGCCAACACCGTAGGTGCCAGTGGCGTAGGTATGCAAGCTACACTCATTTTCGGCGAAGCTTGGTTTGGTGTATGCAGCGCCGTAATGACCGTACTCATTTTGGTCTTCTCCGAGATCTTCCCTAAGACCATCGGTACTACCTATTGGAAACATCTTATGGGCTTGGCAGCGCACACAATACGCATACTCATCTTCGTGATGTACCCCATCGTGAAACTTATAGAGTTTATCTCACGCCTATTCCCCGAACCCGATGAGGCAGCGGTTAGTCGCGAAGAAGTAATCGCTATGGCCAATGTGGGCGAAGAAGAAGGCGTGATAGAGGAAGACGAGAATAAGATTATCCGCAACCTCATGCGTCTGAACGAAGTGAAAGCATATGAGGTCATGACCCCTCGCGTGGTGGCTGCCACCGCACACGAAGGTATGACACTCAAAGCATACTACGACAGCGATGCGTATGACCACTTCTCGCGTATCCCCGTGTATGCCGAATCGCAAGAGTTCATCACGGGCTACGTACTCCGAGACGACGCATTGGAGGAACTAACCGAAGACCAGTTCCAAAAGACCTTAGGCGAGATCAAACGCCCACTTCTGTACTTCAATGAGGAAACAAGCGTGAGCGACATCTTTGACAAGATGCTGCAAGAGAAATCGCAGATAGGTGTGGTGATAGACGACTACGGCTGCTTCCAAGGTATATTGACCTTTGAGGATGTGATAGAAACCATCTTTGGCTTCGAAATCATAGACGAGATGGACGTGGTGACCGATATGCAGCAATACGCGCGTGAGCGTTGGCAACAACGTCAGAAGAAATATCGCACTATATCGCCTAAAGGCGATGAGGCGAAAGGTGATGAGGCGAAAGGCTAAAGGCTAAAGGCGAGAGGCAAGAGATTCGAGAGCGCGGAGAGTAAGGCGCGATAACGCATAATCATCTATCGCAGCAAACGAAATAACGATAGTATCGGGTATCTGAGGCAACTCAGATACCTTTTTTATATGGAATCGCGCGTGCAGGCGTTGGTGCGAGAGGATATGCGTGAGATCCACGGTAGGTAGCCCCTTAGGTACTTCCAACAGTTGGTCGCTTTCCTCTAAAGGGAATTCATACAGGTGTTGCCAAATATCTTTGGCTGTGCGTTGGTGCAACAGTATCTGCATGTCGTTGGTGCAATAGATTGTATAGTTGAGATAACGCTCGCGCAGTGCAGTACGCGGTTTGCGCACAGGCAGCAGTTCGACCGTGTTATGCGCATACGCCAAGCAGCACTCCTGAATTGGGCAATGCTCGCAGTCAGGCGAAGTGGGCGTACAATGCAAGGCACCAAACTCCATAATCGCGGAGTTAAAGAGGCGAGGGTGCTCCCTGTCCAGCAATTGCTCTGCCAACTGACGGAAGTGCTTCTTGCCTTGTGTGGTATCAAAAGCGATTTCGCAATCAAAGACACGCGCTAACACGCGATAGACATTGCCATCAAGGGCAGGGTAGGGCAAGTCAAAAGCAAAAGAGGAGATTGCACCTGCCGTATATTCGCCTACGCCTGGCATAGAAAGCAAAGTGCGGAAAATGGTTTCGGGCGACAGTTGCTGGGCATTAGTAAAGACCTCTGCACCTGTTTCTACCATGAGGCGGGCGGCTCGGTGCATGTTTCTCGCACGAGAATAGTAGCCTAATCCCTGCCAATAACGCAATACCTCATCCTCGTTGGCTGCTGCTAAGGACTGAATATCCGGAAAGCGATCAACGAAGCGCATGTAGTATTCAAGTCCCTGATTCACACGCGTTTGTTGTAGAATAATCTCAGAGACCCATATCCGATAAGGGTCTTCTGTTTCGCGCCATGGCAGAATGCGGTGATGCTGCTCGTACCATTGCGAAAGGCGGTTATGTAGCAATGCGTGGTTCAAAATTTAGCTTGATTGGAAATTTTTTACAAAGGTACGGCTTTTTTGTGATATATGCAATCTTTCGCCACATTTTTCGTTGTTTTTCAGCCATCTTTCAGCCATCTTACCCGTTATCACTCCGTTACCAGTCCGTTACCACTCCGTTAGTGTCCTGCACTTTCCCCGTAGTTTGCTGGCATGTTTGGTGGTTTTATTAAGGCGAAAGTTGCTGTGAAGAATAAAAATTGCAGTACTACGTTGTATTTTTTTTCAAATTGTTGCACAATTCAAAAAAATATATTACCTTTGCAGTCGCAAAGTGGTTGATAGAAGATATTAACTATTAATTATTAACTATTAACTGCTTAGCAGACATAATAAAAAGGCGTTTATTGCGCTCTGTTCTGACAACTTGAAATGTCGCAGTTTCAGAAACATTCAGGACTTAGCAACGATAGATGCCCTACGGGATATGAAATATCCCTCTTGTGCCTATTTATGGTACGTCTTTTGCGTATATTCGTATGCGCATGCGCGTACCTTAACTATTATAGCACGAGAGTATTTTATATTCGGCGTGGGCTTCGCGTTGTCGGTTCTAATGTTTCGGGCAATGCGACAGCCTCAAGTTGTGGAACTGGCAAAAGGCAAGTTCCGCGCTTTTTTTGTACCCTATATGGGAGTAATTAGACTAATTGAAAAAAAACTATACAACGATGAAGAAACTATTATTTATGCTGCTTATGGCAGTCTCGCAAGTGGTTATTTGCGCGCAAGAGGTACCACAATGGGTAACGAAGAAGCCTCGCTCAGCGAATGATACCTATCTGTATGTAGTAGAACGCGGATTAGGTGCTACGGAAATGGAGGCACGCAATCGCGCCATGGGATTGGTGTATCGCAGCACCATTGAGCGTTTGGCATTGCCTATCAATTTGGCAAGTATCAATGAGGCAATCAACGCAGGTAGTAACTACGGCGATAATGCAGAAATGATGAATGTGCCTGTAAATAAAGTATGTGAG
>JAZOOG010000005.1:0-7104 GCA_045654945.1 Paludibacteraceae bacterium
GGCTATCCTACCGTTATCAGCAACCAAGCCATTCATCCGCTCATTGGTTGCGTTCACCTTGATACCGTCATTGCGCCTGCTGCCCTGTGGCATTGCGCTAATGCCGACAAGGCATTGGAGAACCGCTATGGCATACCACACAAAGCCCGCTATATCGAAGTAACCAACGGTCTCCTCACCAACCAAGCCGTTAAGTATATCGCTCAAAACGCCACAGCTTTGGAGGTACTGGATCTCACCAACACGACAAACACAACCTTGCCATATGGCGCATTATACAATAGTTACCTACTCACCCAACTTTATCTGCCAGCCTATATTGAGACGCTGCCAGAGAGTATGATTGAGGGTGGCAGTCGCTTATCAGAGATTACCATCCCTGCTACGGTAACGGAGATTGGCAACTATGCTTTTGCTGGTTGTGTCAACATCTGGCGTATGACGGTAGAAGCGACCACCCCTCCAAAGGTGTATGAGAACACCTTTGACCGCGTTAAGCGTTCTATCTCTGTATTGGTACCAGCAGGCAGCGAGCAGGCATACCGCGAGGCGGAGTATTGGCGCGAGTTCTTCATAGACGACACCAATAGCCCATTGCCAATATCCAATTGCCAAAAGATTTTCCACGAAGACCAAATCCTCATCCTCCGCAACGGCAAAGCATATACCACCATGGGACAATTGATAAATACGGAAGAATAGTATGATAAAATAACAAATAAAATGCAGTGAATATGAAACCATTAATGATTCAGGTCTTATTGTGTTTGGCTTTGTGCGTTTCGGCGCAAGAAGTAGTATCGCAGGATAGTGTAGCGAATGTATCGCAACAAGCTAGTGGACAGGATAATCTTATCTTTGTGGTAGTGGAGTCTATGCCAGAGTTTCCTGGAGGGCAACAGATGATGATGAAATTTATAACTGAGAACATCAAGTATCCTGCTGAAGCTCATCAGAAGGGTTTAGAGGGACGTGCTATTTGCCAATTCATTGTAGAGAAAGATGGTCGCGTGACGGATGGTTGTATAGTACGTTCAACAGGCCATAAGTTGTTGGATGAAGAGGCGCTACGTGTTATCAGCAGTATGCCAGCATGGAAGCCTGGTATGCAGAGAGGTAAACCTGTTCGCGTGAAATACACTGTGCCCATCAACTTTAGATTGTCAGAGACTACCACATTAGATAGATCGGTACCTCAGTTTCCTGGTGGTTTGAGTCAACTCAATGAGTATGTGAAAGCGAACATTCGTTATCCTAAAGCGGCATACGAACGTGGTATACGAGGCAAGACTATGCTGGAGTTTATGGTAGAAAAGGATGGCACTATATCTCAGGTTAAGGTGGTGCAATCTGCTACTTTCAAATCGTTGGATGATGAGGCAATCCGTTTGGTAAAGTCAATGCCTAACTGGCTCCCAGCGCTCAGGGATGGAAAACCAGTAGCCATGAAAACTACCTTACCAATAGGATTTGGTGTGAAATAAGAGAAACACACTCATAAAAACACACAATTACAACAATATGAAAACAATTAAGACCGTATCGCTTGTAGCGTTTTTGCTTTGCTTCACACTCAACCTGCGTGCGCAGAGTGGCACCTGTGGTGCAAACCTCACATGGGAATTGACCGATAGCACCCTGACCATCTCTGGCTCAGGTGCCATGGACAACTCCCGCCCATGGAGTTCGTATCGTAATCAAATTGCCCGTGTCTCTCTCCCCGAAGGACTGACCAACATCTGTGACTATGCTTTTGAAATTTGCTCCAACCTCCAATCCATCATCATCCCTAATACGGTCACTTCGATTGGTCGCCAGGCATTTAGTAACTGCACTTCCCTAAAACAAGTTACTCTTGGCAATGCCGTAGAAACAATTGGACAAAGTGCTTTTTCTTCTAGTAAGATTACTTCTATAACACTCCCCGAATCTCTTTTATCTATTGAAGATTATGTATTTAGTAGTTGCCAATCATTGACCGAGATTACCATTCCTGGTAGTGCGTCTTCCGTTGGCGACAACGCCTTTTATTATTGCACACAATTGAGTGAAGTAACCATTAAGGAAGGTGTCAAATCTATCGGCAGCAGTACTTTTTACAATTGTAGCAAGATGACTAATATTGCTTTACCATCATCACTTATCAGTATTGGTAGTAATGCTTTCTATAATTGTTTATCTCTTACTTCGATTGTCGTTCCCGAACAAATTACTACGATTGAAGGGAGTACCTTTGAGTACTGCTCATCATTGAAAGAAATTACGCTTCCAAGTAATCTACAAACCATCGGGAATTACGCTTTCCACAATTGTGGATTTACTCATATTGATATTCCAAATTCTGTTACCGATATTCAAGAGAATGCTTTTGCCAGTTGTACAAATCTTACATCTGTAATCCTACCGTCTAATCTCAAGTCTGTAAAAACAGATGTATTCAAACAGTGTTCGATTTTGTCATCTGTTACAATTCCAGAAGGAGTGACTGTTATCCATGGAGGTGCCTTCTATGGCTGCAACTTAACTGAGCTGATACTTCCTAATTCCCTTGAAAGAATAGGAGACTATTCGGGTTATTCGGGTGCAGAAAATGGCGCATTTGCTAACAATACTAATCTCACTACTATTGTTATTCCTAAAAATGTATCAAAAATAGGTTCTTTCGCCTTTGACGGCTGTACATCTCTTTTGCAAGTTACATCACATGAAGGACTTACCACAATTGCGAAACGTGCTTTTAGTCGTTGTAGCCGTTTGCAAAAAATAACCTTTCCAGAATCGCTAACTACCATAGGGGAAGCTGCGTTTTTCCAGTGCGATTTAAAAGAATTATTCTTGCCTAATTCGTTACAAACGATAGCAGACGGTACTACTTATAATGATAATCCTGCTGGTGTGTTTAGCCATAATACCAACCTCACTAAAGTAGTTTTTCAAGGCGAGGACACACAGATTGGTTCGTATGCTTTCTATGGTTGCTCTGCATTATCTCAAGTAACGCTACCTAAAGGAGTTACTACAATTAGTGCAGCCACATTTATGGGATGTAGCAGTTTATCTTCTATTGCCCTTCCTGAAAGTTTAGCGGTCATAGAGGGTGGCGCGTTTTTCGGCTGTGGTTTAGAAAGTATAGTGTTCCCTCAATCCCTTCAAATAATAGCAGATGCTGTAGATAAACTCGGATATCCTACTAATGACTATCATGGTGCTTTTGAGAACAATAGCAAACTTACCAAAATTACAATCCCTGATAAAGTAACAAGTATTGGCTCTTGGGCTTTTGAACAATGTACTTCTCTTTCTGAAGTTATTCTTCCAGAAGAACTTACTACGATTGGTGCTAATGCCTTCAATTACTGCTCTTCATTAAAAACGATTCAACTGCCTAAAACAGTGTCTTCGATTAGCAACGCCTTTGCGTATAGTGGATTAGTAGAAATTGAGATTCCAGAAAATGTCACCATCCTAAGTGGCGCATTTCAGGGCTGCTCCCAGTTGAAAAATGTAATATTACCTCCCACGATTACGAGCATTGGTGACAATACCTTTAAAGATTGCAAGAGTTTACCAACTATTGCACTCCCTCAAAGTTTGACTTCCATTGGCAACTCTGCATTCGAGGGATGCTCTGTATTAGACAATATCGTTTTGCCGAGCCAAGTCAAAACGATTGGCTCAACTGCGTTTAACAATTGTCGTGTATTACGCGAAATTACTATTCCTGATAAGGTAACAAACATTGCCAACGCTATTTTCCAAGATTGCTCATCTCTCACATCAGTTACTTTATCAAACAATGTAACAACTATTGGTTATCAAGCGTTCCAAAATTGTTATTCGCTAAGAGATATTATTTTACCAGAGAATCTTACGACAATAGATAGTTACGCTTTTGAGATGTGCAAATCTTTGCATTCAATCATCATTCCAAATAAGGTTACTACTCTCCAAATTGAAGTCTTTGATGGCTGCGTAGGTTTGTCCAACATAACTATGTTGCCTCTTACACCTCCAACTATTGACTATAGAACGTTTATCGGTGTCCCCAGTAGTTTAAAAGTCAATCTTATCTGCGGAAGCAAGGAAGCATATATGGCAAATGCCAACTGGGCGAAGCTATCACTCAACGAAATATCCTCTAATATCCTCACCATTAAGTCCAACGACAACCGCATGGGCGAGGCGTATATCCCAACGCCAAACACCTGCGACAATGATACTGCTATTATTGAGGCACTCCCACGCGAGGGCTACCAATTTGCTGCATGGCAAGATGGCAATACCGATAACCCACGCACCATCTTAGTTACACAGGACACCACCTTTACCGCCAACTTCGAGCCACTGACTACCTACCAGCTTACCGTAAATTATGACCCCAAACAAGGTCACATCTCGGGTATTGGCGAATACTATCCTAACGAGGAAGCCACACTAACCGTGACCCCATTGGGCGGTTATCGTTTCAAACAATGGGGCGATGGCAACACCGACAACCCTCGCACCATTATTATGACCCAAGACACTACATTAGAAGCCCTCTTCATTATGGGTGACTATTGCGGTGACGACATTCTGTACACTTTCCTCAATGACACCCTTGTCCTCAATGGTACAGGCGACATGTGGAACCTCAGCCAATATGGTTGGAACATGTATGCCGATGAGGTCTTGGCACTCACGCTGAGCAATGGTATCACTTCGTTAGGTACTAATGCTTTTATGGATTTGATGTTCCTATCCGAAGTCACCATCCCTGTCTCTGTGAAGACTATCCACAAACGTGCCTTCGAGAACTGCCGTAGCCTGTCATCCGTCACGTTTGCTCCAAATAGCCAACTCCAGACCATAGACCATTGGGCATTCTACGAATGTATTAATCTAAAAGCTTTGGAAATACCAGAAGGTGTGACCACCATCGGTAATGGTGCCTTCTATGGTTGTGCATACCTTGACTCCATTGTATTGCCTGCCTCTATGATGAGCATTGCAGACAATGGCTTCGCGCAATGTACCAAGTTGAGTGCCATGACCGTTCATGCCATCACTCCTCCTGCGGTGGATAGCAAGACCTTTGAGAGCGTCAATCGCGCTATCCCTGTGTATGTACCATTCGGCACAGGTGCCACCTACCGCGCCACCCCAATCTGGCAAGAGTTCGACATACGCGATGCAGCAGACTCTGTTATAGTTACCACAGAGGAAACCAATATAACTATTTGTGAGACAGAATTGCCTTATATATGGTATAATCAATCATGTGATATGGCTGGTCAATACACCTACACAGAGAAGTTCGTAGGTACAGACATTGACAGTATCCAACATATCCTCAACCTCACAGTTAATCCAACCGTTTATACAGAGGAGCATATCACTGCCTGCGACTTTTACGAGTGGAACGGTCAAACCTACACCCAAGGTGGCGAGTACACCTACACCACAGTTGCGGCCAATGGCTGTGATAGTATCGTTACACTCCACTTGACAATCAGCCCAACTCTAACAGCAGAGGAAACTATCACCGCTTGCGACTCCTACGAGTGGAACGGTCAAACCTACACCCAAAGTGGCGAGTACACCTACACCACAGTTGCTGCCAATGGCTGTGATAGCATTGTTACACTCCACTTGACTATCTACAAATCAGAGTACATAGAGGAGACAGTTACATCATGCGACTCTTACGAGTGGAATGGTCAAACATACACCGAGAGTGGTGTTTATACTTACACTACTACGACAGACCAAGGTTGTGAGCATGTCGAAGTACTTCACCTGACTATCTACAAGTCAGAGTACATCGAGAAGACAGTTACATCATGCGACTCTTACGAGTGGAATGGTCAAACATACACCGAGAGTGGAGAGTACACTTACACAATTACCACCGACCAAGGTTGCGAACATGTCGAAGTACTTCACCTGACAATCATAGAATCAGTGACATATCCCACTGAAGTTATGACCATTTGCGAGGGCGAAACATATATATGGCGTGGTATGGCATATTCAACGGCTGGTACCTATGAATATGAAGAGTATGGCCCAGCGGGTTGTATTGTTGCCATTTATACCCTTCAACTAACAGTCAATCCAGTAGAAAAAGTAACCATTCCTACAGAAGTAACTGTCTGTGAAACAGAGCTACCATATATCTGGAATGTTAATGGTAAGGCTATACCAATCGCTGCTGCAGGTGTATATACTGACGTTGTAACCGCTGAGTGCGAAGAAATAACCTCTGTGTTGACACTAATTATTAAAGACTGCACTCCTCCTTGCGAAAATGTTTATACCGAAGAGTACGTCACCATCTGCCACGGCGAAACCTACACTTGGAACGGTCAAACCTACTCGACTGAAGGCGAGTATAGTGTTATTCTCTCCAGTGCCAATGGCTGCGATAGCGTGGCTACACTCTACCTCACTATACTCCCTGAGGCTATCATCGTAGAAGAGTCCGCTACAATCAACGAAGAGTATCTACCACACAGATGGCGTGGGCAACAATGTTACAGTACAGGCACTTACACTGAGAGTGTACCATTCACCAACTATCCATACTGCGATAGCGTGATATATGTGCTCAACCTCACCGTAGAAGCACCTAACAAATGTGGTCAAACGCTCTACTGGCACTACAGCAACAACACCCTCACCATCACTGGCTCTGGTGACATGTACGACGATCCAGACCTGCTCTCTTACCGCACACAAGAATGGTATCCCGCACGTGTAAACAATATTATATTACCTAACGCCCTTACCCATATCGGTAATGTGGCCTTTGCGGACTGTTCCGACCTCACCAATATCGTTATTCCTAATAGCGTCAATAGTATTGGCGATGGTGCTTTCTCATGGACTGGCCTGCAGTCTGTCACTATCCCTGCCTCCGTTACCGAACTGGGCGAGCAAGTCTTTGAGGCTTGCGATAACCTCCATACCATCATCTACGAAGGCTATCCTACCGTTATCAGCAACCAAGCCATTCATCCGCTCATTGGTTGCGTTCACCTTGATACCGTCATTGCGCCTGCTGCCCTGTGGCATTGCGCTAATGCCGACAAGGCATTGGAGAACCGCTATGGCATACCACAC
>JAZOOG010000006.1:0-14698 GCA_045654945.1 Paludibacteraceae bacterium
CATCACAGCCAAGATTGATGATGCCGATGCTGTCGTAATAGATGTCTGCAATAATGGTCATCCTATCAGCCCTGATAGTCAGGAGCAGATATTCATTCCATTCTTCACCACCAAACCCGAAGGCTCTGGTATCGGATTGAGCCTCTCCCGCCAAATCATGCGCCTCCACAATGGTAGCATTCGCCTCATTCGCAGCGACGAAAAGAGAACAATCTTTACTCTCGTTTTTAGATAGAAGGGGCATAGAAAAAAGCAATAGATATGCCACGGATGTGCTAACGATGTGCCACTATCAACCCGTCAAGAACCCGTTATGAACCCGTAATTGGTAGCATGGCGGTAATGTTCAGTGAGAGGAGGCTCCATTGCTTATCCACCGCTTATCCACCGCTTATCCACCCGATAAATGACCCTACAAAATGACCTATCACTCAAGATTTCTCCGAAGGTTATCATAATTCTACGATTGTGATACCTGCCCCACCCCTGTCTGGGTCGCCATCATGGAAAGAGATGTCGCCTGATTTGAGTCGACGCATGCTCTTTTGGCGTTCAGTCAGATAATCACGAACCACTTGTTTGAGAGCACCCGTACCTGTACCATGGAGGATAGACACCTGCTCGGCATTGACCATCAAAGCATCATCGATATAGGCAATCAAGGTCTCCAATGCCTCGTCCACACGCAAACCACGGATATCCAACTCACGATTGAAAGAGAGTTTCTTGCGACGAAGTTCATCCGTGACATTGCTAATGCGTACTTGTCCCAAACTCCGGCTTCCGGAAGCCTTGTTGTTTGCTTCTTGCTCTTGAAGCAACTTGGTGGGGTTCTTGGTTAGAACCTTCAGGTCGCTGAGGTCGCGGAGGACTTTGTTCTGCTTGGTGGATTGAGTAGTTGTAATAGTCTTACTAATTGGGATAGTTGTATTAGTTTTGCTGGACTGGCTTTCCACTTTGGTTTTTAGGCTCTCCACTTTTTGGCGGGCAGCTTGGGTGGCTTTCTTCTCGGCTTTTGCCTCCTTAATCTCACGGATAGTGCGCTCAATGGTAGCGTTACTCTTGCGCAAGAGGTCAGCCGCCTCGGCATTCGCCTCCTCTATGATGGCCCGTTTCTTGGCCTTAATGCCTGCCATCTGCTCCTCGTAGTGAGCAATCTTCTCCTCCAATTGTTTCTCCTTTTGGCGAATGTTCTGGCGTTTGTTCTCCCAATAGCGTTTATCGCGTGCTATATCTTGTAGGTGCTTATCGTAGTCAATATGCTCCTCGCCCACGATGTCGGTAGCGCGCTGGATGATGGTTTCGGGCAGACCTATCTGACGTGCAATCTCCACCGCAAAACTGCTACCTGCCTGACCAATAGAGAGTTGGAAGAGTGGTTTGAGTTGTCCGCGGTCGTAGAGCATGGCACCATTGATGATACCCTCGGTGCGCTCAGCCAGGTGCTTGAGATTGCCATAGTGGGTGGTAATGACACCAAAAGCCTTCTGCTGATTGAGCTGAGAAAGTACTGCTTCGGCAATAGCACCACCAATCATAGGTTCGGTACCTGTACCAAACTCATCAATGAGCAACAGCGTTTGAGCATCGGCATAACGCACAAAATGCTTCATATTACGCAAGTGAGATGAATATGTAGAGAGGTCATCCTCAATGGACTGTTCGTCGCCTATATCTATGAGCAAATTCTTGAAAAAGCCCATCGTACTTGCCTCATGCATCGGTACAGGTAAACCACATTGCACCATATATTGCAGCATGGCTACCGTCTTGAGGCAGACGGACTTACCACCCGCGTTAGGACCACTGATGACTAATATACGGTTATCCGTAAGGCGAATAGTCAGCGGCACAACCGTCTTGCCCTGACGACGGAAATTGAGCAACAAGACGGGATGGTAAGCTTCGCGCCAGTCAATCATTGGGCGTTTGCTGAGTTCAGGCACAATGGCATGCATGTCAATAGCAAACAAAGCTTTGGCACGTAGAAAATCTACCTCTCCAAGATAGGTCTCAGTTTCTAATATACTGGGTATCTCGGGGCGCAGTTGCGCGGTAATCTCCAACAATATGCGAATACGCTCGCGGCGTTCCTCGCCTTCTAATTCACGGATACGGTTGTTGGCCTCTACCACCTGTTGTGGTTCGATAAAGACGGTTTTACCCGTTGCAGATTCATCGTGGACAATACCACCAATCTTGCGTTTGTAGGCAGGTGGCACAGGCAGCACTAACCTACCCTCGCGCATCGTTGGCGCAGCATCTTTATCCAATATACCCTCTGATTGCGCTTGACGCAAAATAGCATTCAGCGCACGGCTGACAGAGCCCTGCGAAGCAGAAATCTCCTTGCGGATACGCGCCAATTCGGGCGAAGCATTATCACGCATCTTACCATAGCGGTCGAGGATACGGTCGATGGAATTAATAATCGTCAATTGCGTGTTAACGGCATTGTCGACAGTTAAGAGAGGGTATTTGATCTTATCTAATGTAGCGAAGAAGCGTTTGAGCTGTGCAGCATAGTCGAGCATCTTTCTCAAGGCAAAGAGTTCGGCTTCGTCCATGAAAAGTCCTTCAATACGAATACGCGACAGTGCCTCGCGCAAGTCATATATCTCGCCATGCGGAAAGTCCAAGGACGGATCGGTCAGCACCCCCATCATCTCTCGTACAGACGATAGAAGTTCCTGCACCGTGGGGAAATGCGTGCGCCAATGCATGGCATCCACACGCTCTTTGCCCAAAGAAGATATACAACAACCCTTCAAACCATCACGGATGATTTGAAAGTCAATCTTCTGTTCTATGTTCTGTGGGTAAATCATCAGAAATCAAGAGTCTGAAGTATGGAATGAGTTATGCTAACAAGCGAATATCTTTGAGTACCTTAGCGCCCGCAGCATGGTTGAGTTTGGCAACCAATTCATGACGAATATCAAATAGTTGCGCTTTGAGCGCAGCAGAACGAATATGCACATATAGCACACCATTCTTCACCTCGCTCTCACCCAAGTATTGCACCACCGTAGTACCCAACACCTCGGGTAAGAGAGCCAATACTTTACGCTCTAACAATGGTTGTTCCAACTCAGAACCATGGATAAAATCAGCTAACAGTTCACCTATTGGACGCGCCTTATGTATCTCTCTTTCTGCCATTTAGCGAAGATCTAATCGTTGTTGAGTAGTCAATGGTGTACCATATGGAATGCCATTGAGTTCGTAAAGACTCTTGAGTTTGATGCCATATCGTTGTGCAATCTCCCACGCATCATCGCCTGGGCGAAAATAGTAGGAAGGATAGCGGCGTTCAGCGCGTTTCTTCTTAGGATAGATATAGACTATATCGCCCTCTTTGAGTTCGCGAGTATACAAGGCATCGTTATACTTGCGCAATGTACGCTCGTACATATTGAGGAACAATGCCAATGAGGCAAATGTCTCCATCGAACCCGCAACGATATATCGTACTCCATTGCGACGCCCCGAACGGTGATTGTGGAAGAGTTCTAAGTCTTCCATGGGCGGCATCGGAGACTCTTGCATCTGCTCGTTTTCAGGCTCTACGAAAGCCACATTAGTGTCGTCTTCTTCGATGAAAAGTTTTTTTTTACTAACGGCACCCGACTTAACGAGACTCTTGCTGAATGTAAGTTCGTTCAAGTCATACAATTCGATGAGACGAATCAACTTTTCGGGATACTTAGGGTCAGTAGCATAGCCACACTCACGAAGCCCATGTGCCCAAGCTTTGTAGTTACCTACCGAGAGTTCGAACAAACTGGCATAATGTTTGCGTTTGAGGAACAAAGAGTGATCCTCGTAGGAATCAGCTACGTCCGCATACTTGCGAAAACACTCGTTTGCACGATTATCATCGTGCTTATAAGTCTTGCCTGCCCAATCCGACGTGCACTTGATACCAAAGTGGTTATTGGCTTTGGTAGCCAATTCAGACTGACCTGCCCCCGACTCCAAAAGAGCCTGAGCCATCGTGATGGCAGCTGGCACATCGTACTTGCGTTGTTGCTCTATAGCAATGTGGCTATACTTATCGATATAGGCTTGATAAGTCGCATTTTTAGATTGTGACCACGCAGATATGCTCAATAATGATAAAACGATAATGGTTAATACTTTTCTCATATCATACAATTTTGCTGCAAAGGTAGTAAAAAATTTGCAAATATACAAAAAATATAGTACCTTTGCATAGTTTTTGCAATAAACAAAGCATAATAACTACTTCAAACAACATAATTAGATATGAAAAAAGCATTATTTGGGATTATTTTTAGTCTCGCACTCACTGGGTGTACTTACACCACTGTTTCTAATTTAGAAATGAAAACTATTGATGTACATGTTCGTGCATCGGATTGGCAATACTCTGATATGATAGACAACAACTATTTTTATTGTGTTATAGATATGCCAGAAATCACCTCTAAAGTATTCAATGAGGGAGAAGTGCAAGCATATCGCATATTCTATGATAATAACAATGAGCCATTCAAACATATTTTACCTGATGTATTTCACAACAAAGAAGTTATTGATGGTGAAACCTTCCTATATACAACTACAGTGGATTGCCTTTATGGCGTAGGTTGGTTGGAATTGAATTATCGTGTCAGTGATTTTGTATATGATGAAGGTAATTATAGAGATTTTGCCCCAAAAGCAATGGACTTTAGCATCGTTGTAACAAAAGGTTATTAATCTGCAATGATGTTTAATATCCCTAATTTATCCACTCTTCTCAGCCTACACCTGCATGACGAAGTGCAGCAGTTGGCATTGCAGCGTAATCGGTTTCCGCAGTTGTCGGATGCCGATTTCCGTTTCTTCTTGCAGCAAATAGAGGGTAAGCAGCGCACCCGTGACAAATTGCCAATATTAAACCATTTGCCCGATTGGTGGTTTCCTGTTCGCTTGTCCTGCGAGCAATGCAGCAGCGAAGCAACAGCCAATTATAAAGCCCAGATTTACCCTTCTACCTGCCACACTCATATCGACCTCACCGCTGGCTATGGCGTAGATACATTCTTCATGTCGGAAAATGCCACAGAGGCACACTATGTGGAACGCAATGCCGAATTATGCGCCATTGCAGAACATAATTTCTCGCTCTATCGTCCTAAGATACAGGTACATAACACGACTGCCGAGGAATTCCTTACCACTTTGCCAATATCCAATAGCCAATATCCAATAGCCAATAACCTCATCTATCTCGATCCTGCTCGTCGCAGTCAGTCAGGAGGTAAAGTGTTCCGCATTGAGGATTGCGAACCCAATGTGATAGAACTGTTGCCTACTCTTCGCCAACATGCCAGCCATATCATGATTAAATTCAGCCCCATGTTGGACATTACAGCAGCACTGCGTGTATTAGGCAGGGATTGGGATACGCATATTGTGGCGGTGAACAATGAGGTGAAAGAGGTGCTATTCCTCACGGGTACAGGTGTGATGCATGCGGTGAATATACGCGGTATGCAGACAGACCGTTTCTTCTTTAGACCAGCGGATGAACACCAAGCGCAACTGACCATAGCCGCTGATATTCAGCAGTATATCTACGAACCCAATGCGGCTATCATCAAAGCTGGTGCGTTCCGATTAGTGGGTGAGCGATATGAGTTGAAGAAGTTGGACACCAATACCCATCTCTATACTTCAGACACTTGCTTGTCGGGTTTTCCTGGTCGCGTGTGGGAGGTCATAGAGGCTGAGGTTAAGGACCCTAAGAAGCAATTAGATACTAAAGCCAAATATAGTATCCTCGCGCGCAACTACCCACTCTCGCCCGAAGAGATTCGCAAGAAGTACAAACTCAAAGACGGTGATGACAGGTATCTGCTGGCTGCGCGTCATCAGGGCAAACCCAGACTAATACTGGCCACGCGGATAAAGTGAGGTGTAAAGTGTAAGGTGTAAAGTGTAAAGGCAGGGCGCAAAGCAGCATATACAATGTGCCTTGAAACGCCATACTAAAAAAAAAGAGGCTCGCGCCTCTTTTCCTTATTTATACATAAATCGCTTGATACTACGCTTAGGCGTTTTCTCAAACTCTTTCTCTACCAATTCGATAGCAATGACTTGGCTATATGCGGGGAGCATCTTGTTGAGTTTCACTACATTCTCCTTCATCACCTCTTCCACAGTCTTGCCTTGCAGCACCTCAGGTTTCGCCAATGATGGGTCGCTATAGACCAATGCCACCAACTTGTGCTCGCGGTCCACTACCACAGACTCGCTGACGAGTGGCAGGCTGTTGAGTTTATCCTCAATCTCCTCTGGGTAGATGTTTTGTCCGTTAGGGCTGAGCAACATGTTCTTGCTACGACCGCGAAGGAAGAGGTTACCCTCTTTATCCAAGATGCCCAAGTCGCCCGTGCGCATCCAACCGTCCTTGGTAAAGGTCTCCTTGGTAGCTTGCTCATTTTTGTAGTAACCAGCCATGACGTTCACGCCATATACTTGTACCTCACCCTCTTTCTTGGTTGGGTCTTCGGAGTCAATGCGGATTTGCATACCTGGGATAATCTTACCGCAAGAGCGATATGCATATTTATCCCAATCCTCATAGCTGATGAGCGGAGCGCACTCGGTCATACCATAGCCCACGCAATATGGGAAGTTCATTTGCTTCATACATGTCTCTACCTCCTCGTTGAGGGCAGCACCACCAATAATGAGGAAGCGCAGATTACCGCCAAACGCTGTTAAGAGTGTATTGCGCACCTTCTTGTGAATCAGCTTCTTGATCAGCGGAGTATTCCAAAGTACCTTCATCACAGGTTTCTTGATGATAGGCAATACTTTGCCCTTGATAATCTTCTCAATCACCAATGGCACAGTTAGAATCATAAACGGATGCACTTGCGCAAACGCCTTCATCAAGGTGCTTGGAGTTGGAGCTTTGGTGAGGAAATATACCTCTGCACCGTCGCACACTTGGTACAAGAACTCAAACATCAGTCCGAACATGTGCGCGATTGGCAACATAGACATTACCTTATCGCCTGGCTTGTGAGGAATCTTCTTCACTGCAAAGTCAATGTTTCCGCTCAAGTTCTTGTGGGTCAGCATTACGCCCTTAGGGTTACCTGTTGAACCAGAGGTGTAGTTGAGCAACGCCAAATCATCGTGATTATCCGTAGGATAATTCATATCCTTTGCGCTATATCCTTGTGGATATTCAGTGGCAAAAGCAGCCTCAACGCCTGCGTATGCCTTCTCTATGGTTTCATCAGCAGCATACTGCAAACTGAAGTCATCCATAAATACTAATGCCTTCAAACCTGGCATATTCTTCGCATCAATCTTCTTCAGCACATTAGGACCCGTATAAAGCAATTTTGCCTCTGAGTGATTCACCAATGCCTCTACGCCATCGCCTGTAAAATCAGGCAAGATACTTACTGCCACTGCCTTGTATGTCTCCACAGCCAAGAAGGTAACCCCCCAGTTGCTACAATTGCGTCCGCATAATGCAATCTTATCGCCCTCTTTGATTCCCAACAAACGGAAAGTCGTGTGTAAACGAGCGATCTGCGCTGCCAACTCACCATAGGTGTATTGGGTTGCGCCGTCCAAATCTTTCATCGCCAAGTCCGACCACTTATTAGTAATCGTGTTTTGGAGATAACTCAAATAATGTTTTAATGCCATAATATAGTATATTTATATTAGTTTCTTTTTACCGATTGCAAAGGTACAACTATTTTTTCGAACATGCGTTCAAAAATGCAAGAAATATTATTTTTTTTTGCATTTATTGCATATTTATATAAAATTTGCACCTTATTTCTTAATCAAATCGTACAAATAGTTGTATTGTTCGGGGAAGATACCGAAGTTCATCGGCACGCCTGAGCGGCCAGGATCCCAACCGTCTTTGATATGCAGGAACATGTGTGCTGTCGTTTCAATAGGTACATTACCGCGTATCATACCATCATGCATACTATTCTTGATAGCACGAATCCATAGACTCAGTTCATGTTCATACAACCGACGCGCTTTCTTGTACAGGTCTGGAAAACGGCTATAAGCCGTGTACATCACGGTCACTACGTTCGAGGTGTTGATATTCTTGTTCTCCACTTGATTATAGAACTCCTGCAACTGATTCAGGTAATAGAGCATAGCATCTATCATATCTGGTATAGTACCAGTCTCTCTCACGCGCTCCAGCGCACGTTGCTTGGGTTTTATCAAAAACACATCCACTACCTCTTGGAAGAGTTCATCCTTATCCTTGAAGTAGTAATACAATGTACCGCGCCCCATATCCAAAGCGGCCTGCAAGTCCGTAATAGACACATTGGCATATCCCTCTACCATGTACAACTCCAATGCCTTGAGCAGTATTTTATCCCTACGATCTTCTACCATAATCCTACTATCTTAATTCAAAATTCATAATTATGCCATTTTCGGCTGCAAAGGTATGTAAAATATTTTATATACACAACATTTTTTTACAAAAATCGAACGTTTGTTCGAAAAAAACACACTTTTTCTTCTTTTTTGAACGTTCGTTCGAAAATAATGCACTACCTTTGCCTCGGATTTGGTATAATTATTGTGTCAACCACATTGAACAATTTTGAACTATATTGAACTATATTGAACAATTATGAAAATTACAAATGCAAATGTGCTAATCACCGGAGGAGCTTCTGGTATTGGCAAAATCATGGGGCGAATGGCGTTGGAGAAAGGGGCGAAGGCGTTGATTATTTGGGATGTGAATCAAGAGGCTTTGGAAACTACAGCTGCTGAGCTCTCCTCGCGCGGGCGCGTATATATCTATAAGGTGGATATCACCAACAGCGACCTTGTAGCCCAAACTTACCAACAGATTAAGCAAGAAGTGGGTGCTATTGACATCCTCATCAACTGCGCGGGCATCGTGCGTGGCAACAAAACTTTCGACCAGCAGACCGTGCAGGACATCCGTCTCACCTTTGAGGTGAACACCATTGCGCCTATGGTCATCGCGCAGCAAATCCTGCCCGACATGATTGCCCGCAACCGTGGTCATATCTGCAATATCGCTTCGGCGGGCGGTATGCTCAGCAATCCCAAGATGTCCGTCTATGGTGCCAGCAAGTGGGCTATGATTGGTTGGAGCGACTCCGTGCGTATCGAGCTCCAGCAGATGAAGTCCAATGTGCATTTCACTACCATTGCACCCTACTATATCAATACGGGCATGTTCAACGGTGTACACTCCAGTATCTTCCCTATCCTCAAACCCGAACCTACTGCCAAGAAGATCCTGCGTGCTATCGAACGCAACCAAATCTTCCGTGGCATACCTTTCGGCTTCCATTTCATTCGTTTCTGGCAAGCCATACTGCCTTTCCGTGTCTTTGACTTCGTTTTTGGCACAGTTTTTGGTATTTATCATGCAATGGACAACTTCACAGGAAGAAAATAATTATGCAAAACTATATCACCACTACGCTGCTGTCACAGCGTGCCTACTTCCGTTCGGGTGCAACCCTGCCCCTCTGCTTCCGTCGTCAGATGCTGCGCAAACTTTCTGACGCCATGCACCAATACGAGAAACCACTCGCCGAAGCGCTGTGGAAAGACCTCCACAAGTCTTACGAGGAGGCATACCTCACCGAACTGAGCATTGTTTATGGCGAGATACGCAATCACCTCCGCCACCTCTCAAGCTGGGCAAAACCAGAACGCAAGTCTTCGCCTTTGGCTATCCTGCCTGCCAGCAGTCGCATCATCAAGGAGCCACTCGGCAACACACTCATTATTGCGCCCTGGAACTACCCTGTCCAACTGCTGCTCAATCCGCTGGTAGGTGCTATTTCTGCGGGCTGTACGGCTATGCTCAAACCTTCGCCCTACGTACCCAATGTGTCGCGCGTACTCACCGAGATGATTCGTGCCACCTTCCCCGAGGAGTATATCGCAATCGTGGAAGGCAACCGTCAAGTCAATCAAATGCTGCTCGCAGAGCGTTGGGACTTAATCTTCTTCACAGGTAGCCCTGCTTTGGGCAAAATGGTCATGGAGGCAGCCTCGAAGCACCTCACACCTGTAGTGTTGGAGTTAGGAGGCAAGAGCCCTTGTATTATTGATAAGACTGCCGACCTCAAAGTGGCAGCCAAACGCGTGGCTTGGGGCAAGGCGCTCAACGCAGGACAGACCTGCATTGCGCCTGACTACCTGATGATTCACGAGGAAGTGAAGAATAGGTTCCTCAAACTGCTTGTCAAAGAGTGGAAACACCTACTCACCAAAGACCCACAAAAGGCGAAACACTTTGTACGCATTGTGAGCGAAAAAGCCCTCGACCGCTTGATCAGTTACTTGCCTCTCGCCTCGTCGCAACAACTCCCCTCCCTTGAGGGAGGGGCTGGGGGTAGGCTTTACCACGGCGGTCACTATGACCGCGAGGAGCGTTACCTCTCCCCTACCATTCTCACAGACGTTAGCCCTGACGCACCTGTGATGCAAGAGGAGATTTTCGGTCCTATTTTCCCTGTATTGACTTTCAAGGAGATAAATGAGGTGATTACCTTTGTGACGGAGCGTGAGAAGCCATTAGCATTGTACTATTTCGGCACGAATGGCGAGCATGTGTTACGCCATACATCTTCGGGCGGCGCGTGTGTGAACGATGTGATTATGCATATCGTAAACCACAAGGTGCCTTTTGGTGGTGTGGGAAACTCAGGTATGGGCAGTTACCACGGCAAAGATAGTTTCTTGGCGTTCTCTCACCGCCGTGCTGTGATTAGCACCCCGACTTGGGTGGACATGCCTTTCCGCTATATGCCGTACAAGTTGTTCAAGTTAATCAAGAATTTGGTATAACTCTTCCTTTATCGGGTGGATAAGCGGTGGATAAGCGGTGGATAGCCTTCCTAACCGCTTGGTTTGATACCTGAGCAGATGAGCAGTTGTTTTATAAAACTTCACACGCATACACGGGCGGGTGAAGTTTTATTTTTCTGTTGCTCATCCGCTCATCTGCTCACTTGGATATTGCTTTTGAGATGAACTATAGGGCAAGGCGCAAGCCGAGGTAGCTGAAGGTGAACGTAGGCGTGTCGAAGTTGCGATACGACACACGGCAGCTCCCCGCGCCGTTGAGCCAGCTGCCACCACGGAACACGTGGCGAGAGCCAGAAGAAGGCCCTGTAGGATTGGTCTGCGCACTACTGCTATAACTACCATACCAGTCCTGACACCACTCATACACATTACCACTCATATCGTATATACCCAATTCATTGGCTTGTTTTTGTTTAACTGGATGGGTTTTGAGGCAATTGCCATCATACCAAGCCACTTTATCAATCGAACCACTACCAGAATATTTAAACCCATTGCTCTTATTGCCACCGCGAGCAGCAAACTCCCATTCTGCCTCAGTTGGCAAACGGAACTTCTTACCCGTCATCGCATTTAACTCTGCAATAAAGTTTTGGCAATCCTCCCAACTAACTTGTTCTACTGGGTTCTGAGTTCCAGAGAAATAGCTTGGATTAGTTCCCATGACCGCCTTCCATAGTTCTTGTGTTACCTCCGTTTCGCCAATCATATAATCCGACAAGGTCACTTTGTGCGTTGGCTTTTCAGCGCTATACGCATCACTTCCCTGCTCAGAAGTGGCACCCATAGTGAAAGTGCCCCCCTGCACCGCTATCATCGTAAACGATACACCATTCACAGTGATGGTTTGCGCATTTGTAACAGTAAAGTCCACTTGTTCGCCGTAGCCAATGCCTACCACATTCATTGCATACGCACGGACATAGTAGGTTTTACCTGCTTCTAATCCCGTCAGGTTACATGTGAACGCACCCGTACCGCTACCACTTGTCACCTTGCTATCCGCAACTGTAGGATTCTGGCTGGTACTAAATACCACACCTCGCTCCGTGACATTGATACCACCATCATTCGTCACATTACCACCTGCAGTAGCGGTGGTCTTGTTGATATTCGTAACGGCAGACGTTGTTACGGTAGGTGGGTACATCTTCTTCACGGAGAACACTTTATTTTCTCCATACACTGTACCTGAAGAATACGTAATATACGCACGCACATAGTAAGCACAATCAATCTCCAAATTATGCACATCGCCATAGTATGTACCTGAACCACTACCTGCCACCACAACCTTAGTTGCGCCACCAGTCGTTGGGTCTGGCGATTTGCCATATACAAATCCGCGTTCCGTATAGACAGGATCACCTGCATTCGTAATCGTAGCATGGAAAGTAGCCGATTTGGTTTCCTCTGAAATACCCGTTACATCGTTGGTCACTACCACTGGCAATATAGGATTGAAATCCACTGTTTGCTCTTCACCATACGCTACACCCACCGTATTCAACGCATACGCACGCAAATAGTAGATATTTCCTAACTGCAAGTCGGACAAGGTGGTGAAAAACTCGCCTAATCCACTGCCCTCTACCTGTACCTTGCTTGCATTTTGGATAATCGGATTATGCGTAGTACCATATACAAAGCCACGCTCGCTATAAACAGGATCGCCCAATTCCGTCACAGCCCCTGCAATAAGGGCTTTGCCCGTACTGCGATAAATATCGGTTATAGGTTTCGTGGATACTTCAGGCAAACTACTACCCTCGGCGGTAAACGACACTTCATTAGCACTATACACCTCCGATTCCTGATGAATAGCATAGGCTCGAACATAGTATTTCTTGCCCAATGTCAAATCACAAATGGCTGCTGAAAATGTCTTATCATCCGTAATTGGTACTGTTATTTTTTGTATGGCATTACCTATCGTTGGTTGGGTTGTTTCTGCATACACAAAGCCACGCTCGGTGTATTTAGGATTACCATCCTCAACGATTTCGCCATTCAAGGTAGCAGAAGTACTCTTGATATCGGTTATTGGAAGCACATTAAGCGTAGTCACATGATAATCATTGGTCGCCAACACCACCAATTGTTTGCTACCATTATTAGAAGTGATATGCACGGTGGTTTTATTCTCTCCACTACTCAATTTTGCTCTATCAATAGTCACAATCAGTGATTGCGTAGCACCTGCCGACAATACGCCTTCCGTTTTGCTTATGGACTTTATCCAATCCGCAGTGGCAGTAATCTGCCATTCTAATGATTCCGTTCCATCGTTAAAGATACTAAACGAGCGCGCTACATCGTCCTCGGCACTACCAAAATCCAATGTGCTGATTTCTTGGCGATTGTCATCTACCACCTTCAGCGCAGGGGGCAGTTTCTCTATCTGCACATCGCCCTTGGCTTGCTGTCCTGGTTTCACCTCAATGGTGCCACTGACACCATCCATATAGCCCGTCTTAGTGATAATCAACGTATATTTGCCCGGGGTTAATTCCGTAAACTCGAATTGACCTTCGCTGCCTGTCACGGTTTTCAATCCGCTGGGACTGAGTTCTACACCTGCCGACTTAATCGGTTCGCCTGTGGCTTTGTCCACCACCGTGCCATAAATACTGCCTGGCAATTCCTCTGGTACGCATGAGTAGTACAATCCCCCAAAAAGGACAATACCCACTAATAAATAGATAATCTTTTTCATTGTTGTATTTGGTTTTAACTTTGAGCGCGAACAATGTTGGTTCGCGCAAATGTTGTTTGTGTTGTCTTTATTTCTTCACTTCCATCGTAATGGTCACATCCGTTGTCTCCCCAGCAATAGCATTTACCAACTTGCGGTTGGTGCTATAGCCTGCTTTCATTATGGTAATCGTATATTGCACAGCATCCACCTCTGCAAACTCAAATCGTCCGTCTGCACCCGTCACCATATTCTTACTTGAGGGGCTTAGTTGCACCGATACGCCCTCTATCGGTTCCATCGTTGTCGCATCTGCCACCGTACCACTCACCGTAGCAAATACCTCGTATGTCACAGGCTCACAGCCTACCATCATTACCAATGCCATCAGCATGGCACAAAATGTTAATCGTTTCATAATAATTGTATTCTCTTGTCGCTCGCAATGTTGGCGAGCGAAATAGTTGTTTATGTTGTCTTCAATCAAAAATAATTGTCTTGATTGTCTTCTAAAAATTCACTACTGCTGCTACACCGCCACTCTCATAGTCCGCATATGGTGCCAAACGTAATTCTGCTGTACCCAATGGGATTTGTGTTTTTCCTTTTGCCACCATACCATCTATCACATTCCATATATACACCGCTGCCACACAGCCAATGCCCACATTGCGACTAATCTGGCAGATATTCGCATTCTGCGCATAGCGTTGTTTCAATCCGCTGTTATGTGTCATGCTTATCTGTTGTGCATAGTATCGTTGCAGACATTCTGCTGCCACTACACCACCGACCAACACTACTTCGCTCACGATAAACGCCGTACCTTTGCCCACGCTACCTTTCTTTATCTGCGCCAAGCCTGGCACAAACGAATGAGCAATATATTGGCTCTTGGCTAATTGGTTGCATTGGGTGAAAGGCGTAAAGTGGGCTGTTCTGTTGCCTGCTGCTGCCACTTGGCAGAGTACATACACCACATACTGACTGCCCTCGCGTTGCATGTACTCACATACTTTATTTACAGGCACATTCATCATTTCTGCATTATCGCCGTAGTTACTACCTGCGTTGATTGCCTCATTGATACTTGCCAAATTGATAGGCAATGCCAAACGC
>JAZOOG010000007.1:0-73538 GCA_045654945.1 Paludibacteraceae bacterium
GTTTACCCATAAGTAGTTCTCCTTTCTGGTAGATTAATCCATACTCTTTGAATTTCGGTGCAAAGATAATATTTCTTTTGCACTTATCCAAATTTCTGTTTTTTTTTCTACCTTAAATGTCTACTTTTTCGATAGCAACACACCAATAATATGAAGAAACCCCTTTTGATAACCCTTGTTTGTTGGGCGATGACTGCCATTAGTGCTTTTTCCCAAATGCCTCCTGCGTGGTGCGACCATGACCTGCGACGCTTGGATTATCCCGACAGCGAGTATTTCACGGGCTACGCCGAAGGTGCACCCACAGGCAGCGAACGCCAAGAAGTTGCTACCCAACGCCTCAAAGATGCAGCACGCGTGGAAGCCCTATCCACTATCCGCGTACATGTCAAGAATAACACCACCAACAACGCGCTTAGCCAAACCCTTCGCTCCAACGAAGGCACGTTCCGTCAATCCATACGCGAGTTCACTTCCTCTACCACCACCTCGGTGGACATGAAAATTCCTGGATTACAAGTAGAGGCATGGCGCGACCCACAGACAGGAAGCATATACGCCTTTGCCTATGTCAAGAAAAGCACCCTTATCCGCCAATTGGAGAAGCAAATCACCGTAGCCCTCACTAAAGTGGAGATGTCGCTTGACCAAGTGGACCAACTCATCGCCACAGGACAAAAACTGCAAGCGCGTAGCGCAGCCGAGAAGGCATTGCCTCTATTCGCGGAAGTAGATGAAGCCCAAAAACTATTGGTAGCAGTAGATAGTGATGCCACCGAAGAGACGCTTATGCTCAGCGAAACACGCCAATTGCAGCAACGCCTTATGGCTATGGTAGCGCAACTCAAAAATGCCCTCACTATTTGCCTCAAAGCCGATGCCAAGATTTTCAGCACGGCTTATCCTGCATTGCAAGAGGAACTGAAAGGGGCATTGAGCCTATTGGGTTGTAACTTCGTGACTGACACGAGCACAGCGGATTGGATAATCAACATTTCAGCCCAAGCGCGCGAGTACAATACCGTAACAATGGGCGATGTGAATACCTATTTCGTATATGTGGACGCTACTGTATCGATTACCAAGACTGCCACAGGGCAACGTGTGTATGAAAACATGTTCACGGAGAAAGGTGGGCACACCCACAACTATCACCAAGCCGCACGTGAGGCATACAAATACCTGACACCCAAAATCCGCAAAGTAGTAGAGGAACAAGTCAAGCAATAGACTAACGATCTATTCTATTTTGAGTGTACACAAGCCACGGATAAGATACTGATAGGCTTACGATGTGCCACTATCAATCCGTCAAAAACCCGTTATGAACCCGTAACAGGTAGCATGGCAGTAAGGTTTATTGAGCGAGGAGACAGAAATAATTGAACGAGGTGACGGAAATAATACAAAATGAGTGCGAAAATGGCATGAAATGATAAGGTGTGAAGAAAAAATACCCTAATTTTGCAAAAACATTTGGTTATTCGAGAAAAAAGTAGTACTTTTGTGGCGTGTTTTAGAAAAATATTCGATTAAAACTAAAAAACGGCATATTTTTTACTGTAATGAACATTCGATTTGAAGCCCTCAAGACTGCTTGGGCACATCAACCCCAACAAGTACCTACCGCCATGCGCGCCAGTGTCATCTTTTCGCAACATGTCTTCACACGCGAGAAGATGAAGGAATATATCGCCAGCAATATCGTGGAGGAACTCTTTGACCTCATGGACAACGAGAAGACACTCAGTCGCGATATAGCCAACAGCGTCGCCATCGGTATGAAGAAATGGGCGATGGAACAAGGCGCTACCCACTATACCCACTGGTTTCAACCCCTGACAGGTGGTACTGCCGAGAAACACGATGCGTTCTTCGACTTTGATGACAAGGGCGCACCTATGGAGAAGTTCTCTGGCTCAGTGCTCTATCAGCAAGAACCAGATGCCTCCTCTTTCCCTAACGGCGGTATCCGTAATACCTTTGAGGCACGTGGCTACTCGGCATGGGATCCATCTTCGCCAGCGTTCGTGATTGGTGATAGACTGTGTATCCCAACTATCTTTGTCGCGTACACAGGCGAGGCATTGGACTACAAGACACCACTATTGCGTTCCATCACCGCCGTTGGTAAAGCAGCAACAGCCGTGGCAAACTACTTTGACAAGAACGTAAAACGCGTATATACCTATCTTGGAACAGAGCAGGAGTTCTTCCTCGTGGACGAAGCACTCTACAATGCACGTCCCGACCTGATGATGACGGGGCGCACACTCATGGGACACTATGCCAGCAAGAGTCAGCAGTTGGATGACCACTACTTAGGCACTATCCCCGAGCGCGTACTCGCCTTCATGACCGAGTTGGAGCAAGAGGCACTCAAACTCGGTATCCCCATCAAGACCCGTCACAACGAGGTGGCACCCAATCAGTTTGAGTTGGCACCTATCTACGAGGAAGCCAACCTCGGTAGCGACCATAACCAACTCCTCATGTCGCTCATGGAGCAGGTGGCACACCACCATCAGTTCCGTGTACTCTTCCACGAGAAGCCCTTTGGTGGTGTGAACGGTAGTGGTAAGCACTGCAACTGGTCATTAGGTACGAATACGGGTGTCAATCTGTTGGCCCCTGGTAAAAATCCATACCATAACCTGCAGTTTGTAACATTCTTGGTCAATGTGTTGATGGCAGTACATCGCCATAATGGCTTGCTGAAAGCATCTATCGCTTCTGCGACTAATGCACATCGTTTGGGTGGACATGAGGCACCACCTGCTATCATCAGTGTGTTCCTGGGTGCGCAGATCAACGAGGCACTCAACCAAATTGAGCATGCCGATGTGGACAAAGGTATCATCATTAACGCCAAAAAGGAGATGAAACTTGGTGTGGGTAATATCCCCGAGATTCTGCTGGACAATACCGACCGCAACCGTACATCGCCTTTTGCCTTCACGGGTAACCGTTTTGAGTTCCGCGCGGTGGGTTCATCTGCCAACTGTGGTGCAGCTGTCTTGGCACTCAATGCAGCCGTAGCAGAGCAACTGAATCTCTTCCGCGAGGAAGTGGACGCACTCATCGCCAAGGGCGAAGCCAAGGAGCGTGCGCTCTTTACGGTCATCAAGCGTTGCCTGCATGCGTGTCGCGATATTCGCTTTGATGGCAATGGCTACAGCGAAGAGTGGCAACAGGAAGCCAAGAAGCGTGGCTTGGATACTGAGACCAGTGTGCCGCTGATGATTGACCAATATCTCAAGAACGAGAGTGTGCAGATGTTTGGCTCAACAGGCGTACTCAATCAAGCCGAACTCTTGGCACGCAGCGAGGTGAAGTGGGAGAACTACTCCATGAAGTTGCAGATAGAGTCGCGCGTCTTGGGTGACTTGGTCATCAACCATATCATTCCAGCGGCGAAGCGCTATCAGACAGTCCTCTTGCAGAATGTGCTCAGCGTGAAGCAGGTGTTTAGCGATACGGAGGCAGCTGCACTCAACGAGCAAGATTTGTTGCTTATCCGTCGTATAGAGAACCATGCCAGCGCTATCGTAGCAGGTGTGGACAAGATGAATAAGGAACGCGCGCACGCGAACCACATAGATAACCAACGCGAGCGTGCCATCACCTTCCACGACAACCTCGTGCCTCTCATGGAGGAGATACGTCAGCATGTCGATGACCTGGAGATGGTCATAGATGACCAACTATGGCCGTTGCCTAAGTATCGTGAACTATTGTTTATACATTAATATTATATATCGAATATGAAAACGAAACTTCGGTTGCTTATAGTTGCATGCTCCCTGTCAATATTGGCATGGGCGCAAGTGCAACCAGGCGATACGCAATATAGCGTGTCGCTGCATGTAGGCTATGGTCGTAACTTGACCTATGGCTCGTATGCAAATTTTGATATAGATGCGTATATGCCTATCAATCAGCACTTTGATATGCAAGCCAATGTTCGCACCAGTACGGCTGATTTCTATACCGCAGGTGTGCAACTGCGTCCTAAGTTCAGTTTGCCAGTAGGCGAGTTGTACTTGGAGGACCGACTGATGCTCCGTTGGATGGCGCGCGACAGCTTCCGTGATTTTGTGCATGCGCTGTCGCTGGGCTACATGATGCAGTATGTCAATGTGCAGGTGGGTATGTCCAACCGTATCATTACCCCCGTGCCATATACCCATCGCAGCGAGGATGAGATGATCCTCGAGCCTTTTGATGCGGTCTATCGTGTGGAGGCGTTTGTGCGTCCGCAAGAGTCGCCATGGAATATCTCGCTCTGTTTGTCCAATATGGATAACTACCAAGTGGAGCGTATGTGGCAACCTATGTTCTACTTGGGCGGTTGGTACGATGTGAATGAGCATTGGCGCGTGCGCTTGTCGGGCAAAATGAAACTGGCTGGTATGTTCCACCTCAATGCACACTACTATGGTGCCGAGATTCGTGCTGGAGTAGAGTATCGTTTTTAATTAAGAATTTTGAATTAAGAATTATGAGAAAGAATATACAAAGATTTTTTGGCTATGGGCTATTGGCAATCGGCATAATCTTTAGCGCTTGTGGTCCAGAGGCACGCTTGGACTTGGTAGGTATGTTTGCAGGTACTTCACCTACGATAGATGAACGCTTTGAGGAGTCAAAGACGTATAATGAAAAACATGGTTTTGTTACCCTACAAGCACCAGTAGAGGACTACCACGTGTATGTCTGCACCGATACCCATGTCACCAAAACGCAAAGACGCTGGACATACTTTATTGATACGTATCGCCATGACCCTATCTGTCCTGTGGCAGTACACTTGGGAGATATTATTGATGCGCAGAACTACTTTGATGAGATGTATTCCGCTTACGAGGCAGTACCGCTGAATCCAGAGAAATACGACACACTCATGGCAGTAGCGGGTAATCATGATATTTATTTCAAACAATGGCCATTGTATCTGGACTATTTCAAGACCTGCAACTACTATTTTGTTGTCAATACACCATCGGGCAAGAAGGATCTGTTTGTTGTCTATGACTCGGCGGATGGAACGGTTGGCAAGAAACAGTTAGCGTGGCTTCGTGAGACAATGCAATGGGCTGATAAACAAGATTTTCGCCATATCGTGGCGTGTACCCATACCCATTTCTTCAAACGTGATGGTTCGCAAGGACACACCTCTAATTACACCTTGGAGGAGACATATACATTGCTTAATCTCTTTACCCAACATGGGGTAGATATGGTATGGTCAGGGCACGATCACTCTCGTGAGATTACACAAGTCAAGGGTATGACATGTGTTGTTGTGGACTCAATGAAAGATGAGGATAAACAACCATACTACATGCTCGTTACCATGGGCGATAAGATTGATTACGAGTTTGTTCCTGTTCCATAGGATGGTGTAGTATAGTAAAGTATAGTGTAGTGTAGTATAGAATGGTTGTATTTCTCGGAATAGGAACGAACTTGGGCGACCGTGAGGCGAATCTGCGCACGGCTCTACAACTCCTGCATGAGCGGGTGGGGGAGTGCGTGGCCTGTTCATCTATCTATCGCAGTGCACCGCAGGGCTTTGTGTCGGAGAATGAGTTTGCGAATATCGTTGCCGTATGCACAACAGACCATTCGCCAGAACAAGTACTACTCCTCACCCAACAGATAGAGCGCGAGATGGGACGTACCGAGAAGTCGGTGAATGGTATTTACCACGACCGCGTGATCGATATAGACCTGCTGAAAGCTTTGACCCCCTCTAACTCCCCCTCCAAGGGGGAGTACTATGCGGAAGGAGAGGAGGTAATATGCTATACCGACACCCTCACGCTTCCTCATCCACGTATGCACGAGCGCGATTTTGTCATGATTCCTCTCCGCGAAGTTGAAGCCATACTCAATCCTTTAGCCTCTAACCTTTAACCTCTACTCCCCATGCAAGTATTATACGAAGATAATCATATCATAGCCGTCAGCAAGACCTGCCACGAGATCGTGCAGGGCGACAAGACAGGCGATACGCCACTATCCGAGATAGTCAAGGCGTATATTAAAGAGAAATATCAGAAGCCCGGAGAAGTCTTTTTGGGGGTGACACACCGTCTGGATCGTCCTACGACGGGTGTTGTTTTGTTTGCACGTACAAGCAAAGCGCTTACGCGCCTCAATGCTATGTTTCAGTCCCACGAACTTATCCAAAAGACCTATTGGGCGATAGTGCCTGCCAATCCCCAATTGCCAATCGCCAATCGCCTGGAGAATTATCTCCTGCGCAACGAGAAGCAGAACAAGTCCATTGTGGTCAAACCTGGTACCAAAGATGCCAAACGTGCGGTACTCTCCTACAAGGTTATTGCGCAAAGCGAGCGCTATATGCTATTAGAAATCAATCTGGAGACGGGTCGCCATCATCAGATCCGTTGTCAGTTGTCTGCCATTGGTTGTCCTATCAAAGGGGACTTGAAATATGGTGCTAAGCGCAGCAACCCCGATGGTGGTATTGCGTTGCATGCCCGCAAAGTGGAGTTCGTTCACCCTGTGAGCAAAGAACCTATCTGCATCATAGCCCCAGTCCCTGACGATGCGTTGTGGCAAACATTGGTTGGGTTAGTAAAATAGTTTTTATCATACAAAAAGGAGGCAATAAGCCTCCTTTTTTGTGTCGTATATATCCGAGCTATCTTACTTGCTCAGTTTCACTACGATGCTTGACAGGGCAGGGATAACAATATCCTTTTGGCTAAGGTCGTAGGTCTTGCCAGTTATCACATCTACGCCTACAGGCTTGTATTGGCTGAGAATCTCTGCGTAGTGGGCAGTAGGGATAGTGCGATCATCTGTGCTCGCATTCGCAAATACGAATACTGCTTCAGTGTCGTTATAGCGGAAGAAACCGTAGGTGTTATCGCGACTCATGAAGTGCATCGTTTTGCCAGTATGAATCACTGGTTCGCCCTTACGCCATTGGAAGAGATGGCTCTGGTAGTCGAACATATCTTGCATCTCAGCTGTCACTTGCTCGCCCAGAGGCAATGGCATACGCAGGGTAGAGTGACCCAATTTGCGGTCAGCAGATGTCATAGCGTACTCATCACCATAGAATACTTGTGGAATACCACGCATAGTAGCCAAGAGGGTATATGCTATTTTTACGCGTCGTGGGTCTTGGTCCTTCACTACATCAGCAATACGGTCCATATCGTGGTTACCGAGCATGATAAGAATATCATTCACATCGGCGTACATATAGTCCATTGTAAGCACGTCATATACGCGTGTGAGGCCACCGCCCCAACCATGTCCATCGCCCTCCAATGCTTGACGGATAGCCTCTTCCAATGGGAAGTCCATCACACTTTTGAGGTGGCTGTCAAAACCATTGTGGTTCTTCACACCTGATTGCCAGTAGGCAACGGCAGGAGTAGGACGTGTCCAACATTCGCCTACGATATTCAGATTAGGATACTCATCCATGATGGCTTTAACCCACTCGCTACCTGGAATCATCTCTATATATGGATAGGTATCCACGCGCAGACCATCGAGGTTAGCGTACTCAATCCACCAGATAGCCCATTGCTTGAAGTAGTGCAACAGGTCTGGATTCTCGAGGTTCATATCAGGCATAGGACGGTCAAACCAACCGCGGTTGGAGAGCAGACGGTCATACTCCGATGCGTTGATATCATAGTTCGCTGAGAACACGTTGTGGGTGTTGGTGAACTTGTCAAACTGGTTGATCCAGTCTTGATATGGCAGGTCCTTCATCCACCAGTGGGTACCACCGCAGTGGTTAGGTACCATATCCATGATGAACTTGATGCCTTTCTCGTGCGCTTTCTCCACCATTTGGCAATAAAGTTCGTTGCTACCATAGCGAGGGTCAATGTGATAGTAGTCAGAGCATGCGTAGCCGTGGTATGACCATGCCGCCTCATTGTCCTCCAGCAGTGGGGTAGGCCAGATAGCTGTTGCACCCAATGCTGCAATATGGTCGAGCGAATTGATAATACCCTGAATATCACCACCAAAGCGACCATGTACGTTGTCCTTCTGAACGGGCTCAGCCATACCTTCAACGGTGTTGTTGCTCTCGTCGCCGTCCACAAAGCGGTCGGACATGATGAGGTAAATCATATCGCTGGAGTTGAAGCCTTGACGCTCACGGCTACCTTCGCGACGGGTGTGGATGGTGTAGTCCACTTTAGAGGTGTATTTACCCTTCTTGAGGGTGATACGATAGGTACCTGCTTGATTGACAGCCAAATCCACAAAGAGGTAGTTCTTGCTCTCTGCATTGTGTTGGCTCTTGACTTGCAGTCCAGTACATTCGCCTTTGACAACTTTGCCATTTTGGAGTTGTTGGATAGTCACTTGTGCATCAGCAAGATCTTCGCCGTGGAGCAATAGGGTGAGTGGGCAGTTCATCTCTGTCCACCAGCAGAGGGGCTCGGCACGGTCAATGCGTGGTTTAGCACTGAGTGTCATAGCACTGAACAGTGCAATAAAGAGAAAAAGTTTTTTCATGTTCAATATAGTTCAAAATTGTTCAAATAGTTCAAAAGAATAGCGCATCTATAAGCCGGGTTCTGTACCCACAAGTGGGTGTCTATCATTAATCTTGAGCAATGTATTGCTACCTGCTTCTCTTGCTTCCTACCCTCCAACTTGCGCGAGCAGCGCTCAAACATTGGTATACTTGGAATTGCAGCCCATCGTATGCTCGTATCACTTCCTCCTTGCGGATTGTTCGTCGCTTTTGCAGGGACCAAACATTGCTGCCTGACGGCCGTTAACCGCGATGGTGCTCTGTGCTGCCCGGACTTTCCTCGTGATAGGGGATTAAAACCTGTGTTTTTCTTCCCTTATCCCGCGATAGACCGACACGCTATTTATATTTCGCTGACAAGCGTCGTTCATGCGACAAGCGCATTTTTCCTTTCTTCTATTGAAGCTTGCTTCTAATCTTTTTTTACCTACCGAGAGCCTCGTGGGCTCGAGGTAAGAGGAGGAATCGCTGTCGCCCCAAGGACGCTGACAAGCGTCGTTCATGCGACAAGCGCATTCCGACGTGAGCGGCATACGGGAATCGAACCCGCCTCCTCGGCTTGGGAAGCCGATGCACTACCGATGTGCTAATGCCGCGATTTCGCTGCAAAGGTAGTGTTTTTTTTTGACATGTGCAAAAAAAATGACAAAATACCTGTTTTTCTCGTAACAATCGTGTGCATATCGTATAGTTTGCTTTGCGCGCGCGAGCGCGTTCGTGTATATAGGTGTGTGAGATTGACCAAAAACACATATATTTGCGATTTAAGACGTTCTCTATATAATTGCGATATACCCCCGAAAATAAGAAAAATGCAAAAAATAGCGCAAAAATTTGCGTATGTCAAAAATTTGTTGTAATTTTGCACCGTGGAAGAAAGCGGTTGTTTTTGACCCTAAAACTTTTGAAACTTTTAAAACTTTATATAGATGATTGACAACGACAGAATTATTCCTGTGAAGATTGACGAGGAAATGCGAACCTCGTACATCGACTATTCGATGAGCGTCATCGTGGCACGTGCGTTGCCCGATGTGCGAGACGGTTTCAAGCCAGTACACCGCCGTGTGCTGTTTGGAATGAATGAGTTGGGTAACACCAGCGACAAACCAACCAAGAAATCCGCACGTATCGTGGGTGAGGTAATGGGTAAGTACCACCCTCACGGCGATAGCAGTATCTATGGTACATTGGTGCGTATGGCACAGCCATGGAATATGCGCAACGTGTTGGTGGACGGACAAGGTAACTTCGGCTCTATTGACGGCGACGGTGCAGCGGCTATGCGTTATACTGAGGCACGCCTCTCGAAGCTCGCTGAGGAGATGCTCCGCGACATAGAGAAAGATACAGTGGACATGCAGCTCAACTTCGATGACTCGTTGCGCGAGCCAGTGGTGTTGCCATGTCGTTTCCCTAACCTGTTAGTGAATGGTGCCAGTGGTATCGCTGTAGGTATGGCGACTAATATGCCAACCCACAACTTAGGCGAGGTTATCGATGGCTGCGTAGCATACGTAAAGAATGCTGTAGCGCGCGTGGAGAACCCAGAGGTGGAGCCTATCACCGTGGCGGAGCTTATGGAGCATATCAAGGCACCTGACTTCCCAACAGGTGGTACTATATACGGTTACCAAGGCGTACGCGACGCATACGAGACTGGTCGCGGTCGCGTGATTATCCGTTCCAAAGCAGAGATAGAGACCGAGGACAATGGTCGCGAGCGCATCGTAATCGGCGAGTTGCCATACGGCGTAGTGAAGTCTGACCTTGTGAAGAATATCGCTGATCTCGTGAACGACAAGAAGATCGAAGGAATCTCGGGCATCAGCGACCAATCCAAACGCGATGTGCGTATCATCATTGAGATTAAGCGTGATGCGAATGCGCAAGTGGTACTCAATAAACTCTACAAATATACTGCGCTCCAATCCAGCTTCTCGGTGAATAGCATTGCCCTCGTGAAGGGGCGTCCACAGCTGTTGAATCTCCACGATATGGTGGCCAACTTCATCGAACACCGTATGGAGGTAGTAGTTCGTCGCACGAAATTCGAACTCAAGAAAGCCGAGGAGCGTGCACATATTTTGGAGGGATTGATTATTGCCGTAGATAATATTGACGAGGTAGTTCGTATCATCCGTGCAAGCCGCACTCCTGCTGATGCACAAGCGAACTTGGAGGCACGCTTCAACCTTGACAACTTGCAATCCAAAGCGATTGTAGATATGCGTCTGTCACAATTGACAGGCTTGCGTATTGACGAATTGAAAGAGGAATATGCGAAGTTGCAAGAGCTCATCCAACACCTCAACGCTCTTCTCGCCAGCGAGACCATGCGCTACGAGGTGATTGAGAACGAACTGGTAGAGATCAAAGAGAAGTATGCAGACGAGCGTCGCACCCGTATCATTAAGATGGCTACCGAGTTCAATCCAGAGGATATGTATGCCGACGACGATATGGTTATTACCATCTCTCACCTCGGTTATATCAAGCGTACCCCATTGGCTGACTTCCGTCAGCAAGGCCGTGGTGGCGTAGGTGCGAAGGCCAGCGCTGCGCGCGATGAGGACTTCATAGAGTATGTACACCAAGCGAATATGCACTCTACCATGATGTTCTTCACCGAGCAAGGTCGCCTCTATTGGACCAAGGTATATGAGTTGCCAGAGGGCAACCGCCAGTCTAAGGGTCGTGCGTTGCAAAATATGATCAATATCCAGAAGGGCGATAAGGTTTGCGCATTCATCCACGTGAAGAACCTCAACGATATGGAGTATGTGCAAAACCACTACCTCATCTTCGCGACGAAGAACGGTCTCATGAAGAAGACTACGCTCGAGTCATACAGCCGCCCACGTGCTAATGGTATCATTGCGCTTGGCTTGCGTGAGGATGACCGCCTGATTCGCGTGACTCTAACCGACGGCAATAGCCAGATGTTGGTGGCTTCTTATAATGGTAAGGTGGTTCGCTTCCCAGAGGATACCGTTCGCCCAATGGGCCGTACAGCGACAGGTGTACGCGCAATAAAATTGGACGAAGATGGTCAAGATCGCGTGATTGGCATGATTTGTGTAGAGGAAGGTAGTAAGGAGTCTGTTCTCGTGATTTCGGAGAAGGGCTTTGGTAAACGTACTGACCTCGACGATGAGAATGGCGAGGCTATCTACCGTATTACCAACCGTGGCGGTAAGGGCGTGAAAACGATGAACCTGACCGACAAGACGGGTAACCTGATTGGTCTGGAGGCAGTGACCGACGAGCAAGACCTCATGCTTATCACCAAGTCGGGTACCGCTATCCGCATGGCTATGGACACCATCCGCGTGATGGGTCGTGCTACCCAAGGTGTCAAACTCATCGAACTCCAAAAGCGCAACGACACGCTCATGTTCGGCTGCGTAGTACCAAAAGAGGAGGTAGAAGAGGCTACCGAAGCACCAGAGGTAACAACGGAGGAAACAACCACCAGTGAAGAATAAACAATGAATATTAACACAACAAACCTTTTAATAAAATGAAAAAATCAATTTTTCTCGCAGCTCTTGTGCTGATAAGCGCAGGCTGCTTCGCTCAAAAAGCGAATGTGAGCAAGGCTCGCAGTATGGCTGATGCCGAAACTCCAGATTATGCTGGTGCACGTGCTGCTATCGCAGAGGCACTGCAAAATGACGAAACAAAAGATCAAACTAACACTTGGTACACCGCTGGTCTCATTGGTTACAAAGAGTTTGAGAATGGTAACTTGAAACGTCAAATTGGTCAACATGTTGATATTCCTACATGGGGTGCTGCAGTACAAGAGTCTTTGGACTATTGGACAAAAGCATACGATATGGCAATGGTGCCTACTTATGACAAGAAGGGCAAAGCGAAATATGATACCAAGACTCCTAAGAGCATTTTGCCAAAGGTAGTAGAGTATTTCCAATTCCAACCACTGATCGCTGCTGGTTTTACTGCATACGAGAATAATGATCCTGGTACTGCATACGATATGTTCATCGCTCACTGCAATATCCCAGAGATGAAGATGATGCAAGATAATCCAGAGGAGGCTGCTAAGTTGCTCCGCGATTCTAGTTACTACACATGTTTGTACTATGCTGGTCGTTTTGCATACGAGGCTAATCGCTTTGATGAGGCTATTGCTACTCTGAAACGCATGAATAGCGAACACGCTAATGCAAACGCTCTCCGCAAAGAGATTATCTTCGCCAACGAGTATATCTACCAAATCTATATCGAGCAAAAAGATACTACCAACGCTGTAGCTTTCATCAAAGAGTGCATCAACCTCTTCCCAGAAGAGCCTTGGTTCATGCAAAACTTGATTAACCTCTATATCAATTCTGGTCAAGAGGACAAAGCCGTAGAGTATTTGGATATCGCTATTGAGCGCGAACCAAATGTAGGTCAATATTACAACTCAAAGGGTTCTATCCTTGCTCGTATTGGTCGCTTCGAGGAGTCATTTAAGGCTTTTGAGCAAGCTATCGCTATTGAGCCAAACAACGCGTTGTTCCTTGAGACACTGGGCTTTGCGTATGTAGATCTTGGCAACAAACTCAATGATGAAGCTGCTTACCTTGACGCTAAAGAGTATGCAAAGGCAAAAGTAGAGATCGACAAAGCATTCAATAATGCATTGCCATACTTTGAGAAAGCATACGAGTTGGAGCCAGACAACTACGATTACAAACGCTCATTGCGTTCGCTCTACTATCGTCTGGGTATGGACGATAAGTACCAAGCACTCGCAGACTAATGGGACGAATACTTGCGATAGATTTCGGTCGCAAACGAACAGGATTAGCCGTTACGGATATACTCCGTATAACGGCTAATCCGCTTATTACTATCCCCACGCACACGCTCGAAGCATGGCTAACCGACTATTTTGCCAAAGAGCAGGTGGATGAAGTGGTGATAGGACACCCCTATCAGATGAATGGCGAAGATTCTGAGTCCATGCAGTATATCCAGCCGTTTATCAATCGCTTTCGAAAGGTCTTTCCCAATATGCCACTGAAGGAGTATGACGAACGGTTTACCTCGGTAATTGCTCACCAAGCCATGATTGCTGGTGGCATGAAGAAAAAGCAACGGCAGGACAAAGCCGTGGTGGACAAACTGGCAGCCTGTATCATACTGGAAGGATATTTGGACTCCATTCGATAAAAACAAACGCTCCTATAATCATACCATGCGACACCACCAAAAAATAGCGATTGCGCGTCTGATTTCTGACCTTATCAAATCAGATGATGTCATCTGCCACGAGGAGATTCAATTGTACAACCATATCGTTTGTAGTTTTGATATCTCGCAAGACGAACTGCACGAAGCACAATTCATGTCGCAAGCCGATGCTGTGTCCTATATCCGACATATGGCTGCGCCAGAGCAGAAAAAGATATTTTCTATCCTGAAAAAAGCTGCCTATTCCGATAATTCATGTGTTGCACGCGAGGCACTGCTGTTGCTAACGCTTTCACTCACCCTCAATGATACGACCAATAAGTATAACCTACTGTCCACACTGATCAAGACGTGGCAGAGTTTAGATAAATATGTGTTGTATATCGAAAGCGACTATATGCCCGTTATCAATGAGGAGATTTGCCAGCAGTATGAAACGATTGCTAATTTGTTGCATCTATGGAAGTTTGAGTTTATCTATATTCCCAAACTGAGCCAATCGTTTCGCGAAATGGATCGCTCCTATCTCTGCGATATCATTCGCTACATGAATCCTCGCTTATCGAATGAGATGTTGAATAACCTATATGATCGTCTAACTAACTTTACTACAGAGAGTTTCACACGCGATTACTTGGCTAATTCGGCATATCATAACTTCTTCTATGATATAGAACCATCCTTGTTGATCAATGTAGGTAGGTCGCATGTACCCGCTTCTAATGCGACACAACAAGATACCTATTTCGTCAATTTCTTGACCATTCGCCTGGAGGATGAACCCGACAGTGTGCTCAATGAGGTACGTCGATTCTTGGATGAATACGAGACATTTATCACCGAACCTGAGTACCATCGACCCAAACGCGGAAAGACATTGTTCCGCTATCATGGATTCTACAAACAGTTATTCGATTTCTTGGCACGTCACCATACCAATGGCGAGGATAATCGCATATTGATTGACATTCCTGCCAGACGTATATGGATGCGTGGAGTAGAGGTGCAGATGAGCGCCACCCAGTTGGCGACTTATGTGTTTATTCTGCATCAATCATGTTGTACGCACTATGGGGGACTGATCAAGGCTGGACAACATCACCCGCTTTCGGAGAAAGATGTGAAGCGTTTAGGACAAACCTATCATGCTATTAGCAATCTCTTTCGCGATACGCCCATGACCGATGAACGCTCCTATTTGGAGGATGTCCCTAATATCCGTGGATATATTGCGCGCATTCGTACTGCTATATCGCATTATATTGATGATCAGGATATTAGATTCTATACGCCACAGGATACCAACGATAAATCCCGCTATCATATAGCTATAGAACGAAGCAAAATCACACTCCGTACTGCCTTGGGCGAGATGCCATTTGAGCAGTTCCCTTTGTGGAAAACATTGCGATGCCCTTAACCCATCCTTAAGCGTATCACATCCATAGCATAGTTGTAGTCTAATCAACAATATTGTTATTTTTGCACAGTCCATAATTTGGCAGAAATAGCAATATTGTTGTTTTTATTTTTTGTGAAAAAATGGCACTACTTTTGCAGCCGATTTCAGCAAAAAGCTCGTGCCATTAAACCTAAAACCTAAATAAGAACTACAATATGTTGCATCATTTCAATCATTCAGCAAGCTTAAGCTTGCAAGAGCAATTTCAGCGAGCCTCTACGAACAAAATGTTCAGAGGCATGGTAGGGGTAGATATTGCCATTCTATTTTTGATTCCGCTGACGGATATGATACTACCTAATATGCCTTGTCAAGTTTGGATATTATTGTTGCTCTTTATGGCATTATGTGTCTTTGTGCTGCTGATTACATGTCTTAGTGGGCATTGGAACACACATAAACAATGTATGCAACTTAGTCCAATCATTAACATTATGATCATAGCACTATCTGTTTCGTGTGTGATGGGGTTTTATCAGAATATCTTTAACGAAATGGCTATTATTCAGTCTTATATGATGTCTATCGTTTTTGCTGTATTAATTTTGCTTCTGGCCATTCTCACCAAACTATTAGAACTGAACTACAGATAGATAACAAAAAAGGCTACTCCATTTGTGAGTAGCCTTTTTTTAGTATGATTGATAATCAGTTGATTACTTTACTTCTTCGAAGTCTACGTCCTCAGCTGCACCTTGGTTGTTACCACCGTTTTGTGCACCACCTTGGAAGTCAGCACCTGGTTGCGCACCACCTGCTTGACCTTGTGTAGCGTTGTACATCTCTGCGCTCGCTGCTTGGAATGCGGTCATCAGGGCTTGGTTAGCTGCCTCGCATGCATCTGCATCCTTCTTCTCGTAAGCTGCTTTGAGGTTCTTGAGTGCTTCCTCGATAGGAGCCTTCTTGTCAGCAGGAATCTTATCGCCAATCTCAGCCAATTGCTTCTCTGTTTGGAAGATAGTAGCGTCCGCACGGTTCAGCTTCTCAATGCGCTCTTTCTCTTTCTTGTCTGCCTCGGCATTGGCCTCTGCCTCTGCCTTCATGCGTTTGATCTCCTCATCGCTCAGACCGCTGGAAGCTTCGATGCGAATCTTTTGCTCTTTGCCAGTCGCTTTGTCCTTAGCAGTCACATTGAGGATACCATTAGCATCAATGTCAAAGGTCACTTCGATTTGTGGCTCGCCACGACGTGCTGGCATGATGCCGTCGAGGTGGAAGATACCGATTTGCTTGTTTTGTGCTGCCATTGGGCGCTCACCTTGCAATACCTTGATCTCTACAGATGGTTGGTTGTCAACTGCTGTGGTGAAGGTCTCTGTCTTCTTGGTTGGGATAGTGGTGTTAGCCTCAATCATCTTGGTCATCACGCCACCCATAGTCTCAATACCGAGTGAGAGTGGAGTAACATCGAGCAAGAGTACGTCCTTCACATCACCAGTCAATACACCACCTTGGATTGCTGCACCGAGTGCTACTACCTCGTCTGGGTTAACACCCTTAGATGGAGCTTTGCCGAAGAATTTCTCAACTGCTTGTTGGATAGCAGGAATACGAGTAGAACCACCTACGAGGATAATCTCATCAATATCGCTGGTAGAGAGACCTGCGTTTTGCAATGCGGTGCGGCATGGAGCGATAGTGCGTTGTACGAGGTCGTCTACGAGTTGCTCAAATTTAGCACGAGTGAGGGTCTTTACCAAGTGTGCTGGCACACCGTCCACTGGCATGATGTATGGCAAATTAATCTCAGTAGAAGTGGTGTTAGAGAGCTCAATCTTAGCTTTCTCAGCAGCCTCTTTGAGGCGTTGCATAGCCATTGGGTCTTTGCTCAGATCTGCACCCATATTGTCGTTCTTGAACTCTTGTACGAGCCAGTCGATAATGCGGTGATCGAAGTCGTCACCACCCAGGTGGGTATCACCGTCGGTAGATTTCACCTCAAATACGCCATCGCCCAATTCGAGCACACTAACGTCGTGTGTACCACCACCGCAGTCAAATACCACAATCTTCATATCCTTATCGCTCTTGTCGAGACCGTATGCCAATGCTGCAGCTGTTGGCTCGTTCACGATACGACGCACGTTCAGACCAGCAATTTCGCCTGCTTCTTTGGTAGCTTGGCGTTGGCTATCGTTGAAGTATGCAGGTACGGTGATAACAGCTTCTGTCACCTCTTGACCAAGATAGTCCTCAGCGGTCTTCTTCATCTTTTGGAGGATGATTGCTGAAATCTCTTGTGGGGTGTAAAGACGGCCGTCAATATCCACGCGAGGGGTGTTGTTGTCGCCCTTTACTACTTTATAAGGTACGCGCGCTACCTCAGAAGTGAGACGATCATAGGTCTCACCCATGAAACGCTTGATTGAATATACGGTGCGAGTTGGGTTGGTGATTGCTTGACGCTTAGCAGGATCGCCCACTTTGCGCTCACCACCATCTACAAAACCAACTACAGATGGGGTAGTACGTTTACCCTCTGAGTTAGTGATAACTACAGGCTCATTGCCTTCCATAACTGCGACGCAGGAGTTAGTTGTTCCTAAGTCAATACCAATAATTTTTCCCATTGTATTTTGTCTTTTTTTAGTTAATATTCTTGTTTGTGTTCGGAGTCGGGAGTCCCTTTGGGCTAATCCCGGCTCGAGAGTCCATTTTACTCTTTGCCTTATAACTATCAAATGCCGTGCCAAAGTGATTTTTATAGAAAAAACTGACACGCTACTGACAAAATGGCAGAATTATTATGAAAAATTGTCTTTCTCTTGCATGACTGCAAAATTTTTTGTACCTTTGCATGCGAAATGTAGAAGATTATGAAAGTATTACTCATTAACGGAAGTCCACGCGCGAATGGTAACACCAGTATCGCGCTCGCCGAAGTAGCACATACCTTGGAGGCTGAAGGTATTGACACAATCACGATAAACATTGGTAATCAACCTGTTCGCGGCTGTATAGCCTGTGGCGCATGCCATACCAAAAAAGGCCAATGTGCCTTCTCCGATCCGCTGTATGACCAGTTGCATGCCATCCTTACCGAAGGCGTAGATGGCTTGGTAGTGGGTTCGCCCGTGTATTATGCAGGCCCCAATGGTTCGCTCTGTGCGTTGTTGGATAGACTATTCTATTCGGCAGGTATGTTACTCTCCTATAAACCCGCTGCTGCTGTGGCTGTATGCCGAAGGGGTGGGGCAAGTGCATGTTTTGATCGACTCAATAAGTACTTCACTATCAACAATATGCCTGTTGTTTCGTCGCAGTACTGGAATAGTGTACACGGCTGGGAGAAGGGCGAGGCACACCAGGATGCCGAAGGACTACAGACCATGCGCACCTTGGCACGCAATATGGCATGGATGCTACGCAATCTCGCCAAAGAACAACGCCCAGAGAGCGAGAAACCAAAGATGAGGACGAATTTTGTGTAGAGTGTAAAGTGTAAAGGAAAGGATTATATGACAAAAGAAGATATAGAGGTACGCGCAGCGCGCGCGAAAGAACTCTTTCATCAGGGCTTCAATTGTAGCCAATCGGTATTTGCTGCATGCGCTGATTTGTACGGAATAGAGGATGAGGCATTGGCTTTGCGCCTATCTGCCTCCTTCGGCGGTGGCATAGGTCGTATGCGCCAGACCTGTGGCGCGGCATGTGGCATGTTCCTGTTGGCAGGGCTGGAGAACGGCAGTGCTACGCCACATGATGCCCAGGGTAAGATGCAGAATTACGCATTCGTACAGGACTTAGCAGCAGCCTTCAAGCAGGAGAATGGCAGTCTCATTTGCTCAGAACTGCTGGGCATAGCACCCAAACCACAAAACCCCATGCCTGAAGCTCGTACCGAAGCCTACTATCAAAAACGCCCTTGCGAGGAGATGGTGGCCAATGCAGTACGTATATTTCTAACCCATAAAGCATAATTCAATCATTCGGTATTATGAAGAAGATTTCTCTCCTTGCTATTTCCTTATTTGTATTGGGACAGTTATGTGCCTTCAATTGTCCAGTTACTCCCGCCAATGATTTGCCCGAATACTACCAATCAATAGATGGTACCAGCGGAAAAGAACTACTGGATGCTATTCAGCAAGTAGCCAAATTGGGATACAGAAATACCGATTTTAGGTATGATAGCGTGTGGCTCGCCTTTAAGTACACCGACTTGCGCCCTGATGGACTGGTGTGGGAGATATATAGCGATTGCCAGTTTGAGTACGAAAAAGACCGCACATCCAATACCGAACAAACAGGCGAATGCAAAGGCTATAACCGCGAACATGCCATGTGTCAGTCGTGGTTTGGCGAGTATGACCTGCAAGGAAAAAAAATGAGTTCCAGCAAAAAGAACTCACCAGGTTCTGATATATTCCATATTTATCCTACCAGTTACGGTATGAATAGTCGTCGTGGTAATCGCCCATACGGCGAGGTCGCCACTGCTCAATTCACCTCGGGTAATGGCACCGAGTATGGTGTACCCGTTACTACCTTGTCGGTAGAAAATAGCGTGGCAGGTGTATATGTAGAAGGCACCATCAATATGAGCACCAATGTCCTTGAACCCGCAGACGAATACAAAGGCGATATTGCGCGTAGCTATTTTGGTACGATGGTCAAGTGGGCTGGAGAATGGACATTCAATCGCGTGGATTTGGGACGCGTCATCTTTGATGCCACCATTGATGCGGATACGCATTATGGACCAGAAAACAACTATGGCCTCACCGACTACGGATTGGCTATGCTGCTCAAGTGGCACCGTCAAGACCCTGTATCGCAAAAAGAGGTGGATCGCAACAATGGCATACAACTGACACAAGGCAACCGCAATCCCTTCATTGACTATCCCTACTTGGTGGAATATATTTGGGGCGAGATGTCGGGTGAGATATTGGAGATGGACGAACTCCTGTGCTCTGCCGACGGACTGTTTGAGTTGGGTGTGAGCAATGGATATTTGGGCGAAGTGACAGACAAACAAGTAGATACGGTGCTGTGGATGGTGGGCGACATGCAGTATGATTTGTCTTTGATTAACCATGGAAGCCGTTTGAAATACTTGCCCGAAACGCCAGTTTCGTGCAGCAATGTGAGCACACGCTTTATGGGCTGGACGGATATGCCTATCGCTGGGAGCATAGATACTGCTCCTGATTTGCTCTATACGCAAGCTGCTGATTTTCCTGCGATTAACGGCAATAGCATTTATTACGCCGTATTCGCAGAAGAGATACAGTCCGAGTGTACGGGTGAGACCATCACCATTAACAAGAACGATTCTACGGATTGGACACTCCTAAATCTCAAGCATAAGCAGAACAAAACCGATGGCGCCTATTGGATTTTAGCGAATGGGGCAAGCATTATCTCACCAGTGATTGATCTGCAAGCATTAGATTCTATATCAATGAATATCCGTACTTACCAAAGTCGCACTACGGTATCTATCTCGGTAGAAGGAGAGGAAATAGGCAGCGTGATGGCTACCACGAACACTATCCAACGCTATGTATGGATAGCACCCGAATTAAGTGGCGATAAGCCATTGACATTTACTGGGGTAGGCGGTACAGCAAGTTATGGCGTTGGACTGAACGAAATAACCCTTTATTTGGGTGGCGAAAAGGCTACATACATCAATTATCTGACGCATTGCGACAAGACCTCATTGGAGGCTACAGCGAATCCAGTACCTCATCAGTCGATGCGAAAGATTCTGCGAGATGGGCAGTTGTATATACAAGTCGATCAACTGACTTACGATTGTATGGGAAGATTAGTAAACCGATAAAAATATAATAGATATGAAATACTTTTTAGCAATTATTGGTGGTGGTCCTGCTGGATATACTGCCGCAGAAATGGCTTCAAAAGCAGGTAAAGATGTCATAATCTTTGAGCAAAACGCATTGGGCGGTACTTGTCTCAATGTGGGATGTATTCCTACTAAGACATTGTTATACAGTGCAAAACAATATTATAACGCCAAGAATGCCGCGAAATATGGCGTTTCTGCGGAGAATGTAGCATTCGACTATACTAAGATAGTGCAACGCAAAACCAAAGTCGTGCGCAAGTTGGTGGCGGGTATCAAACAGAAACTCAACAACGAGCATTGCACCCTTGTCATGGGTGCTGCCACTGTGCTCAGTCGTACCGATGATAATGTGCTTATAGCATGCGGCGAGGAGCAATACGAGGCAGAGAACTTGCTCATATGTACAGGTTCTACCAATTTTGTGCCTCCTATCCCTGGCGTGAAAGATAATCCCTCTATTTGGGATTCTACTAATGCACTGGATAGCAAAGAGTTGCCTCAATCTATGATTATCGTAGGCGGTGGTGTGATTGGTATGGAATTTGCAACCTTGTACCACGAATTGGGTGTACCTGTGACGGTGATTGAGGCCATGCCAACTATTCTGCCAAACTTGGATCAGGAGATTGTGACTATTCTGCTTGAGAAATACCGCAAGGCTGGTATCCAAATCCTTACCGACACCAAGGTGACTGAAGTGCAGGGCAATAAGGTGCTGACTACCAATGGTGAGTACGAGGCGGAACATATCCTCATATCAGTGGGACGCCGTGCCAACATGCAGGGATTAGATGCGCTGAACGATATCGAAATTTATCGAGGTGGCATTGTAGTCGATGAGTTTATGAAGACTAATCTCAAGAATGTATATGCTGCTGGCGATGTGACGGGCAAAATCATGTTGGCGCATGTAGCAAGTCGCCAAGCCGAAGTGGCGGTGGGACGCATGCTCAAGCAACTGCCATTGCAACGCATTGCGTACAATGCTATTCCAAGTGTGGTGTATACCAATCCTGAGATTGCATGCATAGGATTGACCGAAAAGGACTTAACGGATATTAAAGAGGGTGATTTTGCACCATCTATGTCCACGGACAAACCTTTTGTGCCATACGAGGTGCACAAACTGCCAATGACCTACTCGGGGCGTTTTGTGGCAGAGAACGAAGGCGAAACGGGACTATGCAAAGTGATTGTAGATCAGCGTAATAAGACCATCATAGGTGTACACATGATTGGCAATCCATGTTCCGAGTTTGTAGCCGCTGCCAGTTTTGCTGTCCGCATGGGGTATACCGTAGGCGAGTTCAAACAAGTTGTCTTCCCGCACCCAACCGTAGGCGAAGTGCTGCGCGAAGTCATCTGCGAAACACTATAAACCACTCACCTACCACTTATCTGCCACCTATCTCCATAGGAACTTCATAGGAACTTCATAGGAACCTCATCAGTATTAAATAATGACAGTCATGACACTTGAACAACCAATATCCGAACGCCAAGAGCGCGTGATTGCATATCTCAACGAGCATCAGATTCCTTTCTCCTGCTACAACCACCCCGAAGGCAAAACCATTGAGGAGGCTAAACGCTGGTGGAAGGACGATGGTAGTGTGCACTGCAAAAATATCTTCATGCGCAATCACAAAGGTACGCAACATTATCTCATCTGCTTTGATTGCGAGCACGATCTGGCTATTCACGACTTGGAGCAAAGACTCAAGGCTTCTCTGTTGGCTGCAGGCAAGAACTCGCCCGGTAAACTGTCTTTTGCCAGCCCCGAACGCATGATGCGTTATCTGGGCTTAGAACCAGGAAGCGTGAGTCCGTTCGGACTTATCAACGATGAGGGGCAGCATGTTATATTGTTCTTAGACAAGAACTTACAAGAGGCGGATAGCCTGAGTTTTCACCCTAACGATTGCTGTGGAACGGTGGTAATCAAACGCGAAGACTTCCTTACCTATCTGCAATGCGTTGGTAATACGGTGGAGTGGATAGAGTTGTATTAGTGTATGGTGTAAGGTGTAAGGTGTAGAGTGTAAAGTATAAAGGAAAGAATTATGGAAAAAAAGAATAAACAAGAGTGGGTTAGAGTACTAAAGTTTGTCCTATTTTCTGCCAGTGCTGGTATCATTCAGATAGGCTCTTTTACGCTGCTGAACGAATTTACAGGATGGCGTTATTGGCCATGTTATCTTATCTCGCTACTGCTGAGTATCTTATGGAACTTCACGTTCAATCGCCGATTTACCTTCAAATCCAATGCCAATATCACCCGTGCCATGTTGTTGGTATTGGCGTTCTATGCGGTGTTTACGCCTGTCACAACGGTCTTGGGCGATTGGTTGGCAGAAGATCTGCTTTGGAATGAGTACTTGGTAACAGCCATCAATATGCTCCTCAACCTCACGCTCGAATACCTCTATCAACGATATGTGGTCTATCGCAACAAAATTGATAATAGATAATAACCAACTATAATAGTTATAACAAATTGAATAATAATAGTATGAAAAGATTACTTACAGTTTACTTTATGCTCATGGCCATTGTGCCAAGTATGCATCAACTCTATGCTTGGGGACAAAAAGGTCACCGTATCGTAGCCCAAGTGGCATACGATAATTTGACCAACAAAGCGCGCAAACAGATTGACGCTGTGCTGGGAAAAGAGGGAATGATCTATCTCTCAACATGGCCAGACGAAATAAAGAGCGACACGATTTATCCTACCAGTTTCACCTGCCACTATCAAGATTTGGATGGTGGCTTGACTGATGCTGAGGTTGTGGCTATGCTGAAGGACTATCCAGAGGAGGGTGGAGACTTGTTCATGGCATTGGACAGTCTGGAAGTGGTACTTGCTGGCAATAAGCACTGTCACGATGCCTTGGTGTTCTATGTGCATCTATATGCCGATCGTTTTTGCCCAATGCATGTCGCACATTTGGATGACAAAGGTGGCAATGCGGTTAAGATGAAGTGGTTCGGTCAGAATACCAACTTGCACTCCGTATGGGATGGCAAAATCATCGATAGCAAGGGCTTTAGCTATAGCGAGTATGCTGCGTATCTACACAATGTATATGGTAGCAAAAAGCGCGAGGTGCTGAAACTCACTGATGAACAAACACTGCTCCAAACTTATCATATTACCGATGATATATACCAATATCACACAACTTGGAATGGCAATGCCTACCATTATACCTACCACTGGACTGCCCCTATGGAATGGCAAATGTATGTGGCTGGTGTCAAATTGGCACAAAGTCTGAATATGATATACAAGTAACTGCGAATGGATGCTTTGGATTTTTCTAACAACATTCTTCGCAAAACGTAACCATATGATAGACTTTACATTACGTAAATATCGGGAATTGCTCGTTACTTTGCAGAAAAAAGGGTATAATTTTATCACTTTTGAGCAATATTGCGACCAAAAATGCCTTGCCTCGTCGCATAAATGGATCATCCTGCGTCATGATGTCGATCTCAAGGCTACGAATAGTTTAGCGACGGCAGAGCTTGAGCACGACTTAGGTTTAGCGGCCAGTTACTATTTTCGAGTAGTGCCCGAGAGCAATCAGCCCGAGACGATTCGTGCTATTGCAGCATTGGGGCATGAGCTCGGCTACCACTACGAGGACATGGCTATCGCCAACGGAGAGGTAGACAAAGCTTACGCCCATTTTCAAAAACAACTGTGCTATTTCCGTCAGTTTTATCCTGTCCGCACGATTTGTATGCACGGTGCGCCTACCAGCCAATGGGACGGCAAGGACTTATGGAAGAAATACGATTACCATGATTTGGGTATTATCGGCGAACCATATTTCGATGTAGATTTCTCCAATGTGTTTTATCTTACGGATACAGGGCGTTGTTGGGATGGCTATAAGGTGTCGGTGCGTGATAAGATACCTGTATATCAAGACCAATGGAATGCGCAGGGATTAGTCTATCATGCCACCGATGATATAATTAAGGCGGCAGAACAGGGTAGTCTGCCACCTCGGATAATGATTACCACGCATCCGCAACGCTGGACGGATAAGCGTCGAGCATGGGTGAAGGAACTCATGGTTCAAAACCTAAAGAACGTTGTCAAACGATTGATAATCAAACTAAAAGGTCACTAATTAGTGACCTTTTTATTATCCGATACCCAATAACCAATACCCGATACCCGATATCCGATACCCGATATCCAATACCCGATATCCGATACCCAATACCCGATATCCAACAACCTCCCCTCCCTTTAGGGAGGGGTTGGGGGTAGGCTTATACCTCTTCTTGGTAGTAGCCTTTTTCGATGCCATATTGCAGTTCACCATCCATAATCAATTGGATTTGTGTGCTGCTCAGGGCATGTCCTTGTTCTTTGGTGGCAGTGATGAGGTAGTTCAGTTGTTCTGTTTCATCAATCTCGCCATCCAGATAGGTCATCTCACCAGATTGTTCATCCTCTTCCAAGAGGCCGTTCTCTACCAGATAATCGTCCATCAAATCCAGGACGAGCAGTACATCCGCTTGGGTCATACCTTGGCGATCTTCAGCTGGGATAAGCTCCCAAATGTAGTTCAAAAGCTCTTTCTCTTCAGGGTCAAGAAGGCTTAATTCAATGTTTGCATTCATAATTTTAGTTATTTTTTTCAATTCGCTTGCAAAATTACAAAATTATTCTTACCTTTGCAAATTATTTTAGAAAATAATTTACGATTATGAATAATTTTATAACTCGAACCCTTTCTGCCATTGTATATGCAGGCTTAGTCATTGCTGCCATTTTGGTGCAACCTTTGTGCTTTGGTGGTCATCCCTTGTTGTTTGGCGTATTGTTTCTGATCATCAGTACATTGGCTGTGCGTGAGTTTCATGCCTTGCTGGGATCCAATGTCCAAATCCAGTCATATGCAATGATATGCAATGCATTGTTGTTCACTACCTTATACTTCCTCTTTTATGGTGATACGATATGGCGCATGTTGTTATTGGCGTATGTAGCAATTATGCTGCTTGCGTTGATTACGCATTTGTTTCGCCAAGATGTGCAGCCTATTCAATCCTGGGGTAATTTGTGTGCAGGTCAGTTGATGGTGGCGTTGCCATTTGCATTGATGAATGGTGTGCTGATGTACAATAAGTTTTTGTTATTGGCGTTGTTTATCTTGCTGTGGGTGAATGATAGTGGTGCCTATATTGTAGGTAGTCTGATGGCCAAGCGTCCTCAAGGCAACCATAAGATGTTTCCGCGTGTCAGCCCAGCTAAGTCGTGGGAAGGATTGATAGGTGGTTTTATCTTCGATTTGATTGCAGGTTATGTTTTTTTCCGTATAGGGTGGACAGCAGATATGGGGCTTGGCAATAGTATGTTCTTTGCTCTGTTTGCAGGTGCTTTTGGTACATTGGGCGATTTGATGGAGAGCCTTTTCAAACGCACATTAGGTGTCAAAGATTCAGGTAAGTTCATGCCTGGACACGGCGGTGTGTTGGACCGATTTGATAGTTTGCTATTAGCAACACCGGTGATTTATTTCCTATTTGTCTATTTGCCAACATTCCTCTAATCTCTAAACACTCAACAGTAGCGTCCTTTAAACACTCAAAGATGCGTCTTTTGATTCGAATATTCAGTCTCTTGCCCTTGTCCGTATTGTATATGATTGCGGACGTGATACTCTATCCATTGGTGTATCATGTGGTGGGGTATCGTCTAAAGGTCGTGCGTAAGAATCTGCGTAATTCGTTTCCAGAGAAGAGCAAAGAGGAGTTAAAAACCATTGAAAAACGCTTCTATCATCACTTTGCTGATTTGATTGTGGAGGTGGTGTATGGGTATCGGGCGAGCAAGGAAGAGATGCGCCAACGCGTAGTCTTCGATAATGTAGATTTGGTAGAGGATTTAGCGAATAAAACCCATGGTGTGATAGCTTATTTGGGGCATATGGGTAATTGGGAATGGATTGCAGACCTTCATAATCGCTTTGCTAATCCTCAAATGGTGGAATATAATGTTTATCGCCAACTAAAAAATCCAACATCCGATAAAATGATGTTGGAATTGCGTGGCAAACGTGGTGGCGAATGTATTGAGAAGAATCAATTATTACGCAAGTTAGTAGTATTGCGGCGTGCGGAGCACCCCTTTGTAGTGGGTATGTTGTCTGATCAGAAACCATCTAAGCGTAGTTCGTATATATGGACACAGTTTCTTAATCAAGAAACAGCGTTTTTAGATGGGAGTGAGGTCATTGCGCATAAGTTCGGTTTTGCGGCTGTCTATGCCCATATCTGGTCTCCTAATAGAGGATTTTATCGAGTGCGTTTCGAGCAGATAACGCCCGATATGGCACATAGTGATGCTTCTGCGCAGCAGCCCGATTCTGGCGTTATGCCTTCTGGTGAGATGACCAGACTATATGCTCAACTCTTAGAGCAGAATATTTGTGCCCATCCCGAGCAATGGCTTTGGACCCATAATCGTTGGAAATGGGGCAGAAAAGAATTAGAAGGCTAACTTGCCTTTTTCTTGGTTTCATATGCCATAAAATACCATTTATTATTCCTATTCTTTTGTCTTTATTCTGTGCCGATGTGCAGATGACCTGTGTAGCGTCGTTATTTTGTGCAGATAACCTGTGCAGCGAGAATTGTCTATTTCGTACAAAACTACAGGATGCTGCCAAATATTCAATTCTCGTGAAAGTAGTATCTTACGTTTCAATTTGCATCCCAAAAGGGTAGGGGATGCATTTTTTCTAAATTTATTTTTCAATCAACAAATGTAAAATTCTAAATAATTCACAAAACAAGCAGTTGTAAATTCATAAATATATACACAAACGCAACGTTATATTTTTGAAATGAAAAGTCACGCCCAAATGTAAACAAGCACATACATTAGGATATATTGCTATATTGTTTATATTATTATAAATAATATAAAATCAATTGATTATAAATAATACTTAAACCAATAGAACCTATTTTTATGATACAATGTGCAGTTTGAGTACCCAATACGTCATAATGCGCAATGCACATGCCTTAATATGCAGATTATCAGTGTATAAATAAATTTTACTTAAACTGCAATAAGGTATCGTTATATATCTGTTATTCAATTGTATAGAAAAATAGTATTGATTTGTGAATCAAGTGAATTATTCACAAATGTGAAATAATTATATTTTTGAAAAGTGAATTCAATGATTTGCATATGTGAAATATTTTTCATATCTTTGCACCCGATTTTGATAGTAAGTTATAAATACTTCAATTTGTAAATCACTTGTAGGTTGTAAATTGTCAAATAGTAAATTGTCAAATAGTACATATGAATGAGCGTGATCGAGTATTGCAAGTTATGCAATCGGAGGGCATGAATGCCAAGCAGTTTTGTCAGGAGGTTGGTATTAGTCAAGGAACCTTGTCTAATATTATGGGTGGAAGAAATAAGCCCAGTTTGGATGTGATGCAGGCGATATTGCGTCGTTTTCGTGCTATATCGTGCGATTGGTTGATTATGGGTGTGGGTACTATGTTTGTTGCGGGAGCACGCGAGGAAGGTATGTTGCCGTTGTTTGGTAATGAAAACGAACCCACTACTCCTTCGAGAAAGTTGGACGCTACTCCAGAGGTAGCGGGTATGGGTAGTGGAGAGATGGTGGCAGATAAATCCTTAAGTAATCATGCGAGCAACGCATCGCTTTCAAATCCATCTTTATCTGCACCTGTACGCACTGTGTCCAAGATAATGGTGTTTTATTCAGATGGCACCTTTGAGGAACGCTAAATGCTGCGCGGATTGTAGAATGTTGGTACTCCAATTCTGCAAAGTCGTAAATATTAGCTTACAAATAACATACCTGCAAGTGACCTATATGTGGTAAATCTGGATCAGGACAAAAAAAGAGCGACACTTGCGTGCCACTCTCTTTCTAAGGCGATACAACTAATATAATATTTGCAGAGTCCCTTTAAGGTCATGTATTTTCTATTTCTAAAATTCTATTGGGTATAACTCAATAATCGGTTGCAAAGGCACAATCTTTCTCCTCTTACTCCACCACCACCGCAGTGCCTGAAATAGAGACCAGCAGCATGGAGCCGTTGGGACCGACGGTCTCGTAGCCGTACGATACGCCAACAATGGCGTTGGCACCCATCGCACGGGCGCGTTGCTCCATCTCGCGTTGCGCTTGCTCGCGACCATCAACCATCGCTTTCTCGTAGGTATTGCTGCGACCACCAATAAAATCACGAACCGATGCGAACATGTCCTTCACAAAGTTCAAACCAAAAATAACTTCGCCCGAAACAAGGCCTTTGTATTCACGGATCTCATGCCCCTGAATAGATTGAGTAGTAGTTACTATCATACTATTATATTTTTTTTGATTTATATACCCGTTGACAATATGTATTTCTTCTTGAGCGCCCCAGGAAGTTGATTGGGGCGCAAGTTGTTGAAAATAATTGTTGTTATGGTTGTTGATTTACATAACTCCTGTTTTGTGTTGTAGTGTCTACTCGTATATGGTCCCCAATTTTTCCACCAACTCCTCCACATCCTCTTCCGTCGTAGCCCAAGAGGTGACGAAGCGGACTGTTGTTTCTTTCTCGCCGCGAATGCCCCAGTCTTCAAACGACACACCCTCCTCGCGTAGATTATCCACCACTTCATTAGGCAACACAAAGAACTGCTGGTTCGTTGGCGAGTCTATCGCTACGCGGTAGCCCTTCTTGACAAAACCCTCGCGGATTCGCTGCGCCAGTGTTACGGCATGCTGACAGATTCGCTCATACAGATTATCCGTATACAATGTCAAGAACTGCACGCCCAAGATTCTACCTTTAGCGCAGAGTGCACCGTGTTGCTTTACCAATGGGAAGAAATGGGGCAAAGTCTCTGGATTAGCAGCTACTACCGCTTCTCCAAAAAGCAAGCCACACTTCGTGCCACCAATATAGAACACATCACACAAACGCGCTATATCTGGCAGCGTCACATCGCACGCTTCTGAAGCCAACGCATAGCCCAAACGCGCACCGTCCATATAGAGCGGAATATGGTGCTTATGACACACCTCTGACAACTGTTCCAGCTCGTTGAGCGAGTACAATGTGCCATACTCCGTAGGCATGGTGATATACAACATTCCAGGAGCTACCATATGCTCGTAAGTCTCGTCGCGGTAGAAATCCGTGATGTAGTTATCTACTTGCTCAGCAGTCAGTTTTCCGTCCTTTGTTGGCAGTGTCAGCACCTTGTGACCGCTATGCTCAATAGCGCCACTCTCGTGCACATTGATGTGTGCCGTCTCGGCTGCCAACACGCCTTCGTGACGGCGGAGCAGAGCATCAATGACTGTGGCATTGGTTTGCGTGCCGCCCTCCAGGAACTGCACCAAGGCATTGGGCGCGGCACATGCCGCGCGAATGGCTTCTTTGGCTTGTTGCGTATAGGGGTCACAACCATAGCCAACCGTATGTTCCAGATTAGTCTCCACCAAACGGCGCATCACCTCTGGATGCGCACCTTCCATATAATCGCTGTCAAAGTAGATCATAGATTCTGAATAGTTTTATTGGAATGTAAAGTAATAAGATCCCATCTCATGCATGTAATATAATTCACGATCATCTATTGCAGGTGGAGGCGGAATGGTCTTAGATTGTTGTGGAGCTGGAACAATCTCATAATATCTAATTTGAATAGATTCTGTTGTGGGTTTAAAGATTTGATTCATTGTGATTTGATGTTCGTCCAAATGTATCTTTTTGCCTTTGTACAAAATAATTCCATTAGGTTTACCCAAAGATATACATTCTTCAACTAATTGTAGGTAGAACTGTGTACGCAAGTTTTTTGTCGGGGTTTTAGGGAATACACAATGCCATAAACTATCTTTATGTGAGCTCTCATACATTAACTGAAAGGTCGTAATGCAAATATCTGAAGCTATGTTCCACCATGATTCTTTTGAGGCGATGTCGTAGCAACTATCTAGAAAAGTTATGAAATTAGTGTCCACAATTTCGTATTGTGTCACCAAGGCATCTTTCCAAATGATTTTATCTTTTGCAAAACTTACACTACTTGCAAGGCAAAGTATGGTCATTATTAAAATCTTTCTCATTAGGATATAATTATTTGTATGTTACTTGTTTTAATGCTTCCCTGCCCATTTCCGTCATCAGCCCTTGCTGTTCTAACTCGGCACAGCGTTGTTTGTTGAGCTCCGTCCAATGGCTTCGTTTGCGGCGTGGGGAGAGACGTTGTGCCAATCTGCCATCGGGTAAGCGCTTTAGCGTGGAGTCGATCCAACCGAAACACAATGCCTCTTCCACCACATCGATATAAGGCAGGCAATCGCCACACTCCGCAGGGCGTTTTGCGCGGTACATGGCTATCCAACATTCCTTGTCCGAAGCGGCATGCTGCTCAAACCACTTGCGCAACTGCGCACGGCGACTGAACTCGAGTAGGTTGGTGATCTCCATCTTTTATCTCCTCTTTGACCATGTACGACCGTTGGAGGTGCTATAGTAGAGCCCTTTGGATGTTTGTGCCAGTACCTCTCTGCCGCCGTCCATTAGGCATTGAAATTCACCGCAGGAGCTGCTCGTGTATCGCGACGACCAACTGCGTCCCTGTGAGGTGGAGTAGTATATGCCTTTGCTCGTAACTGCCAGCAGCTCATTACCATATGGCAAAAGGTCGATAAACTCGCCGCAGGAACTACTGCTGTATCGCGTGGACCAGCTGCGACCTTGTGAAGTGGAATACTCAATGGTTTTCTTGGCAGGGTTGATGCGAATCATCTCACTGCCCAACATGATCATTTGTGGCATAATGTGATGTATTAAAATTATTTCTGCAAAGGTACAACTTTTTTCGCATATATACAAATATTTCGGGCAAATATTTGGTCAAATCAGAAAAATTCTGTACCTTTGTCCACGTTTATTTTTGGTTGCATGGATTTTAAGATTTTCGGTAATAGGCAAATGCCGCATCTTTTGTTGATTCCTGGTTTGGGAGTCTCTTGCGAGATATTCTTGCCATTGATTCAATTGCTGGAATCGCGTTTTTGCATTATTGCTGCTCAGGTGGATGGTTTTACCTTGGATAAGCCAACTGCTTTTACCTCCATTGATGACCAAGCATTGCAAGTGATCAACTATATTCAGAAGGAATGTCAAGGGCATATTGCGTGTGCTTATGGTCTTTCGTTAGGCGGTAAAATCCTCTCGTTACTTTCTTTGCATTCAACAGCGCATGTACAAATTTTCCCCGGCATGAATCATGGTCAGTTACTCATTGACCACCCCAACGAAGTTGCCCAAAGAATTGTTGATATTGCAAGTGCATGTATTTTTAGTGGACAATAGTGCATTTTTTTTGAAAATTATCCCCCCTAAAAATTTGGAAATTCGACAATTTATTCGTATCTTTGCAGAAAATTTAACACATGTTTCTCGAAGAGCCTTTGAAATTCCCTATCCGCACCACACAATAACCATACAATAACCACACAATAACCATACAATTCGTTACCTTCATATAACCCCGCATAATCATTTAGTAAACCTTAATTCATAATTCTTAATTAACTATGTCACAAGTAACGTACATGGCACCTGTCGATGAGGTGCGAGGCAAGCTAACCCTCAATCGTGGCAATGACTCTGTCATTATCACGCGTCGCAAATCCTATGGCAAGACCAAGAACGGCACTCCCCGTCTAGGTCCGAAAGAGATGTATGTCTATCACAAACACCGAGGATCATGGTCTCCTGCTGTCACTTCCCACCGCGAACTCTTCAAACTGGCGCAAAAGCAAGCCGTTGCCGAAATGAACAATCCCGAACGCTTGGCGTATTGGCAGCCGCTCTTTGAGGAACAATTAGACAAACCAAAACCTGGTGAGAAACAGTACATTAAACTCCAATGTTACATCGCCGCACAACTGCTTATAAAACTGAAAGCGGACAACAACACAAAGACAAACTAATACAGACAAATGCCTCTCATTCGTGTGTAACAGTGTAACGGTGTAACACCTCATTCTATAATATATACCCCCGCACACACATGTATAGTTATATAAAACTACTGTTACACTGTTACACCGTTACACCTAAATAGTCAAAATAATAGATAAAAATATGAAAACAAGTCGATTGATTATTAGCGGATTATGCAAACTCCTGTGTGGCATGGCCTTGATTGGTTTGCTACTCTTTTGGCCAGCAGGCACATGGCAGTACTGGCAGGCATGGTTGCTGCTTGCTTTGCTGTTTGTACCTATGACCTGCATGGGTATTTGGCTACTGATCTCCATGCCTGACCTACTCGCTAAACGGCTGAACAACAAGGAGAAAGAGCAGACGCAGAAACATGTGGTAGCCCTCTCGGGATTGATGTTTATCGGCGGCTTTGTTCTCTGCGGTTTTGACTACCGCTTCGCATGGTCCAGTTTGCCCCTATGGGCGAGTGTCATTGCCTCGGTAGTCTTCCTGATAGGATATGCCTTATACGCCGAAGTATTGCGCGAAAATGCCTACTTGTCAAGAACCATTGAGGTGCAAGAGAATCAGCAACTCATTGACACGGGACTGTACGGTATTGTGCGCCATCCGATGTACACAGCCACTTTGCTCATGTTCCTCTCTATGCCGATAGTGTTGGGCTCAGCTTGGGCACTGTTGGTGTTTGGTGTTTATCCCGTACTCATTATCCGACGTATACACAACGAAGAGCAGGTGCTGGCGGTAGGACTGCCCGGATATACCGATTACCAGCAACGCGTCCGCTGGCGCCTCATACCAGGCATTTGGTAGGATAGGAGAGAATAGGATAGATAGTATGTCCCAATCATCGGCCAACGGGCCAACGGGACATCTATTTATTAAAACTCACGGACGTATGCGTGTGTGTGAGTTTATAGAAAGTGTTGTCCCGTTGGTCCGTTGGCCGCAAAATCTGCACATTGATTCTGTATGTAGTAGACTTGAAGTTCGTGTCGTAGGTAATGATATGATAGATAAAATCTATCTTTTTCGATAAAATCGCACTATAATTTGCATATATCAAGATTTTTCATTACCTTTGCACACTTTTTTGTGTGGAAAGAGTAGGGCTTGTCTAAACAACACTACACCACACTAAACAACCGATAACAATACTACACAATACATTATGTTTAGAACCAACACTTGTGGCGAGCTTCGCCTCGCCGATGCAGGCAAAACAGTGACCCTCGCAGGATGGGCACAACGAATCCGCAAAATGGGCGGTATGACATTCATTGACCTTCGTGACCGCTATGGTATCACGCAGCTCGCATTCCAATCAGATGGCAGCGCAGAGCAAGACGCTTTGCTGGAGAAAGCCAATGGAGTAGGGCGAGAGTTCGTGCTTCAAATAACTGGCGAAGTCATTGAGCGTCAGAGCAAAAATGCTCAAATTCCTACTGGCGAAATCGAAATCAAAGTAGCCGAGATGAATATCCTCAACGCAGCTGTTACTCCTCCTTTCACTATTGAGGACGAGACCGACGGTGGCGATGATATTCGTATGAAATACAGATACTTAGACTTGCGCCGTAACTGCGTGAGAAAGAACCTCGAACTCCGCCACAAGATGGCCTTTGAGGTGCGCCGTTACCTCGACGAGAAGGGCTTCCTCGAGGTCGAGACACCAGTACTCGTGAACTCAACCCCAGAGGGCGCACGCGACTTTATCGTGCCAAGCCGTATGAACCCAGGACAGTTCTACGCATTGCCACAAAGTCCACAAATCCTCAAGCAACTACTCATGGTCAGCGGCTTTGACCGCTACTTCCAAATCGTGAAGTGCTTCCGCGATGAGGACCTGCGTGCAGACCGCCAACCTGAGTTCACTCAGATCGACTGCGAGATGTCGTTTGTAGAGCAAGAGGATGTATTGCAACTCTTCGAAGGCATGTCTAAGCACCTGTTCAAGTCCATTCTCAATATCGACCTGCCAGATTTCCCACGTATGACATGGGCGGACGCGATGAAATATTATGGTAGCGATAAGCCAGATACACGCTTCGGCATGGAGTTCGTGGAGCTGCACGATATTTTCCACGCTATTGAGGAGCAAAAGGAGGAGAAATTCAGCGTGTTTGCTAACGCAGCGTATATAGGCGGTATCTGCGCTACAGGTTGTGCGACATACACTCGCAAGCAATTGGATGCGCTCACCGACTATGTGAAACGCCCACAAATTGGCGCTAAGGGTATGGTTTATGCCCGCGTGGAGGCAGATGGCAACGTGAAATCAAGCGTGGATAAATTCTACAACCAAGAGCAATTGCAAGAGGTGGCTAAAGCCATGAACGCTCAGCCAGGTGACTTGATTTTGATTCTCTCTGGCGATGATGCTATGAAGACCCGCAAGCAATTGTGCGAGCTGCGTCTCGAGGTCGGCAAACAACTCGGCTTGCGCGATCCTAAGAAGTTCTCATGCCTCTGGATTGTGGACTTCCCAATGTACGAGTGGAGCGACGAGGAGCAACGCCTCATGGCTATGCACCATCCATTTACCTCTCCAAAACCAGAAGATATTCCATTGATGGACACCAATCCTGCTGCTGTGCGTGCGAACGCATACGACATGGTTATTAATGGTGTAGAGGTTGGTGGCGGTAGTATCCGTATCCACGATGCTGCATTGCAACAACGCACCTTTGAGATCCTGGGCTTCACGCCAGAAGAGGCACAACTCAAGTTCGGCTTCCTCATGAATGCCTTTAAGTTCGGTGCGCCACCTCACGGCGGTTTGGCATACGGCTTGGATCGCTTCGTGAGCTTGTTCGCTGGTCTCGACAGTATCCGCGACTGCATTGCATTCCCAAAGAACAACCAAGGTCGCGACGTCATGCTCGGCGCTCCTGGTCTTGTGGATCAAAAGCAACTGGATGAGCTGATGATTGACCTGCGCGAGATTAAGGAGTGATTCGTGAAATAAAAGACAACTTAAACAACCATTCCGCTCGCCAACATTGCGAGCGGCGTGGTTTTTCACAAAAAACTATCTAATATATTGCTATAGGATAAACGACTCCTAATTGCAATTATGTAAAATAGAATTTATTGAGAAGTACCCTATAAAAAAAGAAACGTAATCTAAATTGTAAAATCGTAAATAGTCAAATCGTAAATCACAATGACCTACCTTGATGAATTATTATTCAACGACGACGAGAATCAGAACGTGAAAGTAGATTATATTCCACTGACAGCTGATGACGACACCAAAGAACCAAGCCTGCAAGATGGCGATGTGCTTGGCGTATTGCCACTGCGCAATATGGTGCTCTTTCCAGGTGTGCTGCTGCCTGTGACTGTGGCTCGACCCAAATCCAAGAAACTCGTTACCAATGCCTTCAAAAACGACGAACTGCTCGCCGTTTGCTGCCAACGCGTACAAGATGTGCAAGAACCTTCGTCCGATGACCTCTATTCTATAGGTACCGCTGGACGCGTCATGCGTACCCTCGACCTGCCAGACGGCAGTCTGATGGTCATTATGGAAGGTATTCAACGCATTGAGATACAGGAGATTGTCGCACAAAAGCCATACATGAAAGCCAGAGTGCATATCTCAGAAGAAGAATTTCCTAAACGCAATGACAAAGAGTTCATAGCGCTGGTCAGCAGTCTCAAGGCCCAAGCCGACAAGATTCTCAAACGCATGGAGAACATACCTGCCGAAGCGGGTATGACCTTGCGCAGCATAGATAACCCACCTACCCTGGTGAACTATATCTGCGGTAACTTTGGCGTGCGTATAGCCGACAAACAACGCCTGCTGGAGATGTCCTCGCTCAAAGAACGTGCTATAAACTTGCTCGAAATCCTGACAAGCGAACTGCAAATGCTTGATATGAAGGAGGTTATTAAGAGCAAGACAAAAGAAGATATAGACAAAGAGCAACGCGAATACTATCTGCAACGCCAGATGGAGACCATTCAGCGCGAGTTGGGCAATACCGATGAGCAAATGGCTAACGCCATGCTCGAACGCGCTAAACAAAAGAAGTGGAGCGCGAAGATGCAGGCAACCTTCGAGAACGATCTGAAGAAACTCCGCCGTATCCCTACCCACTCGCCCGAGTACTCTACCCTACAGAACTACTTGGAGATCCTGCTCGACCTGCCTTGGAACGAATACTCCGAAGATAACTACGATATTCGTAACGCACAAGCAGTGCTTGACCATGACCACTATGGCATGGAGAAAGTCAAAGAGCGTATCATTGAATACTTGGCGGTGCTGAAGATGAAAGCCAACAGCAAGGCAGATGATATGAAAGCCCCTATCCTATGCCTCTATGGCCCTCCAGGTGTGGGTAAGACCAGTCTTGGTCGCTCTATCGCCGAAGCCCTCGGCCGCAAATATGCGCGTATCAGTCTCGGCGGTTTGCACGACGAGTCAGAGATTCGAGGCCACCGTCGTACCTATATTGGTGCTATGCCTGGTCGTATCATAGAGAACCTGAGAAAAGTGAAGACCAGCAACCCTGTGTTTGTCCTCGATGAGATAGACAAAATCGGTTCTGACTACAAAGGCGACCCAACAAGCGCATTGCTCGAAGTGCTTGATCCTGAGCAGAATGGCACTTTCCACGACAACTACTTGGACGTGGATTATGATCTGAGCAAAGTACTCTTTATCGCTACAGCCAACTCCTTGGACACTATCCCTCGTCCACTCCTTGACCGTATGGAGCTTATTGAGATGACGGGTTACCTACAAGAGGAGAAAGAGGAGATTGCTAAGCGTCACCTATTGCCTAAAGAGTTGCACAACCACGGTCTGAAGGCCAGCCAACTCAAACTCAAGAAAGCCATTGTAGGAGAAATCATAGACAAGTACACCCGCGAGTCTGGTGTGCGTAACTTAGAGCGCCAAATAGCGGCTATCTGCCGCAAAGTGGTGACACGTATTTCCCTGGAGGAGGAATACAATGTGTCCGTCACGAGCGAAGACCTCGTGGCATACCTCGGCAAGCAACGTTACTCACGCGATGAATGGGAGACCAATAAGTATATCGGCGTAGTGACAGGTCTGGCATGGACACAAGTGGGCGGTGAGATACTCTTCATAGAGACCTCGCTCTCGCCAAGCAAGACCCCTACCCTCACGCTCACAGGTAACTTGGGCGATGTGATGAAGGAGTCAGCCACCATTGCTATGGGCTATATCAAAGCGCATGCGGATCAGTTTGGCATAGCACGCAAGCAACTGGATACCCACTCGGTACATGTACACGTACCCGAAGGTGCTATACCAAAGGACGGTCCAAGTGCAGGTATCACTATGACAACAGCACTCGTGAGCGCGTTCACACGCCGCAAAGTGCGTCCACGCATTGCTATGACAGGTGAGATGACACTCCGCGGTAAGGTACTACCTATCGGCGGTGTGAAAGAGAAGATTTTGGCTGCTAAACGCGCAGGCATCACCGATTTAGTACTCTGCCACGACAACCGCAAGGATGTAGAGGATATCGCACCTAAATACCTCAAAGGACTATCTTTCCACTATGTGAAGGATATTCAGGAGGTGATAGATTTTGCGTTGCTATAGAAGCCTACCCCCTAACTAAAGAGGCTAAAGGCGAGAGGCTATTAGGCTAAAGGCTATTAGGCGAGAGGCTGAAGACTAAAGGCGAGAGGCAAGGGTATAAGCATATTGCTTATCGATATGTACCTTGGTTTGCAAATCGACATGTTCGAGAGCGACCAAGGTATTTTTTATGCCATCTATACTGAGGATACCTGTGCCTTGCATTTTTAGAACCGCCTCTTTCTGTGTCCAAAGGCGAGTGAAAGCCACATCTGGCGAAGCAGCAGTCCAGATCTCATTTTGCTCCTGTTCGTTCATAGTACGCTCTACTAATTCGGGTTTGGCGGTGCGAATATGCTCTATATCAATGCCTATTGGCTTTTCGCTAATAGCCACCGCTATAGCATGCTTACAATGCGAGATAGAGAAACATGGACCATGCTCCAGGCGTGGGGCGCCGTGTTCGTTGTAGAGGAAGGAGGGTGTATGGTGTATGGCGTATGGTACAGAGTTGAGCAATTGCATAAGCAACTCGTAGGACTTGAGGCAACAGAACTGCCCAAACAGATGTTTGTAGCCCAATGCCTGTTCACGGCGTTGGTCACTGACCAAAGGCAGCAAACGAGCAATCTCTTGCTCGTTGCATTGTGTCATATCATCGAAAAGGAGATACTGCACTATAAAATGCTGCTATTATTGGTTGCCCCACGCAGCAGGCCATGGGTTGTGCGTGATACCCGCCATCTGTTGCATCTGCGCATGTGCCACATCGCGCAATCGCTCCACCTCTGTCTTACGTGGCTGCGTGGTGTCAGGATAAATAGGTTCGCCAATCGTCACTGTTAGCAATGGCAAGTCTTTAGGACCAAACAGGCGGAAGATACCCTTACGCTCGCGGTAGGTGATGACGCAGGGCAACAAGGGCTTGTCATACTTATAACTCATGGTGAAGGCGCCTTTCTGGAAAGGGCGAAGCGGTTTGTACATATCCCAGCGACATGCCTCTGGGAAGATATGGAACCACCAACCACGGCGGTGGAATTCGTCAAACGCCTCATTGAACTTCTTCATGGCGCTCATGCCAGCCTCTGCTTCAGGAATAGGTATGCCACCTGCAATACGCATGAAATAGCCATCCTTGGTGCGGAAATTGGGTGCGAACATAGGTATTCGCGTATTATGTGTCCTATTCACAGCGATCAGCACGCATGGACAGTCCAAACGATAGACATGGTTGGCTATGGTGATAGCGCCGTTCTTCAGACCTTCTTTATGCTTCTTAAGCACTTCGCGTCCGCGAATACGCAAACCCATTTGCACACGCAGTTTGATACGAAGCAGCAGGTGCAAGAACACATAGTAGCCCAAATAGAGATTGCACTTATACCCTACACTATCATCCAGATAGGGATACTTATCATCTATAGCGAGTTGCTTGGTATATTTAGGAAAGAGCGTGCGCGCGAATGGATTGTCCTGTGGATAATCCATAGCAGGTTGAGGGATATACTCCCCTTCCTTCACGCGTAGCTGTTCGTATTGCTGATTCATAAGCGTGTTGTTGATTAGTGTTTGCGGTGTTTGGCTTGTCGTGCTACCTTGCGGGCTTGATGTTTTTGCTCCAAGTTATCAATGGCTTTGCCCACTGCTTCTTTGGCATCAAGTGCCAATTGTTTGAACTTAGCATGGCGATTTTCGTCCTGCAAAAGCAGGTTCAATTTGAACTGACCGTCACGACCAGAACCATCCGCAATAGAGGCTTGTTTGAATTGGTCAAAAGCGTTGCTACGCAGGCGGTGGGTGATTGGATCTTTCAAACGCAAACTGTCGCGTTTGGCTTCGTATTCAATATTCATATTCTTGAGTTCCACATCCACAGCAGCTGCAAAGCGTTCGGCATCGGCTTGCGAGGTAGTTTGATCGGCAAACTCAAAATAGAAGTGATAAGTACTGCGTTCGACATCGGCAAAAGCGATAGAGAATTTGGTTGGCATATCCAGATCCTTCTCTACCTTTTGTACCGAAGTCATAAATTGATTTTCTTGTAGTTTTTCGCCTGTGATACTGACTATACCATTCACCTTTTGCACCATATGTATAGTAGGTGTATTGAGGTACTTAGGTCCTACTTCTACTAAGTCGCTCACATCGTAGCGATACAAGCCAGCATAGGTAGTTACGATAGGCGAATAGCGTTTGCCTTCCTCCAACTCATGCAGCTGCCAATAGCGTGGATTAGGATTATCCAAATCCTCTTCGGCTATAAACTCATAGTAGTGGAAATGTGGGAACAAAGTGGTATCTATACCTTCGTCCATCACGAAGCCAAATCGGCACTCAGATGAGAAGTAACCTATCTCTTGGTGACAAATATCGTCTGGGAAAGAGCCTTGGAACTTGTCCAGATACACCTTCGTATTGCCACACTTCCATGTAGAGAGTGTCTGCAGATTAGGCCAATAGTGGCGTGGCAATGGTGTATAATATTCCTTCTTCAGGCGGCGTAACTCTTCCGCACGCTTGGGATTAGGTTTGAGCGTAGCCTCCAACTCTTGGCGGATATGGTCAGGGATGTTCAATTCGCGATTGATCGTACCGTTTTCAATGTCCTCTACATACTTGTCATAGTATTCGATAGCATTGTGCTGCATCTCTACGATAGTACTTGGGTTAGCAGTGACCAACATTGTCACGTCTTGCTCAATGCTCAATCGCATGATAGCATAGTAGCGAGCGTTGTAGTCAGGGATATCATAAACGATAGAAGAGAACGCATAGTGCTTCTTGATGAATCCTGGTACATCTTTTCGTGTCAGTCCAGATACTGAACCAAACACGGTACCATCCAGCGAGCGACCTTCAACAGCCTTGCCCACAATAATCACCACACTGCCTGCAAAAACCATTTGACGATGGCGAATGAAATTGTATATCCATAGGCGTGTCATCTTACCATAGATACGCTTGAGGTAATGCTTAGTGATCGGAATCCATTTGGGTTCGGCAGTAGTACCGCTTGTAGTGGCATACATAACGGGATGACCTGGAAAGAGGATGTCTGCGGCACCTTCTTTGGTACGATTGACGTATGGACGCAGTTTCTCGTAGTCTTGGCGATGCACATATTGCTGATAGCGTGCATATAGTTCTGTGTCCGTTTTGCAATCTAATATCTCAGCAAAGTGATGCTCTCTACCATAGACAGTGTCCTTGGCGATTTCGAGCATTCTGCGAAGCGTCTTCTCTTGTGTCTTGCGGGGATCTTTGGAGGCGGCGTTCAGTTTGTGCAACTCAATCTTGCCTACAAGCCCCATCACTAAATTAACAAGTAGTGGATATTTAAGCATAAAATATACGATTTTTATGTTTTTACGCTGCAAAATTAAGAAAATTATTTGGAATATGCAAATTTAGGTGCTATTTAAGTACCAAAAATGCTATCTAACATATTTTTCTTGTAAATAATTTGGTAGTACGAATCTCACTTCAGTCGTAGGAATCCGATGCCAAATCGTTTGACAGCAGCACGCTCCAGTTCCTCGCGAACGGATGGGTCTGCTATGCTAATCAGCGCTTTAGCGCGTTCAGCCAATGGCAGATTGCGCAGATAGACGATACCATGTTCGGTGGCTATGTATTGTGCTTGGAAGCGTGTAGTGACTACGCCTGCACCTGGGGCGAGGGTGGCCACAATCTTGCTCTGCCCCTTGCTGGTCATACTGGGCAAAGCGATAAAGCATTTACCTCCTTCCGATAGTGCAGCACCGTACATAAAGTCATGCTGTCCACCCACACCTGAGATGATGGTCTCGCCTATGGAGTCGGCACAAATCTGACCTGTCAAATCCACCTCCACCGCCGAATTGATAGCCATGGCTTTAGGGTTCTGACGGATGTTTTGTGGGTCATTGGTAAAGGCTACATCGCGAATGACGAAGTCTGGGTTATTATCCATGTATTCGTACAGATGTTTCGAACCCAATACCAAACTACCCAAGGACTTACCTGGGTAAATCTTCTTGAGCGAGTTGTCTATAATACCCTTCTCTATCAATGGTAACACGCCATCGGTAATGGCTTCGGTATGCAAGCCTAAGTGCTGATGTCCGCTCAATGCGTTGATGACGGCATTTGGTATTCCGCCGACACCAATCTGCAAGGTGGCGCCGTCAGGAATCTCGTTGGCGATAAAGTTACCAATGCGTGTCTCTATCTCACTGGGCACTGGGGTTGGGACTTCGATGAGTGGCTCATCGCCACGGCACATAGCAGCAATCTGGCTGACATGTATCACAGGGTCGCCAAAAGTGCGAGGCATATACTTATTGACCTGCGCAATGACGGTTTTGGCACATTCGGCACCCGAGAAAGCGATGTCGGCACTAATGCCGTAGGAGCAATAGCCATTCTCATCGGGTTCGCTGACGTTTAGGAATGCCACATCTACAGGCACTTGTCCGCTACGGAAGAGGAAGGGCACTTCGCCCAAGAAGCATGGGATAGTGTCTGCTACGCCCTCGCGCATGGCGCGGCGCAGGTTGTTGGGTACAAAGATATTCAGCGCACGGAAGGAGTCCATGAGTTCTTTTTTAGCGTATGGTGCCTCTTCGGGGTGTATGCCGAAACCCGAGATGATTTTCACATCGCGCAGTTCACTGGCACGCTCGGTGAGCGCACGCAAGAGTACCATAGGTATGGAGGTAGAACCTTGTACGACAATCGTGTCGCCAGATTTCACGAGGCGCACTGCCTCAATAGGAGATACATAATTCATTATATTTATTTCTATTTCCCACTGATGGCACAGATTTTAACTGATTGGCACAGATGAAACAAATATCTGTTGTCCGTGGGAGGTTAATTATTTATCATGATAATCTCGATGGAAGAGCGCGAGGCGTTGGTCGAGCAATTCGTATTGGTCCTCACGGATACACGACACGCATCCACGCATGCCTTCCCGCTTAGCACCTGTGCTGGCGAGTGAGATGGCTGATATACCGTAGTAAATCAGTTTGTTAACCATCTTCTCACCCGTCCAATCCTTATAACCAAAGGTAAAGAAGAATCCATCACCGACCTCCTGCTCATCGGCATCTTCATTATAGACAATGTGGAAACCGTTGCGAAGCATAATCTCCTTGACCAATTTAGCCCTTCGCGCATATTCGCGGGTGGTGGTCACGAAGTCTATCTTGCCCTGGCATGCTGCCTTGAACATAGCTGCCATAGCAAACTGCACGGAGTGCGTCACGCCTGATGAGAGACTATAGAGCACATTATATATGAAGTTTCTGAGGAACTCTCCATCGTTCTCATAGCGCTCTGCCAAGGTGGCAAATCGGCGGTGCGCCAGATAGGGGTTAATAGCGATAATCGCTGCACGTTGACCCGCGTAGGAGAACATCTTGGAGCAAGAGATCATGTGCAGGCAGTTGTTGGTATAGCGACCTACTGTAGGTTGATACGGTGGCTCATAAGGCATACCACGTTCCGCATCGCGGAAGTCCATATTGAGATATGCTAAGTCCTCAATAACCAACACGTTATAGAGTGAAGCCAGGCGACCAATAATCTCCAATTCACGCTCAGTGAGGCACATCCAAGATGGGTTATTGGGGTTGGAGAAAAGCATAGCCGCTATCCTACCCGACTTGAAATGGCGCTCCAGTTCAGCAGCCAAGGCTTCGCCACGGAAATCTGCCACATCAAACGAATCCACACGTACGCCAATGACCTTACATTGTTGCTTCTGCACAGGGAAACAAGGGTCAAGGAAGAGAATAGTATCGCGTTTCTCGTCCAACTGCGACACCAGCATATTAATGGCAAAAGCCGCTTGCATACTGCCCACCGTAGGCACAATGCACTCGGTCGGAATATCCAAGTTCATGAACGCACGCACAAACTCGCTACCCCAGTGTTTCACCTCAGTGATACCTGTGATAAGGGGATACTTGGAGCCCATGCCCGCCTTGAGGGCCTTGTGCTCTGCCATGATACCAATCTGCTCGGCTGGCAGTCCTGGTTCACCGAGTTCCATGTGGATAAACTCCACACCTGTAGCACGTTCGATATCCTTGACTACGCCCACAAGTTGGCGAATAGACGATGCGCCAAGCTCCTTGGCGTTGCGCAGACCAAAATCAATACAGGTTTGGTCCACGAGTTGTTTATTTAACGGAAAACTCATTCGGTATTATTTTCTAAAGACAACATAGACAACATCTGCGCGGCGCCAACATTGCGCCTTGCCTATGAGCAATAATATTAAATCCATCTACTGTTTACTATTTAGAAGCACGGAATCCAGCTTCAATGGCAGCCATATTAGCAGCAACAATGGCTTCGCCCTTGCGCGCAAAAATACGTTTCACACCAGCTATTATCTTGTCATGGTCTATGCCTAACATTGGGATAGCAGCACCCAGCAACACCATATTGGCTGCTTGCGCAGGCGCACCCGCTTCCTTAGCCAGTGTTTCTACATCCAATAGCACGTGGTGAGGAATAGCCTCAATATGCTTGATAACCTCCTCTACGTCAGGATAATTAGGGATATTCACAAAGGGTTTGTTGCTGGTGACAATCCAGCCTTCTTCCTTCAGATAAGGTAGATAGCGGAGCGCCTCCATTGGTTCGAGTGAGATAATAATATCTGCCCCACCCTTTGGGATCAAATCCGAATAGATAGGTTCGCTGGAGAGGCGAAGGTTGGACTGTACGTCGCCACCTCGCTGGCTCATACCGTGTACTTCGGCTTGCTTGAGATAGAGCCCCTCGTTGAGGGCTGCATCACCTATGACAGTGGCAATAGAGAGGATACCTTGTCCGCCTACGCCTGCTAAAATAATATCGCGTTTCATAAGAGTATTGTATAGGGTTGTGTAGGATTGTGTAGGATTGTATTGGGTTGTTTAGTGTTGTTTTTGCTTGAGGTGGCGTTTGAGGGTTTGGATGCACTCGCGACGAGCGATGACGACACTGGTGCCGTTGTATGCTACCTCCTCGCGGAGCACTTGTTTGATCTCCTCCATGTTCTTTGGCAATGGCACTACCACGCGCACATGCTCTGGCTCTACACCTAAACCGAGGCAGATAGCTTCCAAACGACCTGTTCCCGCCGAGTCTTGTCCACCCGTCATACCTGTGGTGAGGTTGTCAGAGATAAGCACTACTACATTCGCCTTGCTATTCACGCAGTCCAGCAGACCTGTCATACCCGAGTGGGTGAAGGTACTATCGCCAATCACCGCAAACGAAGGGAACTGCCCTGCATCAGCAGCACCCTTAGCCATGGTGATGCTGGCACCCATCTCTACGCAAGCGTGGATAGCATGGAAAGGCGACAAAGCACCTAATGTGTAGCAACCTATATCGCCGAAGATCTTGGAACCCTCATGCTCTGCAGCCACCTCATTGAGTGCTGCATACATATCGCGGTGACCACAACCTTGGCACAGTGCGGGTGGACGACCAACAACCAATTCTGGGATTGGCAATGGGCTATTGGCGATATGGCTATCGGGCAATAAGGCTTGAGCTACGCTATCGGGTGTGAGTTCGCCCATGCGAGGCAGGTCGCCTGTCAATCGGCCCTTAACAACCACCGAAGATGGTACCATACCACGGAGTAACTCTTCTACTACAGGTTGTCCCTCCTCCATGACCAAAATCTCCTCTGCACCATCAGCCACCATCTGGTCAATCAATGCTTTTGGCAATGGATATTGTGTAATCTTTAATATACTCTCGCCTCTCGCCTCTAACCTCTCGCCTCTAACCTCCATCAAATAATTATAGGCAATACCTGTGGTCACAATCGCCTTCTGAGGTTGTGTACCCTTGGTATAGGTATTGTATAGCGACTCCTCGCTGGTCTGAACGAAGTCAGCTTGTGATTCTACCAGTTCGGCGTAGTTTTTGCGCGCGAATGCTGGCAGCAGAATGAAATGATTGGTATTCTCGGGAGCAGACAGCACATTTTGCTCACGAGGCGTGTCCATGGTCTCCACCACCGCACGCGAGTGCGCCATGCGTGTCGTAACGCGGAAAAGTATAGGTGTGCGCAACGACTCGGAGAGGTCAAAGGCGTAGTGCATCATGTCATATGCCTCTTGCTGGTTACTGGGTTCGAGGCAAGGAATCATCGCAAATTTCGCATAGAAACGCGAGTCCTGTTCATTCTGCGAGGAGTGCATGGATGGGTCATCAGCAGCCACTACCACCAAGCCTCCGTTGACGCCTGTGATAGCAGCATTCATGAAGGCATCTGCACAGACATTCATACCCACATGTTTCATGCACACCAGTGCACGTTTGCCCATATAAGACATACCCAATGCGCCTTCCATGGCAGTCTTCTCATTGGTAGCCCATTGGCAGAAAATCTTGCCTTTCGCCTCATCGCCTTTGCGCTTTTCGCACAATTGTATATACTCAGTAATCTCGGTGGATGGTGTACCTGGATAGGCATATACACCACTTAGTCCCGCATCAATAGCGCCCTGCGCTATGGCTTCGTCGCCTAATAATAGATATTTCATGGTTTTAATGGTATTATGACCGCTGTCAGTCTTAACTTAGCACACAGAGCGGTCGGTTATAACGCTTGCAAAGATACAAAAAATATCGCACTTGTGCAAATGCGCAGTGCGATATTGGGGGGATATATGTTGTAGAACATTTTTTTGGTGCGAGATTTACATGTTGGAGTAATGTTTTATCCCCAAAACACGCTACTCCACTATATAGCAAAGAATTTCCACAGCGGTGCAGCGTGCAGGGCCTGAATTATCTCGCCAGAGGTGAGTAAGTCATACACCTCATCGCGCGTTAGGACATGCACATGGATGTCCTCTGAGGGTTCCTGATGCGGTTCGCGCACCTTCTCTACCCCAGTAGCAAGAAAGGTATAGCTCTTGTTGGTATGATTCGTCGGATTGGGCGAGAGTTCCATAAACGCCTGCCACTCGCCACCTTCATAGCCTGTCTCCTCGCTCAGTTCGCGCATGGCAGCCTGCAACGGCGTTTCGCCCTCATCTACGACACCTGCTACCAACTCATAATGCGTCTCGCCCAAGGCATGACGGTACTGGTCAATCATCACAAAATCACCATCCTTGGTGATAGCAATCACATTGATCCAATTGGGGAAATCCATCACGAACCACGCAGGAATCTGCGTACCATTGGGCAGTTCCACCACCTCTTGGCGCACGTTCAACCATGGGCCGAGATTCAACAAAGGAGTGCTCTTTAGCACACGCCATTTTCTATTTTCGAGTTTCTTAATCATATCTTTTTTAGGCTAAAGGTTAGAGCTTGAAGGCTCGAATATGCGGCTTTGCCGCTCCATAAGGGGGCGCCATGTGGCAGTAAGGTAAATGACACGGGCAGCGAGGTGGAGAAAATAGCCCACAAACAAGGCATGCGTGCCCAACCAATGGTAACTTGCTACATAACCCAATACAAAACCCACAGCTGCCCAAATCATGGCATTGCGTATCTGCTTGCCTGCCGTAGCACCCGTGAACACTCCATCCCACATAAACGCCAATGTACTCACAATAGGCATGGCAATCAGCCAAAGCGTAAAGTCTTTCAAACGTTCCAATACTACCGCATCCGAAGTCATCATACGATACATAGGCATATACGACAACGCAAAAACGACCGTAAACACAGCCCCTACGCCCAATGACCAAAGGAAAAGAAGGCGAACAAGGGAGGCGATATTGTGGCTATTGGACGGCGTTCCGCCTATTGAATATTGGACGCCCTGCGGGCTATTGGATAAAGGTTGAGATTTGGCTTCGCCGATATATTTGCCGACAAGGGCTTCGCCCGCATAAGCAAAGCCGTCCACGAAATAGGAAACTAACATGAAGAGTTTCATGAGTATGCTACATACCGCCAAATCGGTATCGCCATACATAGACGACAAGGAAGTAAAGCCCACATACACAATCATAAAACACAGCGAACGCACAAATAGATTAGCATTGAGCGAGATGAGTTGGCGCATGCCACGCATGTCCTTGAGCAAACTAAAGAATGACAATCCCAGCCATACATGGCGGTACTTCCACAGCAAAACACATACCGACAACAGGAGTCCCGTCAGTTGGGCAATCACTGTACCCAAGGCTACACCCAAGGCTCCCATAGGCGTATAGACCGCCAGCACATAACTGACTGCCATATTCACCACATTGACGACCATATCCGTAATCATGGGGCTAACCGTGTCCTGCATGCCAATAAACCACCCCTTTATAGCCATTAGACTAAGGGTCGCAGGAGCTGCCCATACACGAATAAAGAAGTATTTGCGCGCGAAGGTAGCTACTTCGGCAGAACAAGGTACAATCGCAAGTGCTGCCGTCACAAAGAGCCATTGTACCAACCATATCAGCGCAGCACCGATCAAAGCAATACCCACACTCTGCGCCAAGAGACGAGCACACTGCTCACGGTCGTTGCGACCAAAGGCCTGCGCCGTCATGCCGCTTGTACCGACACGCAAGAAACCGAAGTTCCAATAGAGCAGGTCAAAAAGCATCGTGCCAATGGCTATACCACCAATAGCATGCGCATCAGATATATGTCCGACAATAGCCGTATCCACCAATCCCACCAACGGAATGGTGATATTGGCAAGAATACTGGGAATCGCTAAACGAAGAATCTGTCGGTTCATCAAATCAGCGTAAACGCTACATCCATCATATGGGTGAAGTTGTTCTGGCGTTCCTCGGCTGTGGTGGCTTCGCCCGTAAGGATATTATCCGATACAGTGCAGATAACCAGTGCCTTGTTGCCACTGCGAGCCGCATTCATATACAGAGCAGGTGCCTCCATTTCTACTGCTAATACGCCCATATTGATCCATTTATCATTGTGCGCGTTCTCCGTGTAGAAGGTGTCAGAAGAGAATACATTGCCCACTTTATAGCGATAGCCAAACTGCTCGCATGCCTCTGCAGCACGACGGCAGAGGTCAAAATCAGCAATAGGAGCGTAGGTGCCAGGCAATTCGTATTGCGCCGCATAATTGCTATTGGTGCAAGCACCCATCGCAATAACCAAATCACCCACATGCAAATCATTATGGATACTACCCGAACTACCTACACGGATAATGGTCTTGACACCATAAAAATTATACAACTCGTAGGTGTAGATACCTATAGAAGGGATACCCATGCCATGTCCCATCACACTCACACGTTTGCCCTTGTGTGTGCCAGTGAAACCAAGCATACCACGTACATTATTAAACTGTACAGGATTTTCCAAATATTTATCGGCCATCACTTTCGCACGCAATGGGTCGCCTGCCATAATAACCGTTTCGGCGATTTCGCCATACTGAGCCCCAATATGGGGAGTTGGTGTGTTGTTCGTTGCCATAGTATTTACCATTTAACTATTTACCATTTACGATTTAACTACTTGTTGGAAATATGCTATTGCTTGTTGCAAATCTTCGGGCGTATCAATACCTATCGACTTAGTGTTGGATATAGCCACTTTGATTTTCAGTCCATTCTCCAACCAGCGCAGCTGCTCCAGACTCTCAGCTTGCTCCAATGGAGACGGAGGCAGTTGCGTGATACGCATTAGCACATCAGCACGATAGGCATATAATCCTATATGGCTGAAGTACTGACCTTTGCGCAGCCATTCGTGCTGCTCTACCCCACGCAAATACGGTATTACGCTGCGCGAGAAATACAGTGCCTCGCCCGTCTGCTCAGAAAATACTACCTTGACGATATTGGGTGTGAGCAATTCTTGCAAGTCATCGTCCATTGTATAGGGTTTTGCCAAAGTAGCAATATCCGTGGGGAAACAGTCCATCACAGCCCTAATCTGCTCTGGCTGAATAAAAGGTTCATCGCCTTGGATATTGACCACCACTGTTTCGTGATCTGGTATAACGGTCAATGAACTATTGAGCAAAGAAGCACGGTATTTCTGATACGCTTCGCAGATACGATCAGTGCCACAACGGTGCTCCGAGGAGGTCATATACACCCGTCCGCCAAAGGCCTTTACGCAATCGTATATACGCTCGTCATCCGTAGCAACAATCACAGTATCAAGCACTTTGCAGGCTTGTTCATATACACGTTGAACCATTGGCTTGCCACATATCTCAGCCAATGGTTTGCCAGGAAAACGACTACTGGCATAACGAGCGGGTATGATACCAATATACTGCATATAGAATGATTTCCGTGCAAAGGTACGGAAAAATTTAGATATACACAAGAAAAATCGCAGAAACTTTGCGTTTTCTGCGATTTTTTTAGAACTACCATGGTGGTGTGCATTGCAACCACCAATACTTACAATACGATTGCATGGGCAACTGAGTGTCTTTGCGAACGCGTGCCCAAATTTTGTCAAGCCATTTTTCGAACCACATACGCGTTTTGTTTTTATAAGTTAAGGGTGTATATGAAGTAGGCAATATTGGAGAAACTGCTACACGATTCGTTTAGAAACGATATGCCAATTCACGATCAGCCAGAAGTTATCCAAATATTTCATTCTACGATTTTGATAATCAAGGTAATAGGCATGTTCCCAAAGGTCTATAGCTAAGATTGGTTTCCACCCATGTCGTAGCGGATTATCACCATTAGGCAGCGATAGGATCTTCATTTTTCCGTCATTATTCATGGCAAGCCATGTCCAACCTGACCCAAAAAACTGTTTGACTTCATCATGCACTATTGTGCGCATTGCGTCAAACGAGCCAAAGGATTGTTCAATCAAAAACAATAATTCGCCAGAAGGAATCTTAGCATCCTTGGTTGGGAGAAATTGCTCAAAAAACAATTGATGATTCAATACTTGACCTGCATTATTGGCAACAGGTCCGTCGGGAGCCTTACGCACAATATCCTCAAGGCTAAGACCCTCAAAATGAGAATTGTTAACCATTTGATTGAGGTTGTCAATATACGATTGAAAATGCTTACCATAGTGGTAAGAGAGCGTCTTAGGACTCATCATAGGAGCCAGATCGGTGAGTTGATAGCCTAAATCAGGAAGGCGAAAAGGGTTTGTTTTCATAGGAGGTTTTATTAACGATTTGTATTAAGTTGCACAACACGCAACATACGTGTTGTACGAAGATAAATACAAAAATCGTGCCAATTATTTTCGTTTACCTCTAAGATAGTAATCAAAAATAATACTACGCTTACTAATGATGGTAGGAAATGGGGATTTGCGCTTGCGAATATTATTGTTTTTTACGGTTTTGTATTGTGTTCGCAACTTCCAGAACGCGCATCGCGCTTGCCATACTGCTTTGAAATTCAACCATTTACCCGACATTAGCATCTGTAGTGCAGCCACATAGTCCAATGGAAAACGAATTAGCATTACCAATATCCATTTACGGGTAGGTAGATTCTTATATAGCATTAGCAAATTGTTGCGAAAATTAAGAAAAGTCTTTTTAGGACTCTCATATTGCAATGTTCCACCACCAACATGATACACCACAGATTGTGGTACAGACATGATTTGGTATCCACGACAGTGCAGGCGCCAACAAAGGTCAATCTCCTCTTGGTGAGCAAAGAACAGGGCATCTAACCCACCCTCGTTGATATATACAGCACGATTGATAAACAGGCAGGCACCCGAAGCCCAAAAGATAGGTGCAGGTGTATCATATTGCCCATGATCTTCCTCCAAATGGGTTAAGAAACGCCCACGACAATAAGGATAGCCCAAACAATCCATCATGCCACCCGCTGCGCCAGCATGTTCGAAGCGCACGTGTTGAGCCTTGCCCTGCAACACATCTTGTTTGGAATGCCAACTCAACACTTTAGGTTGCAAGGCAACCACATCCTCGTGCGTGCGCGCGTAATATAATAAGGTGTCTATCCAGTGCGGCGTCACCTCTACATCCGAATTGAGCAGCACTACATAGTCTGAATCAACTTGCGCAATGGCACGATTATATCCCTCTGCAAATCCATAATTCTGCCCCAACTCAATCACACGCACCGATTGGGTATGCAGATACGCCACAGAACCATCGGTAGAACCATTATCTGCGACAACGATTTCAACATCAGCTTGTTGCGTATATGCAATCACATTTGGCAAAAAACGACGAAGCATCGTTTCGCCATTCCAATTCAATATGATTACGCTGCAGATCATGTGGGTCAAAAGTATAACAGGGTTAGAATCCGAAACTAAAGGCTGCAGATACACTGAGGTTTTTACCCTGGTAATACAACGGACAAAAACGATTTAGATAATATTGCGCATCACCGACAGCCTCACTGGGCAAAGCATTTTCTTTTTGATTATCAAATCCTTGTGCATTATTATATCCTACTGAAAGCGTCATATACATATTTGGATGCACTTCATAGATACCGTCCAAACGCACTTCATCATTGCGATATATACAATGGTCAAATGGCTTTTGCGCTATTGTCTCGGAGATATTATCACGCAAGTATGCATAGGAGTTATACTTGCTATCGTTGGTATAACTGAGCTTTAGCAACATGCCTCGTATGGGGCGATATGCCAACTCAGCATAAATGGATTGCGCATTGTCACCCATATAATGTCCCATATTATAACTATTTGATGTATAATCCAATACATCGATAGAATGGATATAGGTAGCAATATACGAACGCATAAACTCGCCCTTCATACTCAATCCTTTGATTGGCCAACCCGACCAATTGAAGCCTACCAAATAGGATATTGGATTATTCTCAGGATTGCTGAGTTTGAAGCGTGAGAACTTGACCTCATCAATAAATGCAGAAGCATAAAGATGCAGATGGTCAATAGGTCGAACTGAAACCGAAGCAAAGACTTGTGAGTTTTGGTTTTGTGTGCGCACGCCTTTTGTCAGTAGGTGATCAAGCGATTTGTAGAACGCAATAGGTATCAAATAGGCTGCTTGAATGGTTTGCTCAGCATATATGATAGAGTTACCAAATGACAATGACAATTGTTTTAATGGCGTGATAGTGAACATATTAGCCGCCATAAACTTGTTATACGGACGGTAATTGATTGTCGGCTGAGTAGCATCGGTGCTATTTTCTAAATAGAAATAGGTAGAGTCCAATACGTTCGATACTAACCAAGCATGGAAATAATCGAACTGAAACCACTTGCAGGGTGTCAGTTGCATGGTTATCATCGGCACAGCAGGACTATTGCCTGATAAAATATTCGCACAGTGGTATGCATCTCCCCAACGAATATTTTCGCGTTGAATACCTATACTACCCCACCATGTATAGAGACTTATACCCCCCTTCGAGTCCGAGAAGTCACCACCATAATTGGCCTCCTTGTATTGTACGCCTGCCAGATTGCTCAATGCAGGGTATTGCTGCGAAGCTCCATAGTGAATACGTGCACCATACATCTTTTCACCAGCAGACGGAAAGTACTTGTCGCTCAACCAGTTACCATTCCATGAATTATCGCGTAGACTACCCCAAACACTGAGGTGCTTGGCAATATCAATTTGCAATTCGGCACCCCACCAGCGTTGCACTATAACTCCCTTCTTGCTGGCAGTTATATCTGCACCCAAAATAGGACGCAAACGCATCTTAAAAAGATTGTTAGTCGATTTATAACTAAACTGTGGATCTGCCAAAGAAAGAGAGAATGTACGATTATCTGTGTACTGCACATAGTTATCCACCATCTTGTCACGTTCTAAGGCAAACTCATTGAGATAGAAGTCGAGATCCTTCTTCTGTCTCATATTCAGCAGACTATCAGCAGTTTGTGCTTGTGTAAGCATATCTGCCACTTGCACTCGTGTATAAGGACGAACTGCCGTTTGGTGTGTGATGATACCCTCAGTAATCAACTCGTCCAAAAAATCATACACGCGCGTATAAGTCAGTGGCACAGGAATATTTTGTGCTGCACACCATGACGAGATACACAATAATACTATAAAAATATACCTTTTCACAAATTTTGTACTAAACATTCTTAATGGCTACGCGCGCGCTTAAATACAATAGTGTAGCATATTCGCCAGAAATAAACAAAATCGGTTACGAATGTGCCCTTTTGCTCACACATGGTCAGATAGCGCATCTCTGATGCCTCAATCTCCTCAAGTGTTTTGGGCATATCGGCATAAAATGGGGGCAACAATCCTGGTTTGTGATGCACACGTTTCTCTTGTAACTCTTTGCTATAGAGCGAGAAATAGTGTTGCGAGATAGGGCGAACACCCACAATCTTCATGTCGCCTTTCATAAAATTGATAATCATTGGCAACTCATCCAACCAATATTTACGTGCCAAACGCCCTAAGGTCGTCACACGAATATCGTGGTTGAACTTTCCTCCCTCTTGTAGCGAATATCGATTGTAGATATATTCCTGCAAAAACTCGGAATAAGGGTGCATGGTACGCAATTTGTAGAACTTGAACTGCTTACCATTCTTACCTACTCGATTGAGTTTTACGAACATACCATACACACGGCGTTCTATCAACTGTGGGCGGAACTTACGGCGAGCTATCACATAAGTCAAATCACCTATCTTGCGTTCCTCGACAATATCAAATCCGCAATAGCATAGGCGTCCTAACACTTCTGCTTTACTCAACACGCGATCTTTACCTTCGGTAATATCAAAATAGAACCGCGAAGTCATAAACAATTTGGGTAATACGCGTTTGTAGAGGAAGAATGCGATATAGTATATCCAACTAATCACCTTGGGATAGCGATTCAATATATTGCGTTTGGTGACCGATTGCGGTTCGTAGCAACATACCCATAGACCGTTGTCTGGCAACTTATCATTGACCGTAGCAAACAACTTATTGACACCGCGTATCTGATTGAGTGGCATAAAATTAACCAAAGTATCGTAGCGGTAATTGCGCAGTTTTTGGATATTGTACAACTCGGTAGAACGCAGGGTAAAGGTGTTGGACGAATATAATGTGATATGCTTTTCGAGGAAAGCTATTGCGGCTGGCGAAGCAAACTCCAATATGCTATCGCGCAATGCTTCTTTTTCCTCTTCACCATACAATTTGGGCTGCTTCAGCACAGGTTGTTCTGCGCGAGCAGGTGCTTCTATGGGTTTATCTTCCTCGTTCAGCGCGTAGCGATAAGCATGCTTAAACACCAGATATACAAGCGATATGGCCAGAATAACCAGCCATATCGTCAATAATACCCAAATCGAAAATTGTTTGTTCGACAAAATCCACATATATCCGTACATTACCCCAAATGTAAGGATAGCGGAAAATAACAAGCGGCGAATATCCTTACCCATCTTCATGTACTTCACGGGTACATAGCGATGGCATAGATAGCCTGTCAGCAGCCATACTGCTGCAAAAACAAGTGCAAAGACATCGTATTTCTGGAACGGAATTTCCGTAGAAAGAGGGAACCACCACAATACTACTACCACACTGAGTATTAGTGCGATAACATCTGCCAACAGATAGTTCCAATAGGGTTTATAAAACAGACGCCTTTGCATTATTCAGTTGTTGAATGATTACTTCTTGCAACGAGCGTTCAAACCATTCACGATCTCATCGGTAATGTCGTATTGCTCAGCAGCCATCAGCACATTGTCCTTAGCAGTATTGCTCAAGATAACATGATAGCGACCATCAGCGTTGAACTCCTTCAAGAAGTTGGTCAATGAGTCTGCTAATTGGACATTCAACTTTTGGTTCTCAATCATGATATCTTGGGTCAACTTAGCTTCCAACTCTTGCAACTCTTGCTCTTTCTTTGCCAATCGTTGTTGCTCTTTCTCAGCACGTTCGCGACTCAAGAATGCATTATTCTCCAATTTACGTTGAAAATCAGCCACTTCGTTTTGGAAGGTACGCAATTTTGTGTTCATTTTTACGCGAGCATCTTCTTGCTTGCTCATCAGTTTCTCACTTGCTTCTTGAGCAAAAGTGTAGTTAGCTAACAGGCTATCTACATTCAGATAAGCCACAGGCAATACCTCTGAAGGGTCCACGGCTGCAACCTCTTTTGCAGCTGGTTTCTTGCCTGCCAATACGATTCCAAACAATGTAGCTACTGCAGCTACCAAAATAACGTTGATTACAATTTGAATTTTGTTCATATTACTTTTAATTTAATGATTATTCCTTAATTATATATTACACCAATTCATGGATAACCAATCCAGAGCGCAGTTTAGGCTCGAACCATGTGGTTTTAGGAGGCATAATGTTGCCTGTATCTGCAATGCGAATCAATTGATCCATGGTCACAGGATACAGTGCCAATGCCATCTTCATCTCGCCTGAATCCACGCGACGACTCAGTTCCTCTAAACCACGAATACCGCCCACGAAATCTATACGCTTATCCGAACGCAAATCCTTGATGCCGAGCTGTTTATCCAAAATCAGGTTAGACGATATGGTCACATCCAATACGCCGATAGGGTCTTCGTTATCATAACGTCCCACCTTGGCGGTCAGTTTATACCAATGTCCCGCCAGATACAATGCAAACACATGCAATGCCTCTGGTCGATACACTGCTGTACCCATATCTTCTACCTCAAAATCCTCCTTCAATGCCTCTAAGAACTGCTCCTCTGTCATACCATTCAAGTCCTTCACTACGCGGTTGTAGTCCATGATATGCAATTGATTATCAGGGAAGCATACCGCCAAGAAGTAGTTGTATTCCTCATTACCGACGTGATTTGGATTTTGCAATTTCTTCTCGTTGCCCACCAATGCAGCAGCTGCGCTACGATGGTGACCATCCGCTATATACATGGCAGGTATCTCGTTGATTATCTCTGTGATGTGTGCAATTGTCTCGGCATCGCGAATTACCCAGAAAGTATGACCGAAACCGTCCAAATCCGATACAAAGTCATATTCAGGCTCACCTGCTACTACCTTAGCGATGATAGCATCCAAATCCTCGCGGTGAGGGTATGCAAAGAACACGGGTTCTACATTCGCATTGTTCACGCGCACATGCTTCATGCGATCCTCTTCTTTATCGCGGCGTGTGAGTTCGTGCTTCATAATGCGACCTTCCATATAGTCTTCTACCCAAGCTGCCAACACCAATCCATATTGTGTGCGACCGTCCATTGTTTGGGCATATACGTAGTAGCATTCGTGTTCATCTTGCACCAACCATCCTTTCTCGCGGAATAGGTCAAATTGCTGACGTGCCATTGCATAAACGCGCTCGTCATGCTCGTCGGTACCATCCTCAAAGTTGATTTCGGGTTTGATGATATGGTACAACGACATCTCATTTCCGGCTGCTTCATGACGTGCTTCCTCTGAGTTCAACACATCATAAGGACGACTACTGACTTGTTTTGCCAGCGATTGTGGTGGACGAATACCACGAAATGGTTTTACTTTCATAATCCTTGCTTTTAATCTTTAAACTCTAAACTACTTCTTCTCCTCTTTGCCCATAACGCACGATCCATTAAATACCGCATTGGGTTCAACGGTCAAAGTTTGGGTGCGGATTTCTCCCTCAATATGGCTGGTTCCACTCAATGTCAATGATTGTTTTGCATCGATTTTACCATCCACATGTCCCATAATTTCTGCGTTTTGACATTCTATTGTACCTACGATGCGACCTTTTTCGCCCACTACAATCTTTCCCACACATTTCACATCACCTTCAATCGTACCGTCTACACGAATATCGCTATCCGTAATAATAGTACCAATAATCTTACTTCCAGCGGTCAATGAGTTGTACAATGACCCTGCATTTGATTGCATTCCTGCCATATTTTTTCTTGTTTTTACAAAGGTTATCATATTCGTCAATGCGTCACTCGCATAAAACAACCTGCAAAAGTACTAAAAAAATCTCATTTGTGCAAATAAAAAGGCATTATTTCGTCGAATAACCTTATTTATATAGATTTTTTTCCTCAAAAAAGGTTGTTTTATACCAAACTATTAATATCAATCAGCTTATTCACGATAGCATAAATAGTCAATCCTGCGGTAGAATGGATATTCAGTTTGCGGGTGATATTTTTGCGGTGTGTAATGACCGTATGAACGGATATGCAGAGTACATCCGCAATCTCTTTATTGCTCAATCCTTTTACAATTTGCACTACTACATCACGTTCACGGCTACTCAATTCCTCGGTATCCTGCGGCATCTGATGGGGCTTTTTTTGCTGTTGCACATGGGTCATTGCTGGGCGCAGAATCTCATCTTCTATCGCACAATGGTCAGCAAAATCTTGTTCGGTATGCCACAGATCGCTCATCACGCTAATCAAAGTGTAATTTACCAACTCTCGCTGTGAGCTATTATTGGATGGATAGTACTTGATAATCAAGTTCTTAATTTCAGTCAACTTGTCGGTTATTCGCTCATCATCATGTGTATGCTCCTCAAAAAGTCCTGCGTTCTCATGCTCAATATGAGCACGTATTTCCTCCACAAACTCATCATAACAACGCAGTATCAACATCGGAATTTTGCTGGTTGGATCGGCAGGTATGATGGCTTCTATCAACGCCCTGCGAAGAAAGGGCAAACGAAAATCTAAAAAATAAGTATGTGCATTGCGCAGATAGCGTTGCAAGGTCGGAATATCAATCTCAGTGATTATAGCGCGTTGCTTAAATACCTTGAAGTTGATAATAGCCAAAAAAGTAGCTGTATGTACACCATATGCTTCGCACGTTTGTGCTATCGTTTGCTCACCAACACCCATTCCTAAGCCGAAACGACTAATTATTTGTATCGCTTCTTCCTCATGTGACATCAAATCACATATTTTATCCGTTGCCTTATACATAATCTATCACGCATTGATATTGTTACGATGGTTATTACATTTCAAAAAACGCTGCAAAATTACAAAAAAATATCCATAAATACAAGATTTGTACACAAGAAAAACGACACTCACCCATAAAATACCCAAATATGGGGGGACTACACCTATATTATACTGACTGCCCTATCCCAAATTATGAGGAAATTCGCGCAAATCTTTGCATGTTTATCAATAATTGACTACCTTTGCACCCGATTTTAACTTAGCGGTTAGTTCGTTATATAATAATTTGATAACTAAATACACATACAATATGAACAACAGAACACTTATTTTCTTTTTTCTCGCAGGTCTTTTGATCTGCTTTTCATCCATTCCTGTTATTGCGGCTACCGATGCCCATATTGCAGGCCACGTCTTAGATGCTCATACCAAGGAGCATCTTTCTTTTGTTAATGTACAGATCGAAGGGACCTCTCTCGGTTGTTTAACGGACGAGTCAGGACACTTCTACCTCAAAAACCTACCCGAAGGCAAACACACTATTGTATTTTCGATGATTGGTTACGAAACCGTAAAACGCAATGTCACTCTGCATCGCGACACGCTTATCGAACTCAATGTCTCCATCGCCGAAACATCCTTCATGATTGATAATGTGGTGGTTACTGCCAATAAATACGCCACTAAACAGCGCGAAGTGGCTACCATTGTCAATGTCATTCCGCCACTTATTATTGAGTCCACCACTTCTAATTCTATGGCTGATGTGCTTAATTTTCAAACGGGTTTGCGTGTGGAAGAAACATGCTCCAATTGTGGTGTACCTCAAATACGAATTAATGGTTTGGAGGGGCAATACACCCAAATCCTTATGGATTCCCGCCCTATCTTTTCATCCCTGGCATCTGTCTATGGACTGGAGCAACTGCCTGCTGGCATGGTGGATCGCATAGAGGTGATTCGTGGTGGAGGAAGCGCCCTCTATGGTGCAAATGCCATCGCTGGCGTAGTGAATATCATCACCAAAGAACCTAACCGCAACTCACTAAATATCAACAATTCCAACGCTTTTACTCAACAGGGTACCTATGACATCAACACCTCTATGAACGCCAGTGTGGTAGCAGAGAACCAGAAAGCGGGTATCTTCCTCTTTGGGGTACAGCGCAACCGCCAGCAATATGACCGCGACAATGACGGCTACTCCGATATTCCACATCTCAACTCCACTACGGTTGGTTTTCGCTCTTATTTCAAGACCTCCGACTATTCTAAACTTACAGCCGAATACCACCATACCAGCGAGTTTCGCCGAGGCGGATATGGCATTGATAGTCTTCAACCGCACGAGTCACCACTTACCGAGCAACTCAAGCATAATATCGATGCAGCTACCGCTAAATGGGACATGTACACTGCTGACAATAAGCACTTTGTGAGCGTCTATACCAGCTTCCAACATATTGCTCGCGACAGCTATTTTGGCACTAATTACAATCCTAACGCTTATGGCAAATCCACCGACATTGTATCCGTTACAGGTGCACAATACCGTTTCTCTTATCCTTGCGGCATCATGAATGCCGACCTTAGCGCAGGTGCGGAATACTCCTACAACCAACTCCGCGACCAGATTCTTGGTTACGACCGCAATACCCTCCAGCGTGTCCATCTCGGAGGAGGATATGTTCAGAACGAGTGGAAGAACAAGCACTGGTCAATCCTTGTAGGTGGTCGTTTGGAGCAGCATTCTCTGCTCGACAAACCAGTTTTCTCGCCTCGCGCCAATGTCCGCTTCACGCCGATTGATCCAATTATTCTGCGTGTGAGCTATGCCAGCGGCTATCGCGCACCACAAATCTACGAAGAGGATCTCCATGTTGGCGCAGTCGGTGGCGAAGTATCACTCATCACATTAGACCCAAACCTCAAACCCGAATATAGCCACTCCGTCAGCGGAAGCATTGATATGTACCATCGATTGGGCAAATGGGATCTCAATCTAACGCTTGAAGGATTTTTCACGCAACTCAACGATGTCTTCACCCTCGTCGAAAACGGACACGATGCACAGGGCAACCTCCTTCTGACTCGTACCAACGCCAGTGGAGCACGCGTGGCAGGCATGAACATTGAGGCTAAAGTAGGTTACGGTCACTTGCTCACGATTCAAGCAGGATATACCTACAATCATAGCCGCTATATCGAGCCACTGCAATGGAGCGAGAATCCCAATATTGCCCCACAACGCCGCATGTTCCGCACCCCAGAGCACTATGGTTATTTCCTATGCAATATTGAACCTATCAAACACTTTCACATTGTTACAAATGGCAAAATAACAGGCAGTATGTTGGTGCAACACTTTGCAGGATATATACCAGAGGATGAAGAAGTTAGCACTCCCACTTTCTTCGAATGGGATCTCAAACTCTGCTACGATATTCCGCTCTACAAGCACTATACATTGGAGATCAATGCAGGCGTAAAGAATCTCCTTGACCAATTCCAATCTGACCTTGACAAAGGCATGGATCGTGATGCGGGCTTCATCTATGGTCCTGCCACTCCACGTACCTTCTTTGCGGGTATCAATTTGAAGATATAATACACAATCCATGCATTAAGCAAAGGGAAATAGATAGCCATTTAGCATACTATTTTTACTAAAATCGCGGAGAAATAAAACTTTCCGCGATTTTTCTTGCATGTTCGCTATTTTTTTTGTACCTTTGTGGCGAATTTGGATAATAGTTATTTTTTATAAAAAAAATAGATTAATTTATTACATTACAAATATGAAAAAGATTCTATCTCTCGTGGTGATTATGCTGGCTACAATCCAATTGTATGCGCAAATCCCAAATGTCCGTTTACAAGATACGGACGGTAATACTGTTCAAACGGGCGAAATCAGCAATGATGGTAACCCCATTATCATTTCTTTCTGGGCTACATGGTGCAAGCCATGCTTGCGCGAGTTGAAAGCCATTCACGAGGTATATCCTGATTGGCAGGACGAGACAGGCGTGAAGATGATTATCGTCAGCATCGACCAAGCGCAAGACGCCAACCGTGTGAAGCCACTCGTGGACGGTTTTGGTTGGGAGTACGAAGTACTGCTTGATCCTAACGGCGATTTCAAACGCGCTATGAACGTTCAGAATGTACCTCACGTATTTGTATTAGACGGCAAGGGTAAGATTGTCTACAACCACGCTGGTTATACCGATGGCGGCGAACAAGATATCTATGAAGCATTGCAATAAAATAGCATTATTCCTATGCTGTTTGCCTACTCTATTGTGGGCTAATAACGATACTGTCTATGTAGTGGGCGGTATACAGCACGATGGATTGATTCCTACGATTGATATAGGTCGTCCTTTGCCTGAATGGGCAAAGATGCACTATTTGAGCAATACTTATCTCGATTTAGGTCTGCGTTGGGATCACCAGAATGAACACGGAAATCGGGAATCGGGAATTGGTTTTAGTGGTTTAGAACTCATCACACGCTCTGAACTCACCGAGTGGCCTATGCTTGGCTACGACGAAGATTTTGGAGGCTATGGTCTCAGTCACCTGCATTTGGCGGCTACCTTTGACTGGGGTAAGATTACCGTTGGTGATGTATATGGTCAATTTGGTAGTGGTATGGCGCTACGCCTTTACGAAGACAGAGCCTTAGGAGTTGATAATGCTCTTCGCGGAGGAAAAGTAGAAGTCACACCATACAAAGGTATCTATATCACAGCTTTAGGTGGCAAACAACGCCGCTACTGGAACTGCTACGATGACCATGCTTGGGGCTGGAACTACAAGCAAGATGCTGTCCTCGGAGCTAACCTCGAACTGGGTATTCACGAATGGTCAGAGGCATTGCAACAGGCTGGAGCCAACCTCACCATTGGCGGTAGTTATGTAAGTAAGTATCAAAAGGAAGATACCATCATCTTTAACACTGTTATCCAACCGGAGGGTAAGTATGACTATTACTACAACTTGCCAGAGTGGGTAGGTTTAGGTAGTGTGCGTGCACAATTGCAGATGAAGGGTTGGAATGCCATGGTGGAATACGCCTACAAAGCCAATGACCCTTCTGCCTTAAACCAATACAATTATAACCATGGCGAAGCGCTATTGCTATCGCTCAGCTATTCTAAAAAAGGCATGGCAATATTGGCACAGGCTAAACGCTCGGAGAATATGTCGTTCCGTTCGGATCGTAGTGCTATAGGCATGGCTGGTACCATCAATCTTATGCCACCATTTGCGATGCAGCACACCTATATGTTACCGTCTCTCTACCCTTATGGTACTGAGAAAACGGCCAGCGAATGGGCTTTCCAAGGCGAAGTACGCTATACATGGAAACGCGGTACTGCCATGGGTGGCAAGTATGGCACAACCCTCAAGCTCAATGCATCACATATCCGCGGAACTGGCGAGAAGTGGTTTGGCATGACCAAGGCGCCTTACTATACCGATGTCAACCTGGAACTCAACAAGAAAATCAACAAACAATGGTATATAGGTGCCATGGCTATGTATCAAACCTATAACAAACAAGTGGTTGAAGGACATGGCGACTTGGTGCGTTCGGGCATTGGTGTGGTAGAAGCTAAATACGCTACAACCAAGAATATACAAATGCGTGCCGAATTGCAATACCTCTATACCAAACAAGATGAAGGTCAATGGGTAGCCGCATTGTACGAATTGAGTCTTTGGCGTAAACTTGTGCTATCAGGTCAATGGATGTACAATATTGGTTATGCACACGAGGCGACTAACGAACATTATTATACCGTATCAGCCACATATACCCATGGTGCTCACCGCGTGATGGCAGGTTATACCAAAACACGTGAAGGCTTCAACTGCTCGGGAGGCGTGTGCCGCTATGTCCCTAAACAAGAAGGAGTATCCATCACCTATAATTTCACATGGTAAGGTCATTATTTAGTTAACATTTATGAAAGCAAATATACAAATAAGTCTCTGTTCCTTGCTCTTGGTTCTTGCTGCTATGCTGACATCTTGCGAAGTCATTCCAGCAGGCGAACGCGAAGAAGTCATCTTCACCCCTACCGATCCGAGTGCAGTCAAGCGCACATCCTTGCTCATTGAATATTCGGGATGGCAATGCGTGAACTGCCCAACTGCAGCCGAAGAGGCGCATCGTCTCAAGGAACTATATGGTGAGAACCTTGTAGTGGTAGTGATGCATCCTGAGAGCAATCCTAATACCCGTCATAACAACAAACCAGCACTCAATTACACCTGTCCAGAAGCTGATAGCATATATATGATGATGGGCGGTACAAACACCACGCCATTCCCTACCGGTAATATAAATATGGTCAAAGATGCTTCTAAGGGCTACTTCAATGAATTTGACACATGGGCTACCCATATCAGCCAGGCATACGAGAATCCTAAACCTCTCCTTCTGACGCATGAAGCCTATGGCAATACAGACAGCAAGGATATCTGGATGGCTGTGAATGTGACCAACTTGGATAGCAAACATATCGACGCTACACTACAAGTGTGGTTGACAGAGGACTCTGTGATTGGCAGTCAAAAGAAACCTTCGGGTACAGATAAGAACTATGCACACAACCACCTTATGCGTGCTTCTATCACCCCTATCTGGGGCGATGTACTGCCTATCGAAGCACATATGACCCAACAAGTTGTGTACGAATATACTCTACCCGAGAAAGTAGTCAAAGAGAACTGCAATATCGTGACAATTGTAAGTGTGAATGGAGAAGTTGTTCAGGCCAAAGAAACGAAAATCACCATAGAATAATAATTTATAAACATAACGAGAATGAAAAAGATTTTTACTACATTTTTTGTGCTGTTGGCAGCATTGGGTTTGCAAGCAGCATTGCACGTGACTGTTAATCAGGTGATTGACGACGAAGATGTGACCACCGAGATTACCCAAAACACCACCATTCGTATCACCGAATATGAGTGGGATGAGGATTTGGAAGAAGCTACTATGGGCATTACTGGTAATTTGTACTCAGATGAGTCACAAAACATCACCGTAACTATCACACGCCAAAACACAGGTATTATTGATCAATTCTGCGCGGCTGGCAACTGTATTCCTGGTAACGAGGAATTGACGCAAGTATGTGAGTTCACAGTAGGTACTGCTGCTTTCCAACGCAGTTGGTTTACCCACTACACACCATTGGAGGATGGTACAGAGACCATTGCTTATACGTTCAACGATGGTGTCAACCCTACCCTCACCCTCACTATCCAATATAGCTACAACGATGAGAAAAGCGCTGTAGAAGATGTGTTGGTTCGCCCTACCGACAATGCTATCTACAATCTGCTGGGACAACGTATGCCTACCAACGAACTCAACGAGTTGCCAGCAGGCATTTATATCGTCAATGGCAAAAAGATTATCAAACAACAATAATCATCAATGATAGTGTTAACCAGTCCGACTAACTATCCCTAAAGAAAAAACAGCGTGGCTCTCAACCACGCTGTTTTCATATTCTTCAAAGATCCTTTTGTATTCACGCACTATTCACGCACTATTCACGGACAATACACGCACAATACACGCACAATACACGCACTATTCCGATACCTTGCAGCCAAGTATGTTATACCATTGACCTTGCTTTTGAATGAATAGTTGCCCATTGCGCAACACTTTTACGTACTCTCTGTCACTAATCGTATGCTCCACATTTGTTATTACAGAGAAATCATATTTAGCTGTGGCAGTAACTGTTGTTCCGTTGTATGTGGTAAATTCGATGGAGATATTTCCTGCTTCGTCCAACACCATGCTACCTGCGTTCATACGCCACTGATGTATAGGCGTTACAACACCATTCTTCAAGTCAGCAGAAACTGCATATAGCAATCTCGATCCTCCCAAACGCTCTTCTTCGTCCACACGGTAGCCCGCACGGATAGTACTTTCTTCCTCGCTATCCTGAATATGGTAGGTACCTGGCTCCAATACACTTGACGCTGTATTCACATATAGATAACCCACCTGCTTGCAAATACCGAAATAACTGGTCTTAATCGTCTTTGAAGATGTCAACATCATCTCCAACTGACCATTGCCTAATGGCATCACTCTCACGCTATCAAAACTGATACTCGTATTTGGACCTTTGCCCTCGGTGATTCCGTAGGGGCCATACTGTTCGCCACCCTCGGTACCTTTCACCAATGGTGCTTGCTCTGCATTGATTATAGGACTCTTCGCTAACGGAGTCAGATATGCCACCACGCAGCAGTTCTCTGCTACCCATTCTTCATCAATGATATAACTTGTGGAGTAACTATATGCCTGATTCTCCACCCTGACCGTATCGCCTAAAGTAGCGGTTACCATATCGCGTACCACACGAGGGTGCATATACTCTTGCCATTTTGCTCCTTTCCATGAGCAATAGGCATCTTCTTGCTTGCCCACCAATCCATTCTCCTTAATCAATATCGTGAGCAAATATTCTGTTCTTTCCTTATTTGCCACCTGACCACTTACCGTCACATCCAATCGACGAGTAGTTGCATCAAACTGATGATCAATCACCACCGATGCTTCAGCCACGGTGTCGTCTTTCACCTGAAGATTCTCAATATCCCATGCTCCTATCACCAGCAAACCATCTTGCTTATTGCGATTGAATACCACACTGGGTACACTATTCATACCCAAATAGTTCATCGCAATAGTATTACTTGCAGGGATAGTGTATTCGTCCGTGCCATATACGGCATGATGACTCACCCAGATATAAGGAGTCGTCTGCTTATCCAAATACTCCACGATATACTTCATGCCCATGGGACATTGGTTGCAATTGGCACTCGTAAAATGCTCCAACAAGAACTTACGTGGAAAAAATGTCGGCGTTTCCGCCGACATTTTTATTCCTGCTAATAGCAGTAGTATGATAATGCTTTTCTTCATATCATTTTCTAAAAGTCCTTCCCTTTAGGGAGGGATTTAGGGTAGGCATTTTATTGCTTAATCAAACGACCTTGAATGTCGTACTCTACCCCATCAATGCGGATAACGAATTGTCCCTCGCGCATGAGTTTTTCTACATGTGCTTTGTCAAAGACAATGTTCTCAACGTCAGTAGGTTCTGGCAATGTGCAAGTGATTTGGAATCCTTTGCCGTTTGCGAGTTTACCGCTTGTATAGAATCCACCTTCTGGGTAAACCAACAAATTGCCACTCTTGATTCGCCAACCATGGCACAATTGCCATACCTCTTCCTCCAAACTGGTGGACAAATAGTATGCCATATTTGAACCGCCATATGTTTGTTCTGCTATATTCACGGTTCCTGCACTGAATGTGTTAAGTTCATCGCCTTCTACAAATTGCAATGTATCTACTGGCAAAATGCTATCTGGGGTATTGAACTCCAATGTAACAACCAACTTCATTGGGCCGTACAGAGCCGAACGAGTGGAAGAAGATGCGATGAGCTGGATGGCCAATTTGTCATCAGATGGCTTGCTAAGAGTAAGGTTGTCAAATTTCAGCTTAGTAGCATTGGTTGGTGCACTAACTTGAGTTACACCAAATGGAACGTACTCTTCGCCACCTGTAGTGCCAGCAACCAATGGAGTCTCCTCTGCATTGATGATAGGCTTCTTGGTAGTAGGGGTGATATATGCCACAATACCGCAGTTCTCTGCTACCCATGCCTCTGGCAGGGTGAAAGTGTAACTCTTGCTATATGCTTGATTCTCCACTGCCACTTTATCTCCCAATGCATCAGAGCAGAGTACATCGCGTACTACACGTGGGTGCACAAACTCTTTATAACCTCCAGCTTTGAATGAATATTCGTTATAATCTGATTGTTTACCAATCAAACCATTCTCCTTGACGAGTACAGTGAGCAAGTACTCTGTAACAGTTGTATTAGCTACCTGACCGCTAACAGTCACATTCAGTTCGCGTGTTGCTGCATCGTAGGTGTGGTCAATAACCACCGATGCTTCTGCCTCTGTCGCGCACTTGGTCTCAATCAGCTCTGGGAATCCCTCTTCCACCAAGTAACCAGGGTGGAAAGCAATGGTTGCACCTTGCATTTTGGTACGATTCATAGCCATACTAGGAGCACCTTGTACACCACATGCAGCACCAATCTTAGCATTCTCTGGAATAGTATATTCATCATTAGCAAAGCCATAGTGGTGACTTACCCAGATGCATGGAGTTGAGGTGGTTTGGGTATATTCCAAAATACTGAACATACCGTATGGGCAGTAACCACAATCTTCACCTGTAAAGTGCTCAATAAGATACTTACGAGGGAATGAGCTTGGCACCTCAGCAGCAGCTGAATAGTGGAGTTTCACAGACCGATCATAAGAGTTGAGTGCATCCACCTCTACTTTCATTTTGCCACCAACATTCTCGATAGTTACAGTACCATCCACCATGCACCACAGACCTTCTGAATTCAAGTAACCTGCCTCGTCCACAAGGCAAACATAGGAAGGTGCAGGACCATCAGGTAAGATTCCAGAGCAAGCCAATGTGGTACCTGATGCCCAAGAAGAATTGATAGGATAAACACCTGCTGGGAGAACGATATCAGGATCAGCAGCTACATCTTGATCTACGATGAAATAGAAGTCAGCTGCTACAGTCGCATCGGCATCCACCATGATTAATTCAATGATACGATAGCCCTCTGGTCTCCAGTCTATTACATTGATGTATGAATCTTGCTCAAAGGTGTAGTCAATATCCTCATCTTCCTTATCAAATGGAATACGCTCGCGGGTATATTCGGTGATGAAGGTGAGGTCGTATTGCACTGCGTTGTCGCATATGAAAGAAGCAACCGCAGTGAGGACATTGTTCTCAATAGTAACGGTCATAGTACCCTTTTGTACAGAATACTCATCGTACTCACGAGTAGTTGCATTCCAAACCTTCACCCAAGTATCGGTTGGGTAGAAGTCGGTGTGATCAAATATACCATCGTTGTAGAAGGTTCCTTCTACGCTCTTCGTTGTGATGCGCTCTACATTCAATTTAGCCATCAGGTCACCCTCTTCGCTCATACCATCGAGGATGAAGATACCAGATGAAGATACGGCGTTAGTGAATAATACGGCCTCTTCATTCTCAAGACCATTGAAGGTGTAAGTAACGACCTCAGTTGGAGTTGGGATGGTGTGGAACATCGAAATCTCGTATTGGATAGAGTCAAAGCCGAGGATAGAAGCGGTGAGGAATGTAGTATCGTTCTCTTGCCAAATCTTACCGCCAAACTCAGCAGGTTTCACAGGAGAATCATATACCTCGCCATTGTCATTGACGTGATGAATGAGGAAGGTTTGCTCAGCAAACATGTTGGACATATCAAACTCGCCACCCATCACTTGGTCAACATAGAGGATGTCGAATGACACAGAGTACTCGCCGTCAAAGTTAGCAATTTGCAATTCCTTCAAGCCAAGTGCATCGATATAGTACATGGTCTTAGAGATGTTCTTGAAGTCAAGAACCTTGGTCTCTTTGACAGTAGGCATGCTATAAGAGAGGTGCATGATATAGTAGTTGTAGTCATCACCCAACATGCAGATTTCTACTTGGAAGCCCTGCAGTTTGTTGCCAGTAATCTTAAGGTTGCAGATGATAGACTCTATTTGTTGACCAGTCTTGAGATCAGTCAAATATACATGTGACGTTCCATCTTTGTATTCTTTAGGAGTCGTTACTTTAGTGTCTATGTAACCTGCATACACATCGTATTGTTCGTTAGTAGCAGAAATCTCGATAGTAGAGTGAGACATACCGAATGCATCGTTAATACTCATATTGTTGCATTTAATCTCAATGGTATCCTTGGCAACTACAGGTGCTTCCATAGCTACATTGTAGAAGCAAGTGTCGGTTGTAAATGTCTCAAACATAAAGACATATGTCAGACCACCATAGATATTTTCTGCTCCGTAGATGACACCTTCGAGGTCCATAATACCTTTTTCCTTGCCATTGTGGACAATCTTGCTATTTTCATCGTCCAAGAGTTTGTGGGTGTAATAACCATCAATACCTGTCTCGGTAAAGAAAGTCAAATCTACTTCTATCTCATTGTCTTTACCATAGATACTCCATCGGTCCTCTTCTGGAGTGATAGAGCAGTTGTAGAGAGCTATATCTTGTTTGGTTTGTGCCTTGATAACTTTGTGTTCAGCATGCACCTTGAAGTATCCATACTCCTCTCCGCCAATACCACATGTTGCGAGTACGAGTGCATCCAATGTATATTTGATGAGGTTTTCGCTCACTTTCTCCTCTTGGATGGTCAATGTACAAGTCTTATAGTAGTGGGTATCGCCATTAGCTTCTGGGAACATACACCAAGAGAACCATTCATCAAGATCCTTCTCTGTGTAAGTGCCAGCAGGTGAAGTTGCATTGTCAGAATAGATATCAAAGATAAATTTGTAGCGCTCGTTATCAACTGTAATATACCAGTCACCAGATTCGTAGTAAATTGGATCATCGTAGAATGAGGTAAAGTGTACCTCTGTCGTATCCAATCCATTGAGATTAGCAGGTGCTTTAGCAGCTGTGCTGTACGTACCCCACTCCGCTGTTTGCTTAGCAGTCACGCGTTGTTGGATAGGTTGAGCAGGGTGTTGCATAGATTGCAACATATTGCTCAAATGCTCCTTAGCCATGATGGCCTTCAGGACTTGTGGTTTGCTTGTCAGCGTAGTTTGCGCAAAGGCAATCAAGGACAGACATGCCACCATAATAAGGGTGAAAATCTTTTTCATACCAATTGGATTGTTAATTATTATGTATTATAGATAAAAATGACAATTTGGCGACAAAGGTAGTAAAAAAAATGCGAATATGCAAATTTTTTTGTTGAAAAAAAATAGTTTAGTGTTTAGTGAACGCGCCTACGGCGCTACTGTTTAGAGTTTAGAGACGAGAAATAAAAATAGGCTCCCTCTAACGAGGAAGCCTATTTTTGTATAATAGTGATGAGTGAATTACTTCACTTGTACACCTTGAGCGTTGTACTCTTTACCATCCTTGCTGATGATGAGTTGACCGTTCTTGATAGTCTTAACTGGCTTAACAGTTACGGTTGCGTTCTCAACACCTGTTGGAGTAATAGTACCAGAGATGGTGATGTCGATGGCTACACCTGCCATTGGGTTTTGTACAATACCGGTAGCGGTAACCAAACCATCAACGGTGGTAACAGTCAATGTACCCTCGCCGAAGCCTAACCATGGGTCTTCATCACCCCAACCACCTACGGTTACAGTAGAGAAGATCTCACTTGGCTCAGTTGCATCTGGATAGTATACTGGTACTTCTACCAATACTGGGTAGGTCAAACCATCTGCCTCGTTGATCCACTCGCCAGTCATGGTCATAGCGTAGTCATACATATCACCCCAAATGAGGTATTTATCAATCTCAACTACTGCGTTCTCTACAACCACTACAGTTGCCTCCATAGGAGCAGCACTCATGGTGAGGTGGAACTCAAGCTTCATACCTTGCCACTCGCAACGTACAACCGCCTTAGCAGATGGAGTGAAGGCATCAATCTCATATGCATAACCCTCAATGAAGGTAGCATCTTGACCAAACACTGCGATAGAGCTCTCAGAGGTCAATTGATAAGAATCATCGCTCATGTTGTACTCACCAAGTGGGAGATATACATCTACTGCAAATGCAGTACTTGGACCACCGATGAGAACGAGGTTGTCAAGATCGATAACCAGGTTAGTAATCTCATCCTCGTAAACCTCGTATTCACCACCTGGAACAACCAACTCGTAGTCAAACATGTAGTATTGAGCATCTACCACAAGAGCAACTACCAATGTGTTCTCTACAATGGTAACTGCAGTTGCAGCTGCTTGAGCTGAAACAGCCTCATCCAAGTAGAGCATATCTACGTATTGAGGAGCATCGAAACCGTTGGTGATATTGAGAATCTCAATACCTACGAGCTCACCATCTGGGTTAGCAAATGGAGCAACCATATATACAGCACCGTCAACAGTGATATAAGAAGCACCGTTGTATTTCTTACCAAGATCCTCAGTCAAAGCTACAGAAGTAGCAATCTCTACGTTGTTGGTCTCTGGCTCAGTGATCTCAGTTGGGTTAATCTTCTCTGCATCGAGTACCCAGTTCATTGCGCCAAGAGGAGAAGCGTTCAACTCATATTGCTCACCTACGGTAGTCTCAAGAGCGATAGCATCGTTGATGTCGTAGAAGTTGTAGTGGTCGTTGTGGTTAACCTCAGGATCTACGTAAACACCATCGATTACGCGATAAGAAGATACGCGTGCCCATGCACTGGTAGCGTGGATACCGGTCATGAAGATCTCCATGTTGTCAGAAGTACCCTTAACGGCCATGGTCAAACCTTGTTTGCTGCGGAACCAGTTAGAACACATCTTAGAGGTGAACAAGATAGATGGAGCACCCGCGAGGTCATCCCACATGTAGATGCGAGTCTCACCACGCTTGTAACCTTCATTTACATAGGTGTCACCTGCTTGAGTTTGCATGTAGTTGGTAGCAATGAGCTTACCATCCTCGGTAAGAGCAATATCAGAGATAGCGAGGTAGTCACCTGCGTTCTCAGGATCTACTGCGATAACGCCTTCTTGAGATACCTCCAATACATCACCTTCTACAATATTATAGATGTGAGCAGTACCGTCTTCCTCGTGGGTCAAAACAACTACATCATAACCGTTGAAGAGAGTACGTTTAACTACACCGACCATCTCTACTGGCTCTACAGGCTCACCTACTTGGAATGCATACTCAGAAGCTGCTGGAGTTACTACAGTACCAGAGTAAGGCATTGCCCAACCTACAAGTTTCTCTGCTGAGTTACCGCAAGCATACAAGTTACCTGCATAGTCCCATGCGAAGTCGTTGAGGTTGTTACCTACAACTGCCATATCAACAACTGTCTCCTCAGTCAATACTGGAGCACCG
>JAZOOG010000008.1:0-116253 GCA_045654945.1 Paludibacteraceae bacterium
TCAACAAAAAAAGGATAATGAATGTTAAAAAATTTAGGACGATGTCAACTTTTTTAGGAAAGTGTAAACATTTTTCAGGAAAGTGTCTAGTCTTTTAGTTAAAATTATAAAACAACTGTCTACTTTATTTAGGAAAAGTCAAATTATTCCGTGCATTGTCTTTATTGTCTTACTTATTGTTGATATTGTCTTTCAACATATTCCGCGCATCCGTGTCAATCCGTGAAATCCGTGGGGGGGTAAGATATCTCCTATGCCCTTTGGGCAAGAAATCTTATTAATCTTATTTTGCCACGCTATACCATCCCTTTTCCACGTACTCCGTAATCAATTGCCTTACACTTCGTCGAAACGGGCTTGCAACAATGAACTCACTATCGTTCGTTAGAGTTGCCGCCGTCTCTCCTCTCCCCACTCGCTCGCGAAGCTCGTGGGGCCCCCGAATAACGCTACGCTCGCCCGCTATCTTAATAAATGCAAGTGTATGCATTTCATAGACAAATCAGAGACGATTCAGAGTCGAATGTTGCTATATTTACATAAGATTCAGTGAGCTTTTATCGCGGAGCGATGATTAGTCATAGCGTAAGCGTAATGACGAAAAAGCGAACGGTGGCAATGTATTGCGGAGCATGTTGGCATGGGTGGATAATTGCGTAATAAGATTTATTAAGATTTCTCGAGCGTAGCGAGTAGGAGATGATATTCCGCGCATCCGTGTCAATCCGTGCTCGTCTGTAGTTGGTAATATGTCCCACAGAGAACCATCCCACCATTTTTTTTATACAAAAATACGCCATCCTAAAGATGGCTACAAAAATATACAAAAATATTTTAACGAATATTTGGTGGCTATGCTAAACTATAGTTTATCATACGAGTGTAGGTCTGATTTGCCCTCACTCATGCAAGCATGGATTTGGACAATCATCTCATCACTCTTTGTCTGCTTTGCAGCCAATCGCCACCAAAGGCTTATAATGTTCTTCGAACTTTTCATAGTCCTTCGGAGTCTATCCGTCCTATGGACTTTAGGTTTTGCTTCGTTGTGCTTGAGCACAACTCCCCAATCCGCTACGCGTCTTGAGCAAAACACAGCCATTATGGCTGAATGATTATGGATATACCTGCGGTAGGCTTAATGGAACTTTAGCAAGATGATCGATGATTGGTATTCTTGTATAAGAAAAAATAAAATGATAAAAAATTGCATAATTCAAAACTTTTTTGTACCTTTGCAGCGTGAATATGATAATGCCGAAAAATGCAAAAAATAACCTTTGATATTAGTAACTTATCTGAGTATAGAGAGGATAATTGTTTAGAGGTCAAAAAAGCGACTAATGGTCTTCCGCATAGCATTTGGGAGACGTATTCGGCGTTTGCTAATTCGGATGGTGGTTTGATTATATTAGGCGTAGAGGAAGATAAAAATCATCAATTGCACATCACTGGTGTAAATAATCCCGATGAGTTGGTTAGGGATTTTTGGAATACCATCAATAATCCACAAAAGATTAGTCTTAATATTCTCACCGATAAGATGGTATCGGTGAGGACTGTCGAGGATAAGCAGATTGTGGTGATTGAAGTCCCTCGTGCGGAAAGAGAGATGCGTCCTGTATATGTGGGAACTGATCCTGTCAGAGGCACATATCGAAGAAATCACGAGGGCGATTTTCATTGCACACGCGAACAAGTGTCCGCATTCTTCCGCGATGCATCGCCTGTGAGCGTGGATACTAAGGTGTTAACGGAGATGGATTATTCCGTTTTCTGCACTGATACAATAAAAGACTATCGCATGCGATTCAATGCTATGCATGCTAACCATGTTTGGTCAAAATTGGAGGATGAATTATTCCTACGCCGCATTGGTGCTATGGGGCTTTCTACTGAAGATAATAAGATTCATCCTACTATCGCAGGTTTGCTAATGTTTGGGTATGAATATGAGATTGTTCGTGAATTTTCTGGGTATTTCTTGGATTATCAAGAGCGCTTAGACCCAACAATGCGTTGGACACATCGTGTCACTTCTTCTTCAGGGGATTGGAGCGGAAACTTATTTGATTTTTATTATCGCATCATTAATCGTTTGACAAGTGACTTGCCAGTTCCTTTCCGTTTAGATGGTATGACTCGTGTGGATGACACTAAATTGCACGAGGCAGTCCGCGAAGCATTGCTTAACACGCTTGTGCATGCTGACTATTATGGTCGTCAAGGCACTGTTGTAATTAAAGGATTGGATAGAATGTCTTTTGCTAATCCTGGTGATATGCGTATCAGTTTGAAGACGGCATTGGAAGGTGGTGTCTCGGATCCACGCAATACTACTTTAATGAAGATGTTTGGTCTTATTGGTGTAGGTGAGCGTGCGGGTAGTGGTGTTCCAAGTATAGTTTCTGTGTGGAGTGATGCAACAGGCGTGGTGCCTACTTACAAACAGTCCTTTGCACCAGAGAGGGTGGAGTTTATTATTAAAATGAGTTCTCTTTTCGATACATCTGCTGATAATCTGCCAGTAGCGAATACTATGGGGACTACGGAAAAGACTGTAGAAAAAAGTTCACAGAAAAGTTCACAGAAAAGTTCACAGAAAATACTTGAACTAATTGCTGTTAATACAACGATATCTACACAGGAGATGGCCGATAGCATCGGAATCTCTCGGCGTGCAATCGCAAAAATAATTGCAAAATTGCAAACAGAAGGAATCCTTCGCCGAATAGGTCCTGACAAAGGTGGTCATTGGGAGATAGTAGAGTGAATAAAACATGATTTTTAGATATTTATGTAGCGAGCATAGCGAAGCGTATTTTTGTGAGAGAAAAATATAACACTAAAAAGATGATTAACATACTAACATACTCCGACATAGACCCTGCCGCATGGCAATCGCTCGTTGAGCAATCGCCCTACGCCACCTGGTTCCAAACGCCCGAGGCGTATCGGTTCTATGCGGCCAATCCCGAGGAAATGATGCCGTTTGTCTATGCTGTTGCAGAAGAGGCTAAAGGCGAGAGGTTAGAGGCTAAAGGCACGATGAATGAGGTTAAAGGTGAAAGGTTAGAGGTTAGAGGCACGGTAAACGGCGAAGCCGATATACAAGCCTCACGCCTTATCGCCTCATCGCCTTATCGCCTAAAAGCAGTATGCGTCGGCTACATCACGCGTGAGCGCAGTGCGCTCAAACAATTCTTCACCCGCCGTGCCATCATCATTGGTGGTCCACTTTTGGCTGAGGATGCATCGGATGCTGAGGTGGCAGCACTGCTGAAGGCGGTGAAATCCATGCCTATCCTAAATCCTTCCCTAAAAGGAAGGACTTCAAATACCAAGAAGCTATCTCCCTTCCCTTTAGGGGAGGGTAGGGGTGAGGCTTACAACTCCCCTTCTTTTAGGAAGGGGCTGGGGGTAGGCTTACCCATATACATTGAGACACGGAACTTCCACGACTACTCCAAATGGCGCCACGTGTTTGAGCAATGTGGTTTCGCCTACCAACCGCATCTTAACTTCCATGTAGATACCAGTTCTGTGGAGGTGGTGGATAAGAACCTCGGTAAGAGCCGTAAGCGCGATATACGCACTACCATCCGCGATGGCGTGACGCCTGTGTTGAATTCTACCATTGAGCAAGTGCGTGAGTACTACGCTATACTCAAAGACTTATATACCACCAAAGTGAAGACACCACTGTTCTCGTGGCACTTCTTTGAGCAGTTGTATCGTACCGCTCATGGGCGATTTATCTTGACAGAATATCAAGGCAAGATTATCGGTGGTACAGTGTGCGTGGTATTGCCCAATAAGGCAGTATATGAGTGGTTTGTATGCGGTGTGGACGGTGTGTATGAACATATCTTCCCATCATCGTATGCCACCTACCTCGGCATACGCTATGCAGCCGAGAACGGCTGTCAGATCTTTGATATGATGGGCGCTGGCAAACCTGAGGAAGCGTATGGAGTACGCGACTTTAAGGCGCGCTTCGGCGGCGAACAGGTAGAGCACGGACGATATCTCTGCGTTCGCAAACCGTTGCTCTATTGGATAGGAAAAACGGGTGTGAGAATGTTGAAAAGAAGATAATGATTCCGCGTCTGCACATATCATTCCCATTGAAGAATCAAATAGCATTTTGGTTCGGTCAGATGTATTCGCCTCAAAAAGGTGAGTATCTGCTGAATCATGCGCGAACAGGAATCGTTATTGCCTTGCGTGCGGTTATGCCTCAGGGGGGGAGAGTAGGAGTGGTAGCCTATAACTGTCATACTGTGGCTAACGCTGTGGTGGAAACTGGATGTACTCCCGTCTTTATCGATGTAACGGAGGAGTTGCATATTAGTTTGCAGCACTTGGCGAATTTAAGTTTGGATGCAATCATAGTGACCAACCTCTTTGGTATGCAGAATGATATTGCTGCTATTCAAGCGGTACAACCAAATGCTATTATCATTGTGGACAATGCTCATGGCTATGGACTGCCTATAGAAGGTGACTTTACCGTCTATAGTATTAACCAAGGAAAGATGCCTGCTTTGGGAGCAGGAGGTCTGTTGTGTGTGAATAACGTACAATATCAGGAAACGGTTGAACAACAATATGCGCAATTGTCGAAGTATAGTTTAATCGCTGAAATAAAGCTATTTATCATTATGTTGCTCAATGCATGGATGCATATACCTTTGATGTATCGCATGATTACTCTGCCTTTGAAGCGAAAACGTAAAGGTGGATCTTGTAGGGAGAAAATCGCTATGAAGCGTATGGCTAAAGGTGTGAGTAGACTATACAATATAGCATTACCAACAATGCAAGAACAACTCAGTCAACGCAAAACCAATGCGCAATATATGCTCAATGTGTGGCAGAAGTTAGGATTGGGTAGACATGTGTGGTATGGTGATAATGCCTTCATGCTGATTGGACGTCATGAGAATCCTGAAAAAGTAGTGGCTATGTTTGCTGCACATGGTGTGGAAGTGGCTACGCACTTTGCGCGAGCCATAGAATGGGCAAAAGAATTTGGATATACCGAAGGAGAGTGTCCTATGGCAGAACGATTGACAAAAGAATTAATAATGATACCAACATATAAAGAGATAAAGTTATGAAAGTACTATTTATGATTAGTCATCCTGCGCATTTCCATATGTTCAGGTACACAATCGATAATCTGCAACATGATGGACATGAAGTCGTAGTAGTAATACGTCCAAAAGATGTATTAGAACAATTGTGTATAGATGCAAATATGCCATACTATAAGGTGAAAAACCGACCTAAGAAATGGGGCATGTTTGGATTAGCCATCTTTTTGATTGAAAAAATCATTGAGGTTCTTCATATTGCGCGCAAAGAAAAACCAGATATGCTGGTGGGTTCTGATGGGGTATTGGCTGTTGTTGGTAAGATACTTCGTATACCAGCATTTGAATGCTACGAAGATGATGGAGAGGCTATAGCGTTGTATGCTAAAATGTTCTTCCCAATATATACAGGGTTGTTAGGTCCCCAATGTTGCAGCGCATGGAAATGGGAAAGCAAGAAGATAGGCTATCCGTCATATCAAGAATTAGGATATATCCATCCTAACCAATTTACACCTAACAAGGAAATAGTGGAGAAATATGGTATTGATACCAGCAAAACTTATTTTGTAATTCGATTTGCTCAATTAACCGCTCACCATGATGTAGGAATACATGGTATGAATGCGCAAATTGCTGAACATGTAGTAAATATGTTGAAACCTTATGGACAAATATATATCACTTCCGAGCGTGAATTGGAGCCACAATTTGAACCATATCGCATTCGTATCAATCCGCTTGACATGCACCATGTGATGGCTTTTGCTTCGCTCTACATCGGCGATAGCCAAACGATGGCTGCTGAGGCGGGTGTGTTGGGAACACCATTCGTGCGATTCAATGATTTTGTAGGAAGACTATCTTATCTACATGAATTGGAAGCCCCCACTGATTATACGCCACGTAAAGATGGGTATATACCTGTTGTGGATAAACATGTGCCAGATGAAATTCATTATAGCCTTGGATATGGTCATAAGACAGCTGATGTTGAGGGATTCTATAATTCGATTGCAAAATGGCTTGCCATACCTAATCGTAAAGAGATCTGTGCGCAACGCCGCGAGAAAATGCTCAGCGAGAAGATTGACTATGCTATGTTCCTCACATGGTTTATTGAGAACTATCCCGATACTCAACAGCAAACCCGCGACAACCAAAAGAACGATGCCTTTTGGGCACAGTTTAAGTGATACGTATTCTCGGCAAAAATATAATTGTAGTTATATTTAACCGCCAAAAACGGCGATAAATATCATTGTAATTATATTTTAGGTGATTGGGTATTGGGTATGGGCTATTGGCTATTGGTTATAGGCACGATTATATATATAATGACAATTAGTGCTGTTGCGATTATTTTGAAACAAAAATACGCTACGCTTCGCTTGCTACAAAAATAATTAAAAATAAGATGAAGATATTTTATTATGCTTGTTACTCACGATGCTCGCAACTATGATAGCAGTCTGTTATTCAGCTCCTAAAGCAAGCTTTGTAGCCCAATACTATCCTACTATCATTCGACCATAAATGGTCTCTAAGCATAATAAAATAATGTTTCAACGATTATAGCCGTTGGCTAATCAATGAGTTCAGTCGGCTACGTCAGACTGTATCTCATGTATATCAGCCAGACAAAGTCGGGCTGTCATCATATAAATCAGCCATTGGCTGTGAACATAGTATTTGTTCGAAGAACATTTGAAATTATGGTAGTAATGATGCACGATAGTGCAGCATGAGTGGATAAAATAGTTGGATGATGCCAAATGTATTTGAGCAGCAGACAGATAGTTTAGCCACGATAGGTGGAGTGCAACGACATCGGACTGCCGATATAATGCTATAAAATATTTTTGTATATTTTTGTAGCGAGTGTAACGAGCGTATTTTTGTATAAAGAAAAAAACTCTTTTTGTTAAAGAAATAATTAAAATAATATAGATATGCATATCACCCTTATCGCAGGCGCACGACCTAACTTCATGAAGATTGCGCCACTTATCAAAGCCATTCAAGCGGCTGCACAAACGGGCAAAGACATTCACTACCGTCTCGTGCATACTGGTCAGCACTATGACAAGAATATGTCCGACACCTTCTTTGAGGAACTCGGCATACCTATGCCCAACGTCAACCTCGGTTGTGGCGGTGGCACACAAGCCGAACAGACCGCCAACATCATGGTGGCCTTCGAACGTGACCTCATGGCTAACCCCACCGACATCGTTCTCGTTGTAGGCGATGTCACCAGCACCATGGCTTGCTCCATCGTGGCCAAGAAACTCAACACCCGCGTATGCCACGTAGAAGCTGGCATCCGCAGTTGGGACCTCAGCATGCCCGAAGAAATCAACCGTATGGTCACCGACTCCCTCGCCGACTATATGTTCACCACCAGCGAAGTGGCGAATAAGAACCTGCTGTTGCAGGGATGTGAACTACAAGCCTATCCTAAATCCTTCCCTGCAGGGAAGGACTTTGATGCCGAAGAAAAACTCCCTTCCCTTCAGGGAAGGGTTGGGGATAGGCTTGCAGAGGAAATGTACACATTTCCTCGGACACCACAACGTATATGGTTCGTCGGTAATGTGATGATCGACACCCTGCTCGCTAACCGCGCACGATTCCGTCGTCCTGCTGTATATGATGAGCTGGAATTGCAGGATAACAACTATGTGGTGATGACCATGCACCGTCCTGCCAATGTGGACGAGGAAAACCATCTCAAAGCACTCATGGAGCAGATCATCACCAATGTGCATGGCCTGCCAATCATCTTCCCTATCCACCCACGCACTGCCAAACTGTTCTACAATTTATGGGGTAACGAGGAGCAGCTACACAGCATCTTCCCTAATCTGCATATTGTAGATCCAATGGGTTATCTGGAATTTAACTATCTGGTCGAGCATGCCAAGGTGGTTGTGACAGACTCGGGCGGTATCACCGAGGAGACCACCGTGATGGGCGTGCCATGCATCACCCTGCGTGATAACACAGAGCGACCAGAGACATGTACCATAGGTACTAATCGACTCATCGGTACTAACCCGAATGCTATCAAGCCAGCTCTGGATATACTATTCGCAGGTGAATGGCAACAGGGGTGTATTCCGCCGCTCTGGGATGGGCATGCTGCTGAACGCATCGTGGAGATATTGTACACCGAGTGCAAGTAATCAATCCATACAGGCAAACTACAGTCAACAATATAGACAATTAATCAACAAAATCAACAAAATCAACAATAATAACTATTAAGTAACCAACAATTGATACAATCCTCGTAGTAATATTGTTGTCATTGTTGAGAACATAACCTCATTTCCTAAAAGAATTTGCGTAATTCAAAACTTTTTTGTACCTTTGCAGGCATAATTGAGGTCTAAATTAAAAATACATGAAACGAAGTACCATAGACATAACGCCATTGGCGACGTCCTACGAGATGGGACTCAAGCGCGTACTACTCTCCGCCAACGAGAGCGGATGCAGCATCACGCAGGTGGCAGTGCTCGAACTCAAAGCCGGTGACCGCAGTGCCAAACATATCCACCCCGACCTGCAGGACCTCTTCTATGTACTCGAAGGAGAGATAGAAATAACCATTGGCAAAGAGGTGAACCGATGCAAGAAAGATGACTTCGTGTTCGTAGAGCACCTCAAGTCATACGAACTGCACGCCATCACCGACGTGCGTATGCTCGCCATGGGCTGTGTGATCGAGACACAACGCACCAAGCTTTACCCCATGCTCTTCGAACCTAACCTCCACACCAAGGTGTGGGGTAGTCTCGACCTGACCGCATGGAAAGAGTTGCCCCTGCAAAACCATATCGGCGAGAGTTGGGAGGTGTCGGCAGTGCCTACCTCGCCATCCGTGGTTGCTAACGGCACATGGGCAGGCTACACCCTGACAGAAGTGATACGCAAGATGCCCGAAGCCATGCTCGGCAAGATAGTGGCAGAGCAACATAATAACCAACTGCCTATTCTGCTGAAGTTCATCGACACTGCAGACGACCTCAGCGTTCAGGTACACCCCGATGACCAAATGGCACACCGTATGCATAGCCAACGCGGCAAATCGGAGATGTGGTACGTCATCAACGCACAACCCGAGTCGTATATCTACGCGGGTTTCAAAGAGCAACTCACCCCCGAGGAATATGCACGCAAAGTGGCAGACGGTACCATCATGGATGCACTGGCCAAACACGAAGTACACGCAGGTGACGTGTTCTACCTGCCCGCAGGGCGTATACACGCCATAGGCAAAGGTGTGCTACTGGCGGAAGTGCAACAGACATCGGATATCACCTATCGCATCTACGACCACGGACGCTTGGACCTGAATGGTCAACCCCGCGAACTGCATACCGAACTGGCAGCGCAGGCACTGGATTATACGGTGTACGATGAATATCGTAGTGCCTACCAAGAGAATATCGATATGGCTAACCCATGCCTGGATACCGAACACTTCAGCGTGCGTGTGTTGTCGCTCAATAATCCGCTACACCGCAATATGATTCACTACGATTCGTTTGTGATCATCGCCTGCATGCGTGGCTCGTGCGCTATTCGTATCCGCAGTACACAAGATGTGGTGGAACTGCAAGAGGGCTTCTCGTGCTTTATCCCTGCGGCGATAGCCGATTACTATATCCTGCCACAAACCAGCGAGACCAAACTGCTGGAGGCATATATCAACAACAAACCACGCACCGCGTGGAAACGCATCGTATCGCAGTTCCTCCACCTGTCGGGGTATGTATAACTCCATCCTATACACCATACACTATACACCATACACTATAACACCCACAAACATGTTATCTCTCATAGTAGCAATAGCCGAAAATAATGCTATCGGCAGAGCAGGTGATTTGCTCTGTCATTTGCCCAACGACCTGCAGTACTTCAAGCGTCAGACCAGTGGTAGCACCGTGGTGATGGGTAAAAAGACTTTCCTCTCGCTGCCTAAGCGTCCACTGCCTAATCGACGCAATATCGTGTTGACCCAGCAGAGCGATTTCACGTATGACCAGACGGAAGTGGCGCACTCCATACCCGAACTGATGGAGATGCTCGGCGCAGATGAGCAGGTCTTCATCATCGGTGGTGGACAGGTGTATCGCCAGTTTATGCCGTTGGTGGATAGACTGTATATCACGCATATTCACCACAGCTGGGAGGATGCGGACACCTTCTTCCCTGAGATAGACCCTGCTATCTGGCAATGCATCAGCGAGGAGCGTCACGAAGCGGATGAGAAGAATGCGTATGCGCATACCTTCGCGGTATATACCAAGCGAAAGGATTGAGCCAAAGGCAGACACCCGTGGGACAATATATTCCCACTGATTAGCACTGATTTTCACTGATTATTCTATGTATTTGTGTATATCTGTGAGATCTGTGGGACATTTATTATCTCACATTCGTTTGAGCAATCACTCACGAAATGTGATTGAGCAGGAAGACCTGTTGACCCACTTCGCAGTGGATACAACGCTCGTTCTGGCAATAGTGCTGATACAGATGGATCAGTGCCTGCGTATCCGCGGCCGAGTTCACCTGCTGCCCTAGTAATCGCCATTGGCGGATGATCGTATTATCCTCCGCAGGTATCTCTTGCATCAGCGATAATGCCATCGCTGCACCTTGCTCATCGCTGTGCGCCAAAGCATAGGCATAGCGATAAGGCAATAGCGTATTGATGAGCAATATATCTATCGATTTCTTACCCATAGCCGGAGGTGGGCTGATCAGCGATGGCAACGCCATCGGCTGCGGGCATAGCAACTGGCGCAGGTCATTGACCGTGGACTGCTGCAGCATCTGCGAGAAGAGCCACTCAGACTGGCAGATGAGCTGAGCAAACTGTCGTATGCGCCTCTCAGGAGCGTTCTGCGGACGCAGTCGCCCGCGCTTCCACATCACAGCATCGATGGGCTGGAGGTTGAATTTTCTCTGCAGAAAACGATACTCGCGCAACAATGCTCCCTCCTCGTCGGAGCGAACCGTCTGCTCTGTGAGTAGGCCCGATTGCCCGAGCAGCATAGCCGTGATCTGAAAAAGGCTGTCGCGGTGTTTGAGTAGATAGGAGAGAGGCGTTTGCAAAGCCAACGTCTCGAACGGTAGGCTATTGGTGTGAAAGCCAAAATTATGCGCCAAGGTGATATAGAACGCCTCTGCCCAATTCTGTTTGGTGATAGCTAATAGTTGCTGAATACCCTCTTGGCGACATTGCATGCGTTGGAGTAGCAGGGCATCGCGCCAACCCTGTGTGAGCAGCGCTGCATGGCGCAACAAAGCCTGATGACAAGGGATAGTGGCCCATGCAGAATCCATCTGCTGTGCCGCAGAAAAGAGTTGCGAGAGATAGTCCTGATTATGCGGATAGCGTAGAACGCATTGGGGTATTTGTTCACCGCGCGAGTTATAAGTAGGTTCGTCTGCTTCGCATACGATATGCAGGATTACATTGTCGTAGGCGGGATTGGTGTGATGGCGATGATGACGCCAGTCCGATGCGCGTATGTGCATCTCCACATTGCCCACCCACTCCTGCGTACCGATGCGCAGATGCGCATGGCTGAAGTCGGGACCTGCATCGCGGTTGTGCTGACCTACCGACAATATCTCCACTGCCACCCCATCCGTGGTAGCCTGCGGTGTATCCGCCCATAAGCGTTGCTGCCAAATGTAATGGAGGAGTATCTCGGGCATATTTTTCATTTGTTTAATTGGCTATTGGTGATTGGTGATTGGTGATTGGCTATTGGCGATTGGGCGCCTCTAACCTCTAGCCTTTAACCTTTAGCCTCTAACCTCTACACCGCTACTACGCCAGCGATATGGGGATGCGGATCGTAATCAACAAGGGTGAAGTCCTCAAACTTGAAGTCGAACAAGTCCTTCACATCGGGGTTGATAAGCATCTTAGGCAGTGGGCGGAGTTCACGGGTGAGCTGCAGCTGAACCTGCTCAATATGGTTGAGATAGATATGTGCATCGCCAAAAGTGTGTACAAAGTCGCCTGCCTTCAAGCCCGTCACTTGTGCCATCATCTGCAGCAAGAGCGCATACGATGCGATATTGAATGGTACCCCCAAGAAGATATCCGCTGAGCGTTGATAGAGTTGCAGCGACAATCGGCCATCTGCCACATAGAACTGAAACAAGGTATGGCAAGGTGGCAAAGCCATGCTGTTGACTTCTGCCACATTCCATGCACTCACGATATGGCGACGCGAGTCGGGATTATGTTTGATTTGCTCCACGAGTTGCGCTATCTGGTCGATATGACCGCCTTGGTAATCGGGCCAGGAACGCCATTGGTGGCCATACACAGGACCCAATTCGCCATCCGCGTCTGCCCACTCGTTCCAAATACGCACACCATGCTCCTGCAGGTATTTGACATTGGTATCGCCACGCAGAAACCATAGCAATTCGTAGATGATAGACTTGAGGTGTAGCTTCTTGGTCGTCAGCAAGGGGAATCCCTCTTCCAGGTTAAAACGCATCTGGTGACCAAAGACTGACAATGTGCCTGTACCTGTGCGGTCGTGCTTCTCCGTTCCCTCGCGCAAAACGCGCTGGCAAAGTTCGTGATATTGTTTCATGTTCGTTGTTGTTGTAATATCATCCAATGTACTATTAGTTGTTTCTTCTCCTATGTATCTGTGTCTATCTGTGTTGATCTGTGGGACATTATTTCCCACTGATTAGCACTGATCCTCTTCTATATATCCGTTAACTTTATTCCACATAGAATAATGAATATCATCAGTATTAAAATTAACTAAGATACCTCTATGTAAATTTGTTAATTTCAAATAAGTCAAAATTTGTTTATGAAACAAGTCTTTCATTTCGGATACTGACTTTATTTCAACGATGATACACTTTTCTACTAATAAATCTAAACGTAATGGTGTCGCTAATATTATATTATCCAATACAATAGGAACCTCAACTTGTCGTTCCACGAGCAATCCTCGTTTTTGTATAAAATAGATTAAAGCTTCTTCATAGACCGATTCTAATAAACCAGGTCCCAAGGCATTATAGGTGTCATATATCGCACCGCGAATTTGATATGTTATTTCTTTTTCAGTCATGTGCTATGTATTCACATTCATTATCGATTTCCCACGCATCTATGTCTATCTGTGTTCATCTGTGGGGCAATATATTCCCACTGATATCACTGATTTACACTGATTGTCCTATGCATTTGTGCTCATCTGTGCTCGTCCGTGGGAGATTATATTCCCACTGATATCACTGATCTACACTGATTGTTCTATACATCCGTGCTCATCTGTGTTGATCCGTGGGACATTAGAATGCTGTCTTCCACCTAATACAGGTTATACGTTGTTTTGAGTACGCGGAACTCGGTGCGACGGTTCAGCGAGTTGCAAATCTCCTGCTTGTCGGCCGATAGGGTAGCGATGAACGCCTCGTCCAAGACCTGATCCTTGGGCAGGAAACTATATTGCTTATGCAAGGCCTCATCCACCACCACCGGCTTCTCCTCGCCATAGCCCACAGGCGTGAGGCGGGCTTGCTCAATGCCGTGTTGGATAAGGTAATTCACTACCGACTGTGCACGCTTGAGCGAGAGCTCCTGATTGGCTGCATTATTGCCAACCATATCGGTATGCGCTGCCATCTCGATGGTGATATTCGGGTTATCGTTGAGCAGTTTCACCAGGGCCTGCATACCGTCCTCGGAGTCCGCGGTGAGTTCCCAACTACCGAACTTGAAGAAGATATTGCCCATCTTGACTGGTTTGGAGATAGGTGCTAAACTGAAATCCTGTTGATAGGTATGGCTATCGTTGAGCCCCATCGTGACGAGCTGTTGCTTCTGGTTGAGGTAGCCGCGAGCGGTGGCCAACATGACATAGCGGGTGTCCTTGTTGAGTTTGAGGCGATAGGTGCCATCGCGGCGAATCTGTGCCTTGACATTGGTGCCATCGTCGCCCACCAAACGGATATGGGCATCGCCCAAAGGTTCGCTATTATTATCCATGATAGTACCCTCTACGATAAACTCCATCTCGGGCAGATAGAACGAATAGATCTGGTCATAGCCGCGCTTCTGTCCGCGGTTGGACGAGAAGAAACCCTGCTCGGTAACACCCGCAAAGGTGATGCCAAAATCATCGTTGGCGGAGTTGAAAGGTGCACCCATATTGAACAAATCCCATACCGAATCGCGACGCACGGCATAGAAGAGATCCAGACCGCCATAGCCAGGGTGACCTTTGGAAGCAAAATAGAGTCTGCCATCGGCACGGAAATGGGGATAGAGTTCGTCATCGGCGGTGTTGATCTGCGGTCCTAAGTTCTGGATGTCCGTCCAATCGCTACCATCGAGGATAGCCATATAGATATCCTTGCCACCATAGCCACCTGGCGCATCGCTCACGAAATAGAGGGTATCGCCGTAGGCATTGAGCGTAGGGTGTCCCACCGTGATGCTGCTGTCGGCATAGAGCTTGAGCTCCTGTCCCTCGCCCCACTCGCCACTGGCACGGGTGGAGGTATAGATCTTGGCACCGAGGTCCTGACCGTTGATGGGGCAAGAGTAGGTGAAATACATGGTCTTGCCATCGGGTGAGAAACAGCATACGCCCAGCTCCGCAGAACTGGTCTTGGCACTACCACCCTCCTCCTCGGTATTGTCCTCAGGCTCTTGATACAGTCCCTCGCAGAGCATGATGTCCTCCCATTCGCCAGCCGCGTTCTTGCGGGTGGAGTAGAGATTGAAGGTGGCCGCTCCGGTGACAGGGGAAGTGCGCAGTTTCTTCTTCTTATCGGTAGACTTCTCTTGACGGTTGGAGGTGAAGACCAGGGCATCGCCATCCTCTGTCATGAAAGCTGGTGCAAAATTGGAGGTGCGCTTCTCGTTGAACTCCTTGGCTAAAGCCACCTTGTAGCGCGATGGCTGCTTCTTCCACTGCTCCGTCTGCATACATCCGTATTTGCCCGCCTGCGCCACATAGTCGGTAGGGTAGGTGGCCAGATAGATGTCGTACTGCTTGATGGCATCTTTGTACTTGCCCTGGTACTGCAGCACCTGAGCATAGTGGAGATACATGATAGAGTCGGGGTAGTGGTACTTGATGGCGTTCTTGTAGGCCGAAGCGGCGCGCGAGTTGTTGAGAATACGGTAACTCTCGCCTTGCTGGAAGGCCACGTGCGCGCGCAGACGCTTATCCTTGCTCGGAATGCGACGGTATATCTGGCGATACATCTCGCCCGCTTCGTAGTATTCGCCTATGGCATACTTGCGGTCGGCCTTCTTGATGCGCGCATTGATGCTACATGAGCTGAGGGCCACCAGTACTGTGAGGAGAATGAAAATCTGTGATGAAAATCTATTGTGCATACGTATTTAAAAATCCTTTATATTGAGTTTCTTGAGGGCTTTTCGGCGCGTTTCTCGGTCTTGCGAAGTGGCACAATGGATGCCATCTTGGCGCATGCGTTTGTTCTCAGAGATATGTTCGCTACTGAACTTGCCGCCCCTCTTGAGCAACACACGCACACAAAGCAACAGCAGTGCTGCTGCTATGGCTATGATGGCTATGAATATCGCCTGTGTCATTCAGTCGGCAAAGGTACAACTTTTTTTGCAGATATGCAAATTAATTTGGGTAAAATCTATCTTTTTGCGTTTTTATTTGTGTATGTCAGAAATTTTTAGTACCTTTGCGCGCTAAAGTGTAAAATTTGGGCGGTATGGAAAATTTTTTTAGAAATACGGCAGAAAGAAAAGTAACAGAAAAAACAATATTATACACATCATTGGTTAAACGCATGAAAGTACTAATTGCAACAGAGAAACCCTTTGCCAAAGTGGCAGTAGATGGTATTCGTGAGGTAGTGGAGCAAGCTGGTTATGAATTGGCAGTGCTCGAGAAATACACCGCTAAACAACAGTTGTTGGATGCTGTGGCAGATGCAGATGCACTCATTATCCGATCGGATAATGTGGATGCAGAGGTGTTGGATGCTGCCAAACAGCTGAAGATCGTGGTTCGTGCAGGCGCTGGATACGACAATATAGACCTGGCAGCCGCTACTGCGCACCAAGTGGTGGCTATGAATACGCCGGGTCAGAACGCCAACGCCGTAGCCGAATTGGCGCTGGGCTTGATGGTGATGGCTGTGCGCAATATGTACAACGGCACCAGTGGCACGGAGCTGAAAGATAAGAAATTGGGTATCCACGCCTTTGGCAATGTGGGACGCAATGTGGCACGCATAGCCAAGGGATTTGGCATGGAGATATATGCCTATGATGCCTACTGCCCCGATGAGGTGATGCTGGCCGAAGGCGTGACACCTGTGCATACGGCAGAAGAACTGTACGCTACATGCCACGTGGTGAGCCTGCATATACCCGCTACACCTGAGACCAAAGGTAGCATCAATTTTGCCCTGCTGAGCCATATGCCACAGGGTGCGGTACTGGTGAATACTGCGCGCAAAGAGGTGATCAACGAGGACGAACTGATCCAATTCATGTTGGGCAGAAAAGACTTCCGCTACGTGACCGACATCATGCCTGCGGCTGACCAGAAGATGACCGAACTGTTTGACGCACGCTATTTCTCTACACCTAAGAAGATGGGCGCGCAAACGGCAGAAGCCAATATAAATGCCGGCATCGCTGCAGCCAAGCAGATCGTGGACTTCTTTGAGAACGGCGTGACCAAATACCAAGTGAATAAATAGGCGATGAGGAGATTGGCAATGGGTGATTGGCTATTGGCTATTGGCAATAGGGCGATAAGGCGAGTTGTGCTGGCAATTGTGTTGCTGGTGAGTAGTTACAGCTATGCACTGCATATTGAGTGCGTGGGAAAAGCGACGCTACTGACCAATGATGGCGATACCCTATTGGTATTTACTTCAACACCCGAATTAAAAACCCTAACTACCGTAGGCGAGGTGGACTGGTACCGCCTGCCCGATACGATCACTCCTGTACAGACGGGAACCGACTACTTCTATCCCGAGCACGGCGAGGGCTATATGGTCAAGGTAGGCGCGGAACGCGATGTGTTTTGGGTATTCGACTATGAGCAACTGCGCCCCGCCATATCGCAGATAGAGGCCGAGCAGACCTGCGAGAACACGCTACTGCATCTGACGGGCGAAGTACCCGAGATGGTATATACCCGCCTGAATGGCAAGCAAACTGCTGTGACCCGCATGTGTCGCGTGGAGCATATGGACGCGATGTGGAGCCACGACACGGAGATGTGGGTGGATTCGGTGGCCATAACCGAAATGGCGTTTGAACTGCAAATGACGGTGGCTGCATCGCCTGTGGCTACGGACTATGCCATCTGCGACCTGCTGGCAGAGCAATTGGGCATAGCAGCGGATACGTTGCACTCGCCCGTATATGAGCCCATAGCACTCAAAGCCAACCCGATGGCCTTAACCACCACCCGTGGACAACAAGGCGAATCGAGCAACGAGGTGAGTCGTCCTTACGCACCCGATGACCGAGAGAATATGTCCGCCCCGCTGGAGATACTATTCAAAGCCAACGGACTGAATGCCGAATACTATCAGTGGAAACTGTACAAAGGTAGCGACCTGCTGCTCACGCGCAGCGATGCGGAACACCGCTATACCTTTATGGAGAAAGGGCGCTACCGCGTAGTAGTGGTGGTGAGCAATAGTGACTGCCAGTTGGACTCCACGGAGATAGAGGTATCGGTGAGCGAATCCATGTTGCGAGTGCCTAATGTGTTTACGCCGAACGGCGATGGCGCGAACGATGAGTTTCGCGTGGTATATCGCTCGCTGAAGGAGTTCCACTGCTGGGTATATAACCGCTGGGGACATTTGGTGTACGAATGGAGCGATCCTGCCAAAGGATGGGATGGTACTATAGGTGGGCGACCCGCTGCCGAAGGTGCCTACTTCTATGTGATACGCGCCTTGGGTACGGATGCCGATGAGAATGCGAAATATACGATAAAACCCGTCTATAATAGCCGACTGAAGAAGCAGGACGAGGCCTTGATAGGTGTGTATCAGTTATCGGGCTCCATCAACCTGCTACGCGGGGGGAAATGATTGAAGGTTGAAGGAAGCCCCCTCCCGACCTCCCCCTGAAAGGGGAGGAGAGAGTGAAGGTTGAAGGAATGAAGGGTTAAGGTTGAAGGAATTAAGGTTATAAGGTTAGAGGTTAAAGGTGAAAGGTATGAAGAGAACAAAATCGATATATCAAGCGGATTGGCAAGGCCTGTCGTTGGCGAAAATAGACCAACGAATGGCTGCTATGCCCGTGGCAGGCGTCATAGATACGCTGAACTGGAAAGCGCAATATCCTGCTGCGCCTGAAACGGTATTTACCTTGGCACATACGGACGAGATGCTCTATGTGCGCTTTGAGGTGAAAGGTGAAGTACCCTTGGCGACCAAGACCGAGGACCTGCAAGCGGTGAACGAAGACGCCTGCGTGGAGATGTTTATCGGCAATGCGGATAACACACGCTACTGGAACTTTGAGTTCAACGCCGCAGGCGTATGCAATGCCTCACACCGCAAGTCACGCAAAGAGGATGTGGTGCGCCTCAGTTCAGCGCAACTGCACAGCATCAAGCGTTGGCCTGTGCAACTCTGCGCTGCTCATTGGTCACTGTTGGTGGCGATACCTCTCGCCTTGATAGAATATAATTGCGCGCGCGAGCACGCGCGTCGCGCGAATTTTTATAAGTGTGGCGACAAAACTCCGATGAAGCACTATGCCTCGTGGAACCCGATCGAGGCAGAGGCACCGGCGTTTCACCTGCCCGAATACTTCGGCGAGATACAGTTGTAACAAGTGCTGACAGTACGACTAATATGAATAGTACGAATAGCCCAACTAGTTAGAAAAGAAATTTAATAACAAGCAATATGAAAAAATCAATGATTACTATGGCTGCATTAGCAGTAAGTCTGTTGGCAAGTGCCAACCCATTCTTCCACTACAACGAGTGGAAGACTCCACACAAGACCTATCCATTCAACGACATTAAGCCAGAGCACTACATGCCTGCTTTTGAGGAGGGTATCAAACAAGGACTCGCAGAGATAGACGCCATCGTGAATAACCCTGCTGCGCCTACCTTCAAGAACACCATCGAGGCATACGAGAAGTCGGGCGAACTACTCTCTGTAGTAGCAGGTTGCTTCTATAACCTGACCTCGGCTGAGACCAACGATGAGCTGCAAGCCATCGCTATGGAACTCTCGCCAAAGATGTCGGAGTATTCGGCTACCATCCGCCTCAACGAGGGACTCTTCAAACGTATCAAAGCCGTTTATGACCAAAAGGACAAACTGAAACTCAACGCAGCACAAATGAAGCTGCTGGAGGATATCTATGAGTCATTTGCCAACAACGGTGCTAACCTCAATGCCGAGCAAAAGCAAGTGTACAAAGAACTCAGCGCTAAACTGTCGCAACTCACGCTGGTGTACGGACAAAATGTGCTGAAGGCCACCAACGCATGGACCATGCTCATCACCAAGGAGGCAGACCTGGCAGGTCTGAACGATGACACCAAGGCTATGCTGAAGGCTAACGCCGAGAAGAAAGGCATGGAAGGCTGGCTATTGGACCTCAAGCCAACTACCTATCTGCCTATCATGGAGGACTGCCAAAATCGTAACCTCCGTCGCGAGATCTATACCGCATACAACAGCCGTTGTATAGGTGGCGAGTATGATAACACACAGGTTATCATGGACATCGTGAACACCCGTCTGGCGTTGGCACAACTCTTTGAGAAGGCTTGCCACGCCGACAAATCCCTCACCAAGACTTGCGCTGAGAGCAAGGAGAACGTGATGAACTTCCTCGACCAACTGCGCGACAGCTATATGCCTGTAGCCAAACAAGAAGTGGCTGAACTGCAAGCATTCGCCAAAGACAAAGGCTTCTACGCTACCCTCCAACCATGGGACTGGAGCTTCTACTCTAAGCTACTCAAGGAGGAGAAATACGCTATCTCAGACGATCTGCTCCGTCCTTACTTCAAGAAGGAGAACGTAGTAGAAGGCGTGTTCGGTCTGGCAAAACGCCTCTATGGTATCAGCTTCAAAGAGAATAAGAACATCCAAGTATATCACCCAGAGGTGACTGCATACGAGGTGTTTGACGCCAAGGGCAACTTCCTCGCAGTATATTACGCAGACTTCCACCCACGCGAGGGTAAACGCGGTGGCGCATGGATGAACAACTTCCAAGAGCAATACATGCTGGGCAAGGAGAACGTGCGCCCTCATGTGGTGAACGTGATGAACTTCACCCGTGCAACAGACAGTAAGCCTGCCTTGTTCTCATACGATGAGGTAGAGACCTTCTTGCACGAGTTTGGTCATGGTCTGCACGGTATGCTCACCCAATGCCAATATGCTGCGCAAAACGGTACCAATGTGCCACGCGACTTCGTGGAGTTGCCAAGCCAATTCAACGAGAACTTCCTCTCTGAGAAAGAGTTTCTCGACACCTTTGCTAAGCACTATGAGACAGGCGAAGTGATTCCACAAGACTTGGTGGACAAGATACAGAAAGCGGCTACCTACCACGCTGCATACGCATGTGTGCGCCAACTCAGCTTCGGCTACCTGGATATGGCATGGCATACACTCACCGAGCCATTTGCTGTGCCAGAGGCGTTGACCGCGCAAGAGGCAGTGATCCGTTTTGGCGATAAGGCGATGGCTTGTGTACAAGTATTGCCATTGGTAGCTGGTACCCAGATGGAGTTTGCGTTCACCCATATCTTCTCAGGTGGCTATGCAGCTGGTTACTACAGCTATAAGTGGTCTGAGTTGTTGGATGCAGATGCGTATTCGGTGTTCAAAGCAGCCAAAGCCAAAACAGGTACTATCTTTGATAAGAAATCAGCCGACTTGTTCCGCAAACATATCTTGGAGCGCGGTGGTACCGCTAAACCAATGGAATTGTATCGCGCCTTCCGCGGTGGTGAACCTTCGATTGACGCACTCTTGGAACGTGACGGAATAACCAAGCAATAAGATATGAACCAACCCAAGAATTTTGCCCTCATAGGTGCAGCTGGATATATAGCACCGCGCCATATCAAGGCCATCGCCGAGACAGGCAACAACCTGATGGTGGCGTATGACAAGTTTGACTCGGTAGGTCGCTTGGATAGCAGTTTTCCGGATTGCTCCTTTTTTACTGAGCATGAGCAGTTTGACCGTTTCTGCTCCAAGCAGATGCGCTCGGACAATCCCCTGTCGTGGATGAGTATCTGTACGCCTAACTATACGCACGATGCCTTCATCCGCTATGGTTTGCGCCTGGGTTGTGATGTGATCTGCGAGAAACCATTGGTACTCAATCCATACAATATCGACAACCTTGTCGAACTGGAGCAAGAGACGGGTCACAAAGCCTATACCATTCTGCAGTTGCGTCTGCACGACCGCATCGTTGCCCTCAAGAAGAAGATAGAGGAAGGGCCACAAGACAAGATCTACGATGTGGACTTGACCTATATCACCAGCCGTGGCAAGTGGTACTACAGCTCGTGGAAGGGCAATGTACACAAGGCGGGCGGTATAGCTACGAATATCGGTGTGCACTTCTACGATATGCTGCAATGGCTCTTTGGCGAGGTGGAGCAGAATATCGTGCATGTGATGTCGTTCGACCGTGTAGCGGGCTACTTGCAACTGAAGCGTGCCCGTGTGCGTTACTTCTTGAGCATCAATGCCGTCTGTCTGCCTGCCAACGCGGTAGAAGGCGAGAAGAAGACCTACCGCACCCTCTCTATCGATGGCGAGGAGTTTGAGTTTAGCCAGGGCTTCACGGAGTTGCACAACGAGAGCTATCGCCAGATATTGGCAGGCAATGGTTTCCGCATATCGGAGGCGCGCCCCAGTATTGAGATCGTGAGTGCCATCCGTCATGCCGATCCTGTAGGCCTCGTGGGTGACTATCACCCATTGGCGAAACTACCTTTGGCACCACACCCATTTGGTTGGGATGAGAAACGATAATGGGTAATTGAGAATTAAGAATTTTGAATTAAGAATTATGAATTGTAGGAAACTATTGATATTCATCCTTCCGCTGCTGATGGCATCATGCGTGACCAGCAAACGCGTGAACCTCATGCAGGAACCTGGAAAAAATCATATCCCTCACTATGCCGACACTGTGTCATATGAGGACTATGAGTTGCGAATAGGCGATAGGTTGTATATCTATGTCTATTCGGTGGATGAACGCGTGGATAAGATGTTCAATTCCTCCAGCGGAACCATTGGTATGCAGATGATGCAGGGCGCAGGTGGAGTAGGCGGTAGCTATGACCTCTATACCTATCTGGTGCAAGAGGACGGCTGTATCGACTTCCCTATGGTAGGTCGTGTGCCGGTACGTGGCATGACTACCCGCGGTGTCAAACGCATATTGGAGGAGGAACTGAGCAGCTTCATCAAGAGCTATGGCGACTATCAGATGATGTCCGTAGAGGTGAAGATTGTTCGTCGTTCGTTCAGCGTGATTAGTGACAGAGGTAGCGGAACCTTCAATATCCAGAAGGAGAAAGTGACCATCTTTGAGGCCCTGGCCATGGCAGGCGACATAGGCGACTTTGGCGACAGAAGCAAGGTGCGTATCGTGCGCGAGAAAGAAGGTGCGACATTGGTCAAGGAGTTTGATGTGCGCTCTAAGGACATTATCAACTCTGAGTTCTACTATATCGAACCCAATGATGTGATCTATATACAACGCATCAAGGGACAGAGCTTTGGTATCAACTCGGTGACCACTTCGATTAGCGTGGTGGCTACTACACTGGCGTTTGGCGGTTTTGTATATGGATTGGTGGTACGTATAGTCGATGCAGCGAATAGGCAACAAAATCAGAATGGAGGAACCAGTAAATAGCATAAGGATATGAAATACAATATACTACATATAGCATTGATCACTTGCATGGCGTTTCTACTGTCGGGTTGCTATGGCTATCGTCAGGTAGGACTCTTGCAGGAGCGTGAGGACTTGCCGCAGTACGATTCTGTGCCCTACGAACCCTACCGATTGCAGGTGAATGACGAAGTCATCTATCGCGTCATAACTATGGATGAGACTATTGCCAAGACCATGTCGGCTAACTCATCGGCTGGTGGACAATATGCCAACTCCTATCGTATCTATTCGGATGGTACGGTGGATATACCCTTCTTGCCCCCTATCAAACTGGAGGGACTAACCGAGTTGGAGGCACAGGATACGCTCCGCCAAGCCATGCGCGAGATTATACCCGATGCGGATGTCAAATTGGCGATGTACAACAAGCAGTTCACCGTATTGGGTGATGCCAACTCGGGTACCTATTCTATTTATAAGGAGCGCCTAACGATATTCCAAGCCTTAGCAATGACGGGTGACCTGATGAACTCGGGCGACAGACGCCATGTGCGTATCATACGCCCACATGGCAATGATGAACCAGAGGTGCTGGAGTTTGATATTCGTACCAATTCCATCATTGATTCCAAATATTATTATGTCTATCCCAACGACCTGATATATGTCAGCCGTGATAGCGGAAGCTTCTACAAACAGCCCAGCTATAGTGGCTTCTTGGGCCTGATAACCAGTTCGGTATCGCTGCTCATCACGGTATTGAATTATATACCAGGTGTTTGGAATTAGGTCACTTCTATTCATTCAATCGCGTAAATTTAGATACATTCAGATATGACACAAGAAGAACAAGTCCTGCAACAACAGCAGGCAGCACAACAACAGCAGCCCGTACAGCCTTCGCCGCTCATCGAAGAGGAGAGTTCGGGTATTGATATCCTGGAGTGGGTATTCAGAATACTCCACCACTGGTATCTCTTTGCTATTGCGGGTATTATAGCGTTCTCGTTAGCCTACTTGAAAAACCGTAAGGTGATGGAGACCTATCTCACCACAGGTACGATGATTATTCAGGAGTCGTCTGGTGGTGGCTATGGCAATTCGGCACTCATGCAAGGTTTTGGTATGGAGGCGGGCTATCGCAATGTCAACAACCAGTTGATAATTCTGGGTAGTTACGACCTTATCTCACGCACGGTGGACTCATTGCCATTCCTCAATGTGGAGTATATCACCAAGGGGCGCTTCAAGACACGCAATATCTACCGCAATACGCCTATTCTGGTGGAATATACGCGCTTAGACCCAATGGCGTATAACTACCTCTATAAGTGCGAGGTACAGGCTGATGGCTCGCTCAGCATCACTATACCCGAGGCAGAGGACATCAAATTCAACCACACAGCGCAGTATGGTGTGCCATTCCAGACACCGTTCTTTGAGGCTACCATCCTGCCTACGGAGATCATGATGCGTCCCGGACAACACATCTACTTCCGTTTCCGTACCCGCGATGGACTCACCAACGAGTTCTCCAGCCGTCTGCAACTCAACTTCGTCACCGACCGTAGTACCATCTTGGGTATCCAGTTGGTGGGTGTGACACCCGAGCGCGACCGTGACTTCATCAACAAACTCTCTGACATCTACCTCCTGCATAGCGTAGAACGCAAGAATATGGTGGCGGATAAGACCATTGAGTTTATCAACCAGCAACTGGGTGTCTTGCAAGTCAGTCTCAGCCAAAGCGAGAGTGCTATGACCGACTTTCGTCAGGAGAACAAGTTCGTGGATGTATCCTCATATGCGGGTGGTTTGATGGCTAAGATCAACCAATACGACCAACAGAAGATGGCGCTCCGCCTCAAGGAGACCTATCTCAACTACCTCACCAACTACCTCGAGCAGAAGATAGAGCAGGGTACGGTGGTAGCACCTGTGTCAGTGGGTGTGAACGAGCCTATGCTCATGACCCTGGTGCAACAACTCAACGACCTGCATATCCAACGCGGAGAGCTCAGCGAACGCAATGTGTATTACGCCAAGTATACCAACGACATCAACAATGTCAAGACCGCCATCGCCGAGTTGGTAGAGTCCATGAAGGCCTCGCTCAATATCGAGAAGCAAGACTTGGCCAGTCGCCTCAAGGAGGTAGAGAAGGACATCCAGATGCTCCCTGAGAAGGAGTTGCAGATGGTGGCTATCGAGCGCAACTACCGCATCGATGACAACTACTATACCTTCTTCTTGCAGAAACGTGCCGAGGCGGAGATTCAGAAGGCGCGCAACACTCCTGATAGCGAGATCATGGACCGCGCGCGTACCACCCGCTCTATGAACAGCAAGGAGAAACGCAAGAACATGGTAGCCTATATGGCCATTGGTTTGGTGATTCCATTGCTCATCTTGATTCTCTCTGAGATACTCAATAATAAGGTGCGCAATCCTAAGGAGGCCGAGAAACTCGGTGACTTCCAAGTGATAGGTACGCTGCGCCGTGTGAAGTCGCAGAACCCATTGCACGCCAAGAAGCATCCGCGATCGGGATACGCCGAGATGATGCGTAGTATCCGACTGCGTATTGAGTTTATTGTGCAACGCAAGAGCAATATAGCCATCACCATCACTTCTACCCAATCGGGTGACGGTAAGACCTTCATCTCCACCAACCTTGCTGCGCAATATGCCATGACAGGCCACCCAACAGTCTTGCTGGATATGGATATCCGCAAGCCTAACGTACACGATAAGTTGGGCTTGGAGGCCAAGGTGGGTGTAACCAACTATCTGATTGGCGATTGCGAGTTGGAGGATATCATCCTCACCCACGAGGAACTGGGCTTTGATGTCATTCCTGCTGGTACTATTCCGCCTAACCCAGGCGAGTTGGTGCGCAGCGACAAATTGGCTGAACTCATGCAGATCCTGCGCGAGCGCTACGAGTATATCATCGTGGACTCTTCGCCTGTGGGTATGGTGCCAGATGCATTGTCACTGATTGAGAAGACCGACCTCACCTTGTTCATCATCCGTTGTATGTCCACCAACAAGCATTTTGCACAACAGACCCTGCAAGCCCTTTCGCTCAACCATAAGGATAAGATTCACCTGGTATTGTCCGATATACAAGTGGGCAAATCAGGCGGATACGGTTATGGCTATGGTTATGGCTACGGTTATGGCTATGGCTACGGCGGTTACGGCTACGGACATGGCTATGGCTACGGTTATGGTCACGGCTATGGCAAGAGTAAGCGCTATGGTTATGGTAAATATGGTAGTTATGGCAAATATGGCCGTTATGGCAAGTATCTGGACTACTATCGCCAGAAGTTTACCAAGAAACAACCCGACGAACCACATTACTATATCGATGATAGCGATGAGGAAGCATAGTCGCTAACGCATGATATATGCTAAGAATATAAGAGGGTGTGTCCGCATTGGACACACCCTCTCTTGTTGATATTGTCGTTCTATATAGATTACACGATCTTGGCTGGAATCAGTTTCTCGCGAATCTTTACATAGATAATCGTCTCTTTCTTAGCAAAAGCAGTCTTCACGTAGCCCATACCTATACCTACTTTGGTAGTTGGCAGCATGATACCGCTGGTCACATTACCAATCGTGTTGCCCTCGGCATCGCAAATCTCATAGCCGCAACGTGGTATAGCGCGCTCTTGACACTCAAAGTGTACCAACTTGCGCATCACGCCTTCGGCCTTCTGCTTGAGCAAATACTCCTTGTCGATAAAGTCTTTGGCGTCGAACTTCGTGATCCAGCCCAGTCCTGCTTCCAATGGCGAAGTGGTATCATCTATGTCATGACCATAGAGGCAGTACCATTTCTCCAGACGCAAACTGTCGCGTGCGCCCAATCCGATAGGTGCCAAACCGAAGTCTTTGCCCACCTCGAAGAGTGCGTCCCAGATCTGTTTGCTGTGCTCTTTGGGGAAGTACAACTCAAAACCACCTGCGCCTGTGTAGCCTGTATTACTGAGGATGACGCCTTGAACGCCTGCGAATGACCACTCGCGGAATGCATAATAGGGTATCGCACTCAGATCGGCGTCGGTCAGTAGTTGCAACATCTCGGTCGCCTTTGGTCCTTGCACAGCCAATTGACCGTAGCGGTCGCTGGCGTTCTCCAGTTGTACACCGAAGGTGTTGTGCTCGTTCACCCAAGCCCAGTCTTTGTCGATATTGCCTGCGTTTACCACGAGCAGGTATTTGGTGGTAGAGTATTTGTAGATGATCAAGTCATCTACGATACCGCCTTTGCCGTTAGGGAAACAGGTGTACTGTGCTTTGCCTGCCTCCAGTTTGCTCACATCGTTGGTGGTGATATATTGCAAGAAGTCAAGTGCCTTCTCGCCTTTCACCCAAAACTCGCCCATGTGGCTCACATCGAACACACCTACGCCTTCGCGCACGATAAGGTGTTCTTGGTTGATACCCGTAGGGTATTGAATAGGCATATTGAAGCCCGCAAAATCTGCCATCTTCGCTCCTAAAGCGATATGGATGTCTGTAAATGGAGTAGTTTTCATATATTCTTTAAGTTCAAGATTGTTCAAAATAGTTCAAAATAGTTCAAAGTTGTTTCAATGTTGAACGCGTAGCGCTGAACTATGTTGAACAACTGTTGAACTCGAAGATTGTCACGCCAACGTGACAATCTTCAGTATCACCTGCATTGCCTTTTCCATGGATGGGATAGGCAGATACTCAAAACGGCTGTGGAAGTTCACACCACCTGCGAAGATATTGGGGCAGGGTAGTCCCTCAAACGAGAGGCGTGCGCCGTCTGTTCCGCCGCGGATAGGTTGCACCTTAGGGGTAACGCCTACCTCCTTCATGGCTTCCTCTACGAGGGTCACGATATGCATCACGGGTTCCACTTTCTCGCGCATGTTGTAGTATTGGTCGCGGATCTCCACCTCCACGGTGCCCTCGCCATACTCTTGGTTAATCTTGCGCACCAAGTGTTCTACCTCGCGTTTGCGGCTCTCAAAGCGTGCGCGGTCATGGTCGCGGATGATGTATTGCAAGGTCGTCTCCTCCACACTGCCGTTCATGGCAATGAGGTGGTAGAAGCCCTCGTAGCCTTGGGTATGCTCAGGGGTCTCCCAACGAGGCAACATGCTGGCCAGGTGGTTGGCTATACGAATGGAGTTGATCATCTTGTGGTAGCCATAACCAGGGTGTACATTCACGCCATGCACCTTGATCTTGCAACCAGCGGCATTGAAGTTCTCATATTCCAGCTCGCCCACGGCGCCACCGTCCATGGTGTAGGCAAAGTCACAACCGAACTTCTGTACATCAAAGTGGTCCGCACCTTGACCGATCTCCTCGTCTGGTGTAAAGCCTACGCGAATCTTACCGTGCTTAATCTCAGGGTGTTGAATCAGGTACTCGCATGCTGTTACAATCTCAGCCAATCCTGCTTTGTCGTCTGCGCCGAGCAGGGTAGTACCGTCGGTGACGATGATGTCTTGCCCTTTGTAATCCAAAATCTCAGGGTATTTAGCTACCTCAAAGACGATGTTCTTCTCCGCGTTGAGCACAATGTCCTGACCATCGTAGTTGCTGACGATGCGGGCTTTTATGTGCTTGCCGCTGGCATCGGGAGCGGTGTCCATATGGGCGATAAAACCGATGGTGGGTTTACCTTCTACGTTGGCGGGTAGGGTAGCCATCACGTAGCCGTTCTCGTCGAGGCTTACCTCCTGCATGCCAATCTCCTGGAGTTCAGCAGCGAGGTACTTTGCAAACTCCATCTGACCTGGGGTCGATGGGGTCATATTGGTTTCTTCATCCGATGTGGTGCAGAAACTCACGTACTTTAGAAATCTGTCTGTAATGTTCATAGTATATCTTGCCTTTAAACTTTTTACGTTAATTTTTAGTCGTTAAACGACAATATCCATAGCCTGAATATCGCCTTTTTCCCATGCGAGGATGTTGTCGCATACATTCTCGCACATGGCTATACGTCCTTCCCATGTGCCTGTGCCTGTATGCGGCGAGAGGACCACATTGTCCATTGTCAGCAGTTCGGGATGAATCTGTGGCTCATGCTCATACACATCCATCGCTGCACCAGCTATATTGCCTTGTTTGAGAGCCTTGACCAATGCCTCTTCGTCCACATGCGCGCCGCGCGCGGTATTGATGAGGTATGCCGTTGGTTTCATCATACGGAGTGCCTCCGCATCAATGATATGCTTCACATCGGGCGTATAGGGTAGGTTCAGACTCACGAAGTCTGCCGTCTGGAGGAGTTCCTCTTTGGAGACATATTTTATGGATTCTGGAGTCCGGAGTCCAAAGCCCAATTGGGAATCATCTACTGGCTTGCGATTGTGGTAGATAATACGCATGCCGCTGGCTATGGCTCTTCGGGCTAATGCTTGACCAATGCGCCCCATACCAATGATACCCAAGGTCTTACCATAGAGCGAGTGGCTCAGATTGTTCATCACACCAAAGGGCTCTGCTTTTCCCTCTCTGAGCTTGCGGTCAAACTCCGCCGTGCGCCTTGCCACGTCGTGCATGAGTGCGAAGGCCAGTTCGGCGGTGGGTTCAATCACGGGTTGAGGCGTGTTAGTCACCCGAATACCGCGTTCGCGGCATGCCTCAAGGTCAATATTGTTGAATCCTACGCCGAAGTTCGTTACCAGTTTGAGATGCGGTGCCGACACGATCATCTCGCGTGTCACGGGCTTATCAAAGGTGCTAACCAGCACATCGGCTTCCGCCAAAGGGGCATACAGCGTATGTCCCGCCAAGCGGGTAAATCCTTCTGCTGGTAAGGTGGTGGTAAAAGCAATGCGCATATCAATACCGCTTATCATGCATTATTGGCAATTCTCTTCGCTCTTGTGGGTGCGCTTGGCTGTGATGGTGATGCAATCCTCTGAGATGCCCATATTGAGTTGTGCCTGTTTCAATTCTTCTTTGGCTACTCCGATCTCATTAGCGGTACACCAATCGTAGGATACAACGGTGGTTGTGGTACCCAGAATGTTTACGGTTGTAGTCAACTCGTAGCAATAGTTGGTATCGCCACAAGATGTTAAAATACCTGCCAATGCGATGGCAAATGCAAAAATAATTTTTTTCATTGTTTTGATTTTTTTAGGTTAATATATGGTTATAACTTATTTTCCTCCTACGAGTTTCTTTATTTCGCTCAGTTTATTGAGTGCTTCTAACGGTGTCAGATTGTTGATATCCAATGTCTTCACCTCGTCGCGAATCTGCTCCAGCACGGGGTCATCCAGTTGGAAGAAACTGAGTTGCATGCCTTCGGGCGCACTAACGGACACTTTGCCAGTATTTCGTGCCTCTCTCCTAATGGCCTTTTCGCCTCCACCTTCCAAGTCGCCGAGTATCTGATTGGCACGCTCTACGATGGACATCGGCATACCAGCCAACTTTGCTACATGGATACCGAAACTGTGCTCCGAACCGCCACGCACCAGTTTGCGCATGAAAATGACTTTGTTATCCACTTCGCGTACCGATACATTGTAGTTGCGTATGCGTTGGAAGGTCTTCTCCATCTCGTTCAGTTCGTGGTAGTGGGTTGCAAAGAGGGTCTTGGCATGTCCTTTCTGCTCGTGGATATACTCCACAATCGCCCATGCGATACTGATACCGTCGTAGGTACTCGTGCCGCGTCCCAGTTCATCAAACAGCACCAGACTGCGCTCGCTCAGGTTATTCAATATGCTGGCGGCCTCGTTCATCTCTACCATGAAGGTACTCTCGCCTGCGGAGATATTATCGCTGGCACCTACACGGGTGAAGATCTTGTCCACCACACCTATGCTTGCACTCTCCGCTGGTACAAAACTGCCCATCTGTGCCATCAGCACAATCAGTGCCGTCTGACGGAGTAGGGCCGACTTACCCGCCATATTGGGTCCTGTCAATATGATAATCTGCTGACCACCATTGTCCAGCAGCACATCGTTGGGTACATATTCTTCGTCCAATGCCAACTGTTTCTCTATCACAGGGTGACGCCCTTGGCGAATATCCACCACCAAGCTATCGTTGATATCGGGGCAGACATACTTATTCTCCACGGCCACTGTAGCAAAACTCATCAGGCAATCCAGTTGCGCCACTACGGCGGCATCCTGCTGCATCTGTGCCACATACTCGGTCATGGCCAACATGAGTTCGCTGTAGAGGCGATTTTCGATGACCTGTATTTGCGTCTCGGCGGTGAGTATTTTCTCCTCGTAGTCTTTGAGTTCTTGGGTGATATAGCGTTCGGCATTCACCAGTGTCTGCTTGCGAATCCATGTCTCGGGTACCTGATCGCGGTAGGTATTGCGTACCTCCAGGTAGTAGCCAAAGACATTGTTATAGCCTATCTTCAGACTGCTGATGCCCGTGTTCTCTATCTCGCGTTGTTGCAGTTGCAGCAGGTAGTTCTTGCCGTTCTGCTGTATGTCGCGCAGTTCGTCCAGTTCGGCATGAATGCCACGTGCAAAGATATTGGGTTTGCCTTGTACTGCTGGTGGGTCGGGTACAATCTCGCGCTCGATACGCTCGCGTATCGCTGTGCAGAGCGATAGTTGCTGACCGAGTAGGTTCAGATAAGCATTATCTATTGCCCCTTGACAAATCTGCTTGATGGGTACAATGGCTTGTAACGCTTTGCTCAGTTGCACCATCTCGCGGGGTGTGATACGCCCTGTGGCTATTTTGCTCACCACGCGCTCCATATCCGCTATGTGTTGTAGGTTCTCGCGTATCAGCTCGCGCTCCTCAGGGTGACGGAATAGATATTCCACCACCGTTTGGCGGTTGCGAATAGGACGAACCTCCTTGAGCGGGAAGGCCATCCAGCGGTGGAGTAGGCGACCACCCATTGGGGTGATGGTTCGGTCGATGATATCGTAGAGCGTCGTGCTGTTCTCACGTTGTCCGCTCAACAGTTCCAGGTTGCGAATGGTAAAGCGGTCCATCCACACGTATTTGTCTTCCTCTATACGGCTCAGGTGCTGTATATGTCCTGTCTGAAGGTGCTGGGTAGCGTCCAAGTAGTGCAATATCGCGCCTGCGGCTATCACGCCTTGGGGCAGGTTGTCCACGCCAAAGCCCTTGAGGTTCTGCACGCTGAACTGCTTGATGAGTCGCTCCTGTGTGGCTTCGCGCGTCATCATCCAGTCGTCGAGCTCAAAGGTGAAGTACTTGTTGCCAAACGCCTCTTCCATCTCGCGTTTCTTGCCTCTGACGTACAATACCTCTTTCGGTGCGAAGTTCACCAATAGTTTGTCCACATAGTCCGTCGTGCCTTCAGCCACCAGGTATTCGCCTGTGGAGATGTCTAAGAAGGCTACGCCGACGGTCTGTTTGCCCCATTGCACGCAGGCGAGCCATGTGTTCTCGCGTTGCTGGAGCGTGGTCTCGGAGTAACTCACGCCGGGGGTAACCAGTTCGGTCACGCCACGTTTGACAAGTTTCTTAGTCAGTTTGGGGTCTTCCAGTTGGTCGCAGATGGCCACGCGCAGTCCTGCGCGCACCAGTTTAGGCAGATAGGTGTCCAATGCATGGAACGGAAAGCCTGCCATCTCCAGTGCTTTAGCTTCCTTGCTGGCACCATTGCTGCGATGCGTGAGGGTGATATTGAGTATCTTGCTGGCGCGTACCGCATCCTCTGCGTACGTCTCGTAGAAGTCGCCACAGCGAAATAGCAATACCGCATCAGGATATTGCTGCTTGATGTCGCGAAACTGCTTCATCATTGGGGTTTCTATTTCATTCACTTTGCTCATAATCCTTGCCTTTACACTTTACACTCTACACTCTGCACTCTACACTACTTTATCACCACATCCACTTTTACATTGATCATTCTGCCCGTTAGGTAGTTCGGGCTGGCCCATTCTAATCCGTCTGCGGCTGTTACCCAATAGTAACTATTCTCGTTCTTCCAATTGATGAGGTTGAACACATCCAACTGCACGCTCCAACTCTCCACGTGTTTTGACTTCTTCATCCATTTGTCCGTGCTGGCAGAGAAGGTACGTGTCGCACCTATGTCCACGCGGCGATAGTCGTTCATATGTCCCAAATAGCGCATCTTTTCGCTGTGGGGATAACCAAAAGGCATACCTTCGCTCCAGATGAACTTCAGGTGCAGCTTATATTGGGGGAACCGTGGCACATAATCTTGAAAATACATGGTCAGATTATAGCGTTGTTCTCTTGGCATCGGTATCCAGCCCAGTTTATATTGGTCATCTATAAACTGCATTCTGCTGCGCATGGTCGAGAAACTGATCCAGGAGTCCGCACCTGGTACCAGTTCGCCCATGAGCTTCAAATCCAGTCCGATGGTATAACCCTTGCTGTCGATATTTCCCGAATAGCGCACGCGCACATTCTCAGCGGTATAACTCTCCATTCGGTCAATATACTTGCCATAGGCTTCTGCCGTGAATTTGAACGGTCTGCCCCATGCGCGGAAGTAGTAGTCTGTACCCAATACCAATTGCCACGAGCGTTGTGCTTGCAGACTATCGTTCAGGTGAATGCGGTTGACGCCGCCTTCCGCTTGCACCACTTGTCGCAGCTCCTTGTAGAATGGTGCTTGGTAATACAGACCTGTCGCCACGCGGAAGGTGAAGTCGCGTTTCCAGCCCGGCATCCATGCTACGCTCACGCGTGGCGAGGGCAATACTTCGTTGGTGTAGCTCCACCAATTCAGTCGCATACCGCCTGTCAGCAGCACATCTCCCTTATCCGTATGCCAGCGGTAGGTGTCCTGTGCGTAGGCTTGCAGACGACCGCTGACGAGCTGCGTGGTAGCTTTCAGCGCGTAATAGAGAGTCATCTCTTGCGGGTGTGTGGGCATGCTATAGCCCATTGAGTCGCGCCATTCCCATTCGCTGATACGGTCGTTCACCATATCCACTTGTCCGCTTACACCCCATTGCAGGGTGTTCTCGCCTTTTTTCCATTCGCCAGTGTGCGCCAATGTCACCATACCTGCCTGCAAGGTATTGCGCGCATGTTCGTGCAATTTGCCTGTGCCCAATACGGTGCCATTGCTTATGTCACCATTCACAGTTTCTCCCTGCATATTATCCGCCTGATCATCGGTCTTCTGCTTCAGTACGTACTCGGTACGAATATCAAAGGTCTCTTGCTCGTGCGTATAGAATCCACTCAAGTCCAATCCTAAGCGGACATGTTTACTGAGTTGGTGTTGCACACTTAATGCGGCAAAAGCCGTATGAAATATGTCCTTCTCGCTGCCAGTATGCTCTTTCTGAATCTCCAAAGGGTTCTGCATTGGTCCGAAAGGTGTCTCTTCGGATTCGGGAGTAAACTCATAGGTATTGCGCGAGAAGTTACCCAGCAGCGTTATCTCCCACGGTCCCCTTCCCTGTAGGGAGGGGTTAGGGGTAGGCTTCCATGTCATCTGCGTCTGATAGTCCACAAAGTTCGGATTGTAGTTGCCCTTTGTGTGCAGTGTTCCCAGCAGATAGCGCGAGGTCTTGTAGCGAATACTATGCATCTGGCTCTGGGTGCTATCGCCCCAACCCATATAGCCACTGGCACCCAGCAGACTCATGTTCAGCCGTGACTCCAGTCGGGTAGGGCGTTTGTAGCGAATATCCAAGACGGAGGACATCTTATCGCCGTACTTGGCATCGAATCCGCCTGCGGAGAAGTCCACGCTCTCCACCATGTCGGGATTGACAAAGCTCAGTCCCTCTTGTTGTCCACTGCGAATGAGGAGTGGTCGATGGACTTCCAGACCATTGACATAGACGGAGTTCTCATCGTAGCTACCACCGCGGACATTGTATTGACTACTCATCTCGTTGTTTTGGCTCACGCCAGCGAAGGTGATGAGCAGGCTTTCGATACCGCCGCCTGTAGCATCGGGCATGAGTCGTGCAGCGCCTATGTCCACGCGGTCCATGCTGTTGGTCTGTCGTTGGATGGCGCTTACGGTGATTTCGCTGAGTAGTTCCTCGTTGGTAGGAAGGACGACATTCACGCCTATCACCTCACGTGTGGTGTATAGCTGTTGGCGAATGGTCTCGTAGCCGATCATCGAATAGACCAGTGTGACAGTATCAGGTACATCCACGAAGAGTTCGTAGTAACCATTTTGGTTGGTGGTGGTACCGACTATGGTGTTTTCTGCCACGTACACATTGGCCAGCTCGATGCCTCGGTTATCGGAGTCCAGCACGTAGCCGTACACGCGCACGCTCTTGTTGTCAGCGTGCATATTGTACTCCTGCGCTTGCATACTGTGTTCTTTCGCGTGTGTCTCTCGTGCTTGCGCGTGCGCAAACCCGCTGATTATGAGCGCGAAGAGTAGTAATAGGGTTCTATATGGGTAGTTATTGTAAGTCATTATATTATATTTCACCATGCAAAGGTACTAAAAAAAATGCATATACGCAAGAAAGTGAGCGATATTTGCAAAAAAAGATAGATTTTTCTATCTGCATTCGATATACAACACTTCACTCAAGCTTGCTTAAGAGTGAGGTTGTTGGATATTGGATGCAAGAGGTGTTAGCCGATTTTTTGCAAATATTGCGAGCGTACTGGAGTATAGTCTGCATTTTGCAACTGTAGCTTCGAGGTTGGTGTCCTCGAAGGTACAACATAACCACATTATCTCCGAAGGTACAACCTTGCCGTACTATGCGAGGGCGTAGCCCGTCCCCTTGCGCGAAAGTTTACTTTCAAGTGCAATTTTCTTGCAAATGGGCTGCATAGTGCAACTGTAGCTTCGAGGTTGGTGCCCTCGAAGCTACAACAAAAAACACATTATACGCAGGTGTAAATAATAATCATGATTTTTGAATATTTATGTAGCGAGCATAGCGAAGCGTATTTTTGTTTCCAAACGAAAAAATCATAAATTTGCAAAAAAAAATCATTTTTTTTCGTTTTTTCTTTTGTAAATCAAAAATTTATAGTACCTTTGCAGCCGATTTCGGTTTGTGCGGTTTATGCACAGCCACTTTTCTTATCGAAAATTGTATAACTTATATAAAAAACATTATTATGACAAAAGCAGAACTCGTTAACGCGATTGCGATTAAAACTGGTTATGACAAGACTACTATCATGAACGTAGTGGAGTCTGCCATGGACAACATTAAGAATACTGTAGCTGCTGGTGAGACCGTTTATCTCCGTGGTTTTGGTAGCTTTGGTACTAAGGTGCGCAAACAAAAGGTAGCTCGCAACATTACTAAGAAAGAGTCTATCATTGTTCCTGAGCACAAAATCCCAGCATTCAAAGCATCTGATGCTTTCGCTGAAATCTTGAAATAATCATTAACAACTAAATTTTTTATAATTATGCCAAACGGTAAAAAGCACAAAAGACATAAGATGTCTACCCACAAACGTAAAAAACGTTTGCGCAAGAATCGTCATAAACATAAATAATGTTTAGGCGAGACTAAGTATTAACGGCTTTGTGGTATATATCTCGTTTGGGCGCAAATGGGATAGCCACAAAGCATTTTTTGATTTATTGTAATATGAAAAGCGAACTGATTGTGGATGTGACTCCGCAAGAAGTGGCTATCGCACTCACCGAGGACGATCGACTCATGGAGGTCAACCGCGAGCAAAGGGGCAAAGATACTTTTGCAGTGGGCAATATCTATTATGGTCGTGTCAAGAAGGTGATGCCTGCGTTGAATGCCGTTTTTGTGGATGTAGGTCACGAGAAAGAAGCTTTTCTGCACTACCTTGATTTAGGTTCGGGTTTTCTGACGACGCAGAAGTATGTAACCAAATTGGTTTCTGACCGTCGTCGTATACCAGAGATTCACAAAATTGAGCGACAGCCTGAGTGCACCAAAGAGGGGCAAATAGCCGATTACCTGAAGGTGGGCGATACGCTGTTGGTGCAAGTGACCAAAGAACCCATCAACTCGAAAGGTCCACGACTCACTGCCGAGATAAGTATCACAGGTCGAAACTTCGTGCTCATTCCCTTTATAGATAAGGTGATGGTGAGCAACAAGATAAGCCGTAGCTCCGAGCGTGGAAGACTGAAGCAACTGGTGCAATCCATCAAGCCACATGGCTTTGGCGTGATTGTTCGCACCGTAGCTGAGGACAAGCGTGTGGCTGAACTCGACAACGAACTACGCGTGTTGGTAAAGCGTTGGGACGACTGCGTTCGCACCCTCCAACGCAAAGAGCCAGTCAGCCTCATCAGTCAGGAACTGGGACGCACCATAGGGATCATTCGCGATATATTCTCACCAGACTTCGAGAATATCCATGTGAATGACGAGACGGTTTATGAGGAGATTAAGCAGTACTTGGACCTGATAGCACCCGATGCATCAAAACTGGTCAAACTCTATACGGGTGAGCAGCCTATCTTTGATAAGTTTGACATCACGCGCCAAATGAAAACAGGATTAGGGCGCACAGTGGGTTTCAAGAAGGGTGGATACTTGGTGATGGATCGCACCGAAGCGCTGTTCTCCATCGATGTGAATAGCGGTAGTAAGAAACTCTTTGAGGATCAGGAGCAAAATGCCTTTCACTTCAATATGCTTGCAGCCGATGAGATTGTGCATCAACTCCGATTGAGAGACATAGGTGGAATCATAGTTATAGATTTCATTGATATGGACGATAAGACGAATCAGCAGACCCTGTATGAACACATGCAGAAATTGATGAGTCGCGACAGAGCAAAACATAATGTGCTGCCACTCAGCAAGTTTGGACTGATGCAGATTACTCGCCAACGCGTGCGCCCTGCGGTGGAGATGAATGTGACGGAAGTCTGTCCTACCTGTATGGGCAAAGGCAAGATTCAAACCTCCTTGTTCTTTACCGATGAAGTGGCGGATAGAATCGAAAAGATGGTGGCACAATATGGCAGAGGATTACGCTTGCACTTGCATCCTTTTATCTATGCGTATGTAGCCAAAGGATGGTGGAGTATGAAACGCCAATGGGCATTGAAATACGGTGTGCGAGTGATTGAAAATCAAAGTCTTGGGATGCTTGAAACCAAGTTTTATAACCCAAAAGGAGAAGAGATGTTTCTTCCTTCGAAGCCCGAAGACAAGGCGTGCGAAAAGCAGTAAAAATAAAAAGGCAGGACCCGTTCCTGCCTTTTTTGTGTTTATCCTTTCCGCTGAGCAATGTTCATTACAGTTTCTTTATTTCCTCCACAGCGCGCTCCAGTTGCTTGTCATAGCGCAGCATATAGGCGTAGTAGCCGCGGTGGTAGTAGTAGCGTTTGATGATCTCGCCACCCAATAGCTCTTCCACCTCCGTGCGATTGCGCTGGATAGCCGCACGATAATCCACCGTCAATCGGGGTTGGAATGCCTCCAACTCAGCCAGCAGGGTAGAGTCCAAGTCCTCCTGTTTGGCCATCTTGATGAGTTCGCCTAAGTTGCGACCCGTCTCCGTCTCGTAGGAGAACTGCTTCTCGTCCAAGAATAGGCAGAAGTCCTCTATGTCTTGATCCGTCAGTTGAAAAACGGTAGCAGGTGCAATATGCTCGTGTTGGCTATGATAGCGATTAGCATAGTCGAAGAACAGGTGGTCGCGGTAGAGGTTATAGGTGATGTCCAGTTTGGCGGAGTCGGTCAGCACCACATCGGGCAGGATACCACCCGCCGTGTCGCGGTGCAACTCGTGCCCACGTTGGCGCTCGGCATAGTCGATGGCTTGGATGCAGCGACCCGAAGGCAGGTAGTATTTGGATGTGGTTACCTTGAGGTGTCCGCCATAGGCGATAGGGCGGATATTCTGCACCAGTCCTTTGCCGAACGTGCGTTCGCCCACGATGGTAGCACGCCCCAAGTCTTGCAAGGCACCCGCCACAATCTCGCTGGCGGAAGCCGACTGCCCATTGACCAATACCACGAGTGGCATATCGGGGAAGATAGGCGAGGTCTGGGTGGTGTAGGTGCTATTGCTGCGCTCAATCTTACCTTTGGTCGAAACAACTTCGGTGTCACGGGGTACGAAGAATCCGACGATCTGTATGGCTTCGTCTATGATGCCGCCACCGTTGCCGCGCAGGTCAATGATGAGGCGCTTGATGCCATGCGACTGCACCATGCCGTCAAGGGCGGTGAGGAACTCTTGGGCAGAGTTAGCAGTAAAGTCGTTGAAGAGGATATAGCCAATGCTGTCCTGCACAACGGTAGCATAGCCGACGGCGGGCAGATGAATGTCGCGGCGTGTTACCTGCTTGGTCAATAGTTGGCTATCGCGCTCAAGGACAATCTCGATAGTGGTGCCAGGCTTGCCGCGCAGTTTGTCGGACACCTCCTTGGTGTTCTTGCCCTGGCAATCCATGCCATCCACTTTGACAAAGCGGTCGCCTGGCAGCAATCCTGCTTCTTGAGCGGGCATGCCCTCATAGAGTTCGTTGACATAGACATTGCTATCGCGATACATGATGAGCGATCCGACGCCACCGTACTTGCCTTGTGTCATGCGACGCAGCTCATCGTCCTCGCGCTTGGGGATATACAGGGTGTAGGGATCCACCTTGTGGAGCATGTAGTTGATGCTCGTCTCAATGAGGTCATCGTAGTTGAGTGTGTCTACATAGTTGATGTCCAACTGACGCATAACGTCGGTGTAGATGGTCAGGTTCTTGTCTATACGTGTAGTCTGTGTCTCTGCCAGCAGGACTGCGCTGGCGACAGAGCACATGATATAAAGGGCTATTTTTTTCATGACTATAATGTTTTATTTCGTTTCGGGCAAATACGCTGCAATATCCTTTCCGTGTGCGTGCAGGTCACGTACGAGGGTAGATGAGATATGTGCATATTCAGGTCGGGTGTAGAGTAGTACGGTCTCGATGCCCGACAGTTGTTTGTTGGCTTCGGCTATATTGCGCTCATACTCAAAGTCCAGTGTCGAGCGCACGCCACGCAGGATGAATTGGGCATTGTGCTTTGTAGCAAAATCAACGGTCAATCCGTCATAGACCTCTACGCGCACGCGCGCTTCGTTGTTGTATATACGTTGGATGGCAGCCAAACGCTCTTCGATGTAGAAGGTCTCGCGCTTGGTATAGTTGTGCCCAATGCCGATGACAATCTCGTCAAAGACCTGCAATCCGCGCATCACAATGTCGTGATGTCCGATAGTATAGGGATCAAAACTCCCTGGAAATATCGCTCTTTTCATATCCTTTCCTTAAACCTTAACTCCTTAACTCCTTAAACCACCTCCGCATTCTTCAATGCCTCTTTGGTGGCTTCGCGGTATGCTACCATGAGTCCGCCTGTACCAAGCAGAGTGCCACCGAAGTATCGCACCACGACTACGAGTATGTTATCCAATTTCTGCGCATCGATACTGCGAAGAATGGGCATTCCAGCTGTACCATGGGGTTCGCCATCATCTTTGGTCCGCCAGAGGTTGTCGCCAAGGCGGTAAGCATAGCATACGTGGCGCGCATCGTGGTATTTCTTTTTGTACCAGGCGATGCGTGTTTTGGCTTCATCCTCATTGGCGATAGGCTCCGCAAAGGCGAGGAACTTGCTCCCACGGTCCTTGAAGATGCCTTTGGCTAAGCTTGCGATAGTATGTTTTTCTTCTGCCATAATACGGGTAATCTAATTCGGCCGCAAAGATACTGCTTTTTTTTGAGATATGCAAATATATCTTTATAGGCAAACTGAATTTTTTTCTTAGAAAATGTGGCATACACTTGTGTATGTCAGAAATTTTGTGTAATTTTGCAGGGCAAAATGGTATATAACTCTAAAAACAATATATTGTGAAAACTAACTACTTGAAAAGCAGACACATTGGTCTGACAGAGCAAGACCAACAGCAGATGTTGGAAGTAATCGGAGTGAAAAGTGTAGATGAACTCATCGCACAGACTATGCCAGCGGATATCCTATTGCAGGAGCCATTGGACTTGGATGAGCCACTCACCGAACAGGAACACCTGAATACGGTGCACGATATGGCGCAGAAAAATCAACTCTATCGTTCGTATATCGGTCGCGGTTGGTATGGCACCATCACTCCGGCAGTCATTCAACGCAATATATTGGAGAATCCTGTTTGGTACACCTCCTATACTCCTTATCAGGCAGAAGTGAGCCAAGGCCGTTTGGAGGCACTGTTTGTTTATCAAACCATGATTAGCGACCTGACTGGGCTGCCACTCGCCAACTGCTCGCTGTTGGATGAGGCGACAGCAGCCGCTGAAGCCGTGACCATGATGCGCAACCTCCGCACACGCGATATGGTCAAAGCAGGCGTGAAGAAAGTGCTGGTGGACAAGAAAATCTTTGCTAACACCTTACATGTAATGCGCACACGCGCGAAGGGCCAAGATATCGAACTCATCATGGTGGATTATGCTTGCGTGACCAGCGATTGGCTCGCAGAGAATGGACCATTCTTTGGTGCCATCGTGCAATGGCCTAATGCAGACGGAGCGATAGAGGATTATACAGCCTTTATCGACGACTGCCACGCAGCTGGTATGAAGGTGACGGTGATAGCCGACCTGATGGCATTGGCATTGCTCAAGCCGCTGAACGCAGACATCATGTGCGGTACTGCCCAACGCTTTGGTTTGCCAATGGGCTTTGGTGGTCCTACCGCAGGATATATGGCAACTCGCGAAGAGTACAAACGCGATATGCCAGGTCGTATCATTGGTTTGAGTAAAGATACCAACGAGAAACCTGCTTTCCGTTTGGCGCTCCAGACACGCGAGCAACATATCAAACGCGAGAAAGCAACATCGAATATCTGTACCGCAGAGGCACTCTCTGCTGTGATGGCAGGTATGTATGGCGTATATCATGGCGCAGAGGGTATTCGTGAGATAGCCGAGGGTATTCATGGTAAGGCCGTGTATCTGAGCGAGATGCTTCAGGCATATGGCTATGAGCAAGAGAATACCGAGTTCTTTGATACGCTGAAGATTCGCCACGAGAGTGGGGTAGAGGCAGTGCGCGAAGCAGCCGAGCAACTGGGCATTAACCTCTATTACGATGAGGAGGGTTGGATTGGTATCTCCTTGGACGAGAGCGTGACGGTGGACGATATGAATGACCTGATCGAACTCTTTGCCGAGGCATCGGGCAATATGGCACAATACGAGGATAGCGAGGATGCTTTCGAAGGGCTTTGGGCGATTAACGAGGATAGTGTTCGCGAGGTGGATTACCTGCAAGAAGAGGTATTCAAGAAATACCGCACTGAGACCGAGATGATGCGCTATATCAAACGCCTTGATCGCAAGGATATTAGTCTCACGCATACCATGATTCCGTTGGGTTCGTGTACCATGAAACTCAACCCAGCAGCTGCTATGATTCCTGTGACCTATCCTGGCTATATGGGTATCCACCCATTGGCACCAGCCGAGCAAGTGGCTGGATACATGGAAGTTATGGAAGACTTGGAGCAACAGTTGGCTACTATCACGGGCTTTGCAGCATGCAACCTGCAACCTACTTCGGGTGCAGCTGGCGAGTATGCTGGACTGGTGACCATACGCGAGTATCTGCACCAACAGGGTGAGGACCATCGCAATATCCTCTTGATTCCTGCTTCGGCTCACGGAACGAACCCTGCATCTTGCGCACAAGCAGGTATGGTGCCTGTAGTGGTGAAATGCGATGAGAATGGCAATACCGACCTTGCCGACTGGCGCGAGAAAGCCGAGCAACACAAAGAGAACTTGGCGGGCTGTATGATCACCTATCCATCTACCCACGGTATCTTCGAGATGGCTATCCGCGAGATGTGCCAGATCGTACACGACTGTGGCGGACAAGTATATATGGACGGTGCGAACATGAATGCGCAAATCGGTTATACCAATCCTGGTTTTATTGGCGCAGACGTATGCCACCTGAATTTGCATAAGTCGTTTGCCAGCCCTCACGGCGGTGGCGGACCTGGCGTAGGTGCCATATGCTGTGCGGCGCACTTGGTAGACGCTATGCCACAAGCGGAGAACAACCGCGTATCAAGTGCATTGTATGGCAATGCGAATATGGCACTGATCTCCTACGGCTATATCCGTATGATGGGCGAAGAGGGCTTGCGCGAATCGACTGCAGCAGCTATCGTGAGTGCCAACTATATGGCTAAGAAACTGCAAGATGCATACGGCATCGTCTATACAGGTGTGAACGGTAGAGTAGGTCACGAGTTGATTCTCGACTGCCGTCAGTTCCACAGCATCGGTATTACCGAGTCGGACATCGCGAAACGATTGATGGACTTTGGTTATCACGCTCCTACGCTGAGTTTCCCAGTGCATGGCACCTTGATGGTAGAGCCTACTGAGAGCGAGAGCCTGCATGAGTTGGATCAATTCATCGACGCATTGCTCATCATCCGCGAGGAGATTGCCGAGGTGGAGCGCGGTGAGGTGGATAAGAAGGACAATGTGCTGGTCAACGCACCACACCCTGAGTATGAGGTAGTGGCTGACGAGTGGAACCACCCATATAGTCGTCAGAAAGCCGCTTATCCAGCCGAGTGGGTGAAAGCCAACAAGTTCTGGATACCTGTATCGCGCGTGGACAATGGTTGGGGTGACCGCAATCTTGTAGCCCGCTTCTAACTACACAACCCTATACAACCCTACACAACCCTATACAACACTATGTCAAAAGGAAAACTACGTGAACAACTCAAGGGCTATCAGCGTATGAAACCGCTGATAGCTATCAAAGAATATCTGATGATTATTCTTTGCACTATTCCATATGCAATAGCGGTGAACTGGATATTGGTGCCACATACCATTGTCGGTGGTGGTCTGACAGGTCTCTGCGAGATTATCTACTTTGCCACAGATACCTTTGTACCCATCTGGCTTAGTTCGTTTGTGTGCAACTTAGCACTGCTGATAGCGGCATTCTTCACGGTAGGTTGGCGCTATTGTGTGCGTACTTTGTGGGGTGTGCTATGGTATACTATTTGGCTGAAAGTCATAGAGATACCTGCTGAACCTGTAGTGAGTGACCCATTCATGGCAGTCATTTTGGGTGGTCTATTCATGGGTTGCTTCTTGGGCGTTGTCTTCCTCAATAACGGCAGTACAGGCGGCGTGGATATAGTGGCTATGATAGTGAACAAGTACAAACATCTGCCTATGGGACGCGTTCTCATGGCATGCGATATTGTCATTATCCTATGTGCTTATTTCTTGCCTGAGATTCATGAATTGCCATTTGGTAGAGGACTGGAGAAGATTCTCTTTGGTCTGTGTTATACTTTCATGGCAGGCACGGCAGTGGACTGGGTGCTCAACCGCACACGCCAGTCGGTGCAGTTCTTCATCTTCAGTAGCAAATACGAGGAGATAGCCGAGGCCATTATGACGCAGGTGCCACGCGGTGTGACCTTCTTGGAGGCGCAGGGTGGCTATACCAAACAACCAGGCAAAGTGATTACCGTCATCGCGCGCCAATACGAGTCGGCTAAGATCTTCCGTCTGGTCAACGCCATCGACCCTAACGCTTTTGTGAGCCAAAGCCAAGTGCGAGGCGTCTTCGGTCAGGGTTTTGACCCAATGAGTAAGTAAAGTGCCCATTATACTACACCATAGATGGATAGTGTTTCTAAATACATGCAATACCCTGTAGGTAAGGTGATCAAGGAGTATATCTTTATCTTCTTGGGCCTTTTTCCCTTCGCTTTGATGGTCAACTGGATCTTCGTTCCGCACAATGTAGTAGGTGCCGGATTAACGGGTATTTGCTCCATCATTTACTACGCTACGCAGGGCTTCTTTCCTAATCTGTTTGCCGAGTATGGCGGGGCTATCCCGATGTGGCTGAGCACCTTATCCATCAATGCGATATTGCTGATCATAGCCATGCTCACGGTGGGTTGGCAGTTCTGCATACGAACCCTCGTGGGTGCGTTGGCTTTGGCTTTCTGGTACAGGGTGATACCCATGCGCGTAGAGCCGCTCATAGCTGACCCTGTCACGGCCTGTATCGTGGGTGGTGTGGTCTTTGGCTTGAGTTTGGGTATAGTGATGCTCAACAATGGCTCATCGGGCGGTACGGATATTGTGGCGATGATAGTCAATCACTACAAGGATGTGTCCTTGGGGCGTGTGATGATTATCTGCGATGCCGTGATTATCGCCAGCAGCTATTTTCTGCCCATACCCGAGCAGTTCTATGTGGCGGGCATGGATATTGTGGACTTTAAGATCAAGCGTATATTGTATGGTCTCTGCATGACGGTCAGCTATACGGCTGCCTTAGATTGGATCATGTCGCGTATGCGCCAGTCGGTGCAGTTCTTCATTTTTAGCAGCAAGTATGCCGAGATAGCCACGACCATCAACCAGACCGTTCATCGTGGTGTGACGGTCTTAGATGGTACCGGATGGTATAGCCAACAGCCCATCCATATTGTCACCGTCTTGGCGCGTAAACAAGAGAGCCAACTCATCTTCCATATCATCAAGTCCATCGACCCAAATGCTTTTGTCAGTCAGGCCAATGTGAATGGTGTCTTCGGACAGGGCTTTGATACTATCAAGGGGAAGTAGTGATATAAAAAAAAGAGGTTGTCCAACCTCTTTTTTTTGTGTCTTATCGGTCCCGATTGATACCGTCGTAGATGGCTTGGCGTGTAGGGTCAAGGTCCATCAGTAGGTCATATACCTTCTTCTTTTCTTCGGCTGTTCCACCTGCGAAGATATTCACCAATTCGTCGTTCTTCGCGTCCAAGAAGGTGGTCACCACATAGGTGGCAGGGCGTGCGCTATTGGCTTCTTTCAGTACAGGCAAGCCCTCTGCGATGCGCGCACGGGCGTTCGCTACATTATTCACCATTTCATCCAATCCCAAACGGTGGTATTCGTAGCAGAACATACGATAGGGTTTAAAAGCCTCATCCATCAGGTTGTTGATCAGCGCATAGCGGTTGCGTTTGCTGTCAAAGGTCTTCCAGCCTTTGGCTTCTGATTCTTCCAACGAAGCCGATTGTGCCGAGGTCACGATATTCTCGCATACCTGAAAATAGGGAGTACCACCCAACTTGCCAAACGTATCCATATCATAGCCTATAATCAGATAGCAGTAGTAGGCTATCAGCGCGGTCAGATTGCTGGTGAAAGTGCTCTCTTGAAAGTCCATACGGTCATATTCCTGATAGGCGAAGGTGAAAGTATTGTCCTGAAAGTTCAGCACAGGGCTTGTGTAGCTCGTGCCGTATACAGGCCGACGACTTTGGCAGGTGAAATCGCATGTCAATATGTTGTTTTCCACACTCTTCACCACCAGCAGCATACTACATTCTATGCGCTCTTTCTCTTGAAAGGTGAGGTTGGTCCATTTGGAGGTGTTGACAAACTCCTCGATGGATTGTCTCAGGGTGTTAAACATCTCTTTGTTAGAACCTTGCACTTGATCCGAGTTTACGGTAACATTGCACTTCAGTTCCTGTGCAGGGATAGCCAAAGCCCATCCCCATGCCACTACGATGGTCAGTAAACGCAACAATCTCATAATTCTTTATTCCTTTTAATCAATCTTGCTCAATAGATAGGATATTACCTGTTTGGGTGTTGAAATATATTTTAGGTGTTTTTTTGCCGAGCAGAAGGCTTTTTGCCAATGGTACTGCCACACCAAACTGTGCGATAGGCAGTATAGCTGACTCGCGCATATCTTGGCCATATTCCACCACCACTTTGGCGGAACCAGGCAGGTTATAGTATACTTGCGATGGGATAGCCTTGCTGTTTTTGTTGGCTTCTGCAGAGGCGTATGTTTGGCGCTTGCCAGCCAAGGTCACGCGGATAGGCTCACCGCTCAAATCATCTGCGCTCACTATGCCAGTGTGCTGCGACACACGACCAACTATGCGCTCTGTGACATCCTTGCTGGGGACATAGTGAATCGTGTGCGATAGATGTTCAACCTTGCGCGAACCTACGAACAACTCGGCCAACATCTGTTCTCTTTTTTCCAACTCGTTCAGTACCAGACGCATCGCTTTTCCGTCGGCAGGGGTGTGCTCCACATCGCCTGCCAGCAGGTTCATGCGTACCTCGCGGATATGATAAATCTGCTTAGCGGCTCCTTCTGCCATCTTGGCTATCGAACTGGCCACCATTTGTTCCTCCATCAGGGGCATGAGTGGCTTTGTGTCATCGGTTTTGATGGGTTTTTCTTCCTCCGCTGCGATAGGTGTGGTGTAGGCAGGTACATTGTAGCCATATAGCAAGCCTTCTGGAGTCAGCGATAACCATTGTGTCTCGTCCACTACTTTGTAGGCACGGTTCTGATCTGCCACGGTGCGTGTACTCAGATGCAGCTTGGTCACCTCATAGCGTGTCGAAGCCTCGGTGGCTACATCTTTCACGCCCAGATAGCGCTCTGCATACAAGTAGAACGGACCTGGCTCCACCGTCACTTTGTCGTAATCGATGGTTATTGCCAATTGCGTTTGTGGCATGTAATATACTACTGCCATCTCGTTTTCTTCTACAGTCTGCGCCATTGCTATGCTGCACGCGCATGTTGCCATCATAATGAGGCCTAAAAATCGATTTTTCATATCTTTGCTTTGTTTATTATCTATAATTTGGTGTATGGTGTAAAGTGTATGGTGTAAAGGCTGGGCGGCTTTGCCGCTAATTCTTGCCTTTAACCTCTCGCCTCTAACCTCTCGCCTTTAACCTTTCGCCTTTAACCTTTCGCCTTTAACCTCTAACCTCTAACCTCTAACCTTTCGCCTCTCGCCTCTAACCTCTCGCCTCTAACCTCCACTCCATATCTCCCATGCAGCATCGGCTTGTGCATATAGCATGGCCAATCCATTCACCGTGCGTGTACCCTGTTCTTCTCCCTTGCGCAGGAAGGCGGTACATGCGGGGTTATACACGCAGTCGTATAGCAGGTGCTTGGCTGTCAGGTGGTGATAGGGTATATCGGGTAGTGATTCCGTATCAGGATACATACCCAATGGCGTACAGTTCACCACTATGGTATGCGCCTCCATCACCTCCTTCGTCAATTGCCCATAACCAATAGCCTCTCGCCTCTCGCCTCTCGCCTCTTGCCTACTCACCAAGGTATAATCTATCCCCATTTCTCGAAGGGCATATTGCACCGCTTTGCTCACGCCGCCTGTACCCAATAGCAATGCGCGATGGTCATTTGGGGTGAGGTGGGGGACTATGCTTTGCCGAAAGCCTATCCAATCCGTATTGTAGCCTCGACCTTCGCATACCACATTCACGGCACCTATTTCCTGAGCCACCCTGTCGATTGTGCGGAGATAGGGGATGATAGTTTGTTTGTAGGGGTAGGTGACATTAAATCCGTGCAATGCTGCCATCAGTCTATCAATCTCGGATAGGCTATCCACTTCGTACAATCGGTACTCGGCATCTATACCCTCACGCATAAATTTCTCCGTGAAGTACCGTGCCGAATACGAATGTTCCAATGGCCTGCCTATTATCCCGTATTTTGTCATTACTCTCGCCTTTAACCTCTAACCTCTCGCCTTTAGCCTTTAACCTCTCGCCTCTAACCTAGGCGTCACCTCCACTTTCCCCTTGCGTATCACGGCTTTGTGCTTGGGGGCGTAGAAGGTTTTGCCGCCTTCGCCTTTTTGCAGGGCATCGTATATCTTCTCCACTTCGGGGAAGTGATACGGACGCAGTTGCTCATATAGTTTCACCTTGCCTGCTGCAGGGGTGTCTTGTTGTTCCAACCAATCGACATAGCCTTGCAGATGTTCTGCTGTCGCAGCTATATGTTCTATCTCGGCTTTGGTATAGTGGGCCAATTGTGCGCGCACAGCATTGCGCGTGATAGTGGTGTCAGTATTGGTCGAGTCATTGACCCATGCTATATGGCGTATGTCGCGCAGGTAATGCTCTATATAGTCGCGCGTGGTGCATAGTAGTGGGCGAATGACGGGTATGCTACCACCCATGGGGTTTTCGCTTTTTGGGCGCATGCCGCATAGTCCGCGCAACCCTGTGCCGCGTTTCAGGTTCAGCAGTACGGTCTCGGCTTGATCGTTCTGGTGGTGTGCCACGGCTATGGCTTGGCAACCATTCTCTGCTGCCAACTGGGCAAACCATTGGTAGCGCAACTCGCGTGCTGCCATCTCAATGCTGATACCTCTCTCCGTTGCATATCCCTGCGTGTCAAAATCCTTGATAAAAATACTCCCAGCCTCTCGCCTCTCGCCTTTCGCCTCCCGCCTCTCGCCTTTCGCCTCTTGCCTTTCGCCTTTCGCCACACTTCTCACATACGCCTCATCTCTATCGCTCTCTTCGCCACGCAGATGAAAGTTGCAGTGTGCCACTACGCATTCGTACCCTCCGCGTTGCAGCACATCCCACAACGCCATGCTGTCCGCACCGCCACTCACGCATACCAACACACGGTCGCCACTTTGCAACAAACCATGGTCACGGATATATTTTTGAACCCTGCGAAGCATTTTTTACACTTTAGCCTGCAAAATTAGTGATTTTTTTTGATATATGCAAAAAAAATCGTACCTTTGCGCACTTTTTTTTGGGGAGATAGGCTATGAGCAGCAATTGCCGCCACATTTATTAAGATAGCGGACGAGCGTAGCGAGTGCAAGCGTAAGGCAATTTATCACGGAGTGCTTTATTATGAAGAATCTTTGCGAAATAAGATTAATAAGATTTCTGAGCGTAGCGCAAGGAGATATTTAAACTTTAAACTATAAACGAAATAAAAATATGTACGCCCTCATTACAGGAGCCAGTTCGGGCTGTGGATACGAATATGCCCGTATCATGGCGCAAAAAGGATACGATTTGCTTATTGTGAGCAACGAAGAGCAGATTCACGACAAAGCAGCTCTACTTCGCGCGGATTTTCCCGTCAAGGTACTCTCATTGGTGCGTGACCTCGGGACGCAAGAGGCAGCCAAAGAGTTGCATGCTTACTGCCATGAACATCAGCTCGAGGTAGAGGTGCTTATCAATAATGCGGGTGTATACCATGACCGCGATTTCTTGGACGACTCTGAAGGCTTCAATCAGTTGATTCTCAATCTGCATATGTTCACGCCTGCTATGCTCATCTATTATTTCGGGCACGATATGGCAGCACGTGGCAAGGGCTATGTACTCAATATGTGCAGCATCACGGCGAGCATCGCGGTGCAACGTTTGAGTACCTATGGGGCTACGAAGGCCTTCTTGCAGAATTTCTCGCGCTCTGTTTATGTAGAGTTGAAGGATAAGGGTGTGATTGTAACCAATATCAGCCCTGGTGCCATCAATACGGGTTTGTTCAACCTCAAACCTTGGGCAACTAAGTTGGGCTTGTTGTTGGGCTATATCGTAGAGCCTGACTACTTGGCTCGCCGAGGAGTGAATGCTATGTTTCGCGGCAGATCGAAGGTGACGGTGCCATGTTTCTGGAACAACCTATTGCTCTTCTTCGTGGCTCTTATCCCCACCTGCCTCCTGCGCCTCATCCGCAAGTTGGGCTTGTTTTAGACCTGCGACAAGGCATACTCCGCTTTGATCTTATCCAGTATGCGTTTCACAATCTCCATCATCTCGCCTTGTTCTGTGTAGTCTGCATTGCAGGCGAAGTTCACACGACCTTCCGCCAGTAGTTGTTGCGCCAGTGCGCGTTTCTTGTCGTTGCCATAGACGGCAAAACTATATCCGCCATTCGACTTTACGGTACGCATGCAGGGCACATCCGTCTCGCCATCGCCGAAGTAGATCATGCGCTCGAAGGGCACGGGGCGTTCGTCGGTGGGGACAAACTCATTGACGCGTACTCGGTCACTCACTTCGCGAATACCTTTGTTGATCTTGAAGAGGAACTGTGTCTTCTTGGTGTAGTCCACCACCACGGATGGCCAGCAGGCATCGCCATTGCTGTCATAGAGGTAGCTGCACGCGTATATCTGCTCAAACGCTTTTGCGATGGCGCAGCCTTCTATCATCTCTTTGATGCCCGAACTATTGATATAGTGCTTCACTTGCACGCCTATCTGCGCGGCATATTCGTTGATGGTGTCAAACCATTCGGTAACGCCAGGGAAGAACTGCACGCTTTGACCGTATCGGCGCAGCATCTCGCGTGTACAGCGTATGCCATGTCGTTGTGCTTCCGTTTGCAGGGCGTACATAACGACGGATATACCTCCGGCATCATTGGTCTTGGCTATCTGGTCGCATAGGTTCCAGAACTCGTTAGGGTTCTCATAACCAATGTCTTGCAGCAGTCCAAACTCTTGCATATTGCCTGGCGCCAATGTCCCGTCAAAGTCATACACCAAGGCTATGGTAGGTAGGGTAGGTGTCATATCAAGTTGCGTTTTTATCAATTTTGTGCAAAATTACAGAAAAATACGCACATATACAAAAAAAATCGCGGAAAGTTTACTTTTTAGCTCTTTTTTTTGCATTTTGTCTACTCACAACTTCCAATCGCCCCCCCCATTCTGTAGGTAAAACCTTGTCCTCTAAACTGAAAATGGCAAAAAAACGATATTTTCTTGCATATATCATAAAAATGTAGTACCTTTGCGGATTAATTGTGAAAATTCAATAACAATATCAACAAGTTGATTCAACAATCAAAACGATATGAGAAAAACGAAATTTATATTAACACTGCTTTGCTTTTGGCTTGGGTGGATATCTGTGTCCGCTCAGTCGGTGCAAATCATCAAAGAGTTGGAGCAAAATCCCTTCGCTTCAGCTGTGGTATTATACAAAAATGATTTTGGCTCGTTTGAGAAGCCCGATCTGATAGATACTTTCCCATACGCAGTTATCCGCATGCACTTGGAGGGTAGTGCGCAAGCCGTGCGCGAAGCCAAAGCCCGATTGACCTTGGATGTCGGGCAGATGTTCCGTGTAGAGAGTCGCGTGACTACCTATACCAATCAGATTGTGTTTCTCGTCAAGGCCACACGCCTGTATATGTTGATTGACTGTGGCGATGGCTGCGAGAAAGTTCTGCTGAATAATATGGAGCAACTGCGCTCCAATTGCGTATACGATTGTACGGTGCGCTTTGTTCCTGAGAACGAGAGTGTAGCGATGGACTCTGTGGACTTGGCGAAGATGGAACAGGAGATATATGCACGAGTACTTGCCTCGTTGAAAGATGAGCAGAAGGCTGATACGCTTTCATCGCCTAAAGATACGGTCAGTGTGGCACATGACACCCTTTCGCAACCCGATCAATCGTTGAGCAAGTATGCCCAGTATGCGCAGAACGCTAAGATGAAAACCCTGATCATGGGTCAAATAGGCTATTCTGTATCTCCTCAGTTGAGTTTTGGTGCGATGGTGGGCCAGATGTATCGTGGCTATGGTTGGTATGTGAGTGGTCGTAGCAATTTCCATTTTGCTGAGAAGGGCACTGCTTCCTGTGATGCGGACGGTTTGGTGGATGGCGTGAAGCCATTCTACTCGGGTAATACCAGCAGTAGCCATTTGGCTATTCATGGCGGATTTATGATGAATGTGCTGGAGAAGGTGACGAAGAATAAGTTTAGCACGTTGGGTGTGTATGTCGGTGGAGGCTATGGCAAGCGTGAGTTATTGGCAGAGACCACCGATGGCGCGTGGATCAAGTATGCGCCTACCTCGCATAGTGGTTTTGCGGGTAATGTGGGCTTGTTTGGTAGTGTAGCGGGTGTGACCTTGAATGTGGGCGTGAGCACGATCAATTTTAATTATCTGGACTTGGAAGTGGGTATAGGTTTTATGTTTTAATGGAGGAGTGAGAAGATGAAAAAGATATATACCATACTTGTATGCTTGTGCATGTTGGCAGGTTTTGTGGCGTGCGAGAAGGATAAGGACTTTGTGCTGACTACGCTGACGGTACAAAATGAGACGATTACGCCATCCTATGGCTCAGCTACGATTGATTGTAGTTTTAAGGCAGACGCTACTATCAGTGAGGCGTTTGTGCAGTATGCGTTGTCCTCGAGTTTCGCGAAATACGATGTCGCCAAGATGACCGAGGAGAAAGGCAAATACGCAGCCCAGCTGACGGACTTGCAGGATAATACCACCTACTATATCCGCTACGCGGTGTCTAATAAGTATTCCAGTGCCGTGACAGAAGAGGTGATGGAGTTCCAGACGCTGCAATGTACAGCACCTACGATAGCGCTGGATAGTATTGCGGATGTGTGGGATAACCGTGCCAAAGCCTATTTGCACTTGATTTTTGATGGTGGTGCGAGTGTGACGGATATGGGTATCTGCTGGAGCAAACAAACCCATCCAACCATTGAGGATATACATAAATCGACCAAAGATACTGTGGCTATGTTGGATATGACCGACTTGCAACCCAATACGACATACTACATTCGTGCTTATGCGGTAAATAGGGTAGGTGTGTCGTATAGCGAGGAGCTGGAGTTTACAACCTATGCGCTGCCTGAGGTACGTACGGAGGAGGTGGCTGATATACAGGAGAATACAGCCCTTTTGTCTGCTACATTGGTATTTGATGGAAATGATACGGCTACAATCAAAGGTTTTTGTTGGAGCGATAAGGCCAATCCTACTATTGAAGCGAATCATATAGCTATTGATACCACTTCTGTCCACTATACCTATTTGCTCGCTGAACTTTTGCCAGCAACGGAGTACCATGTCCGTGCGTATGCTACAAATAGGATAGGTATTGTGTATGGCGAGGAGGTGGTGTTTACGATGCCAAAACAAGTCACATTGCCTATTGTGGTAACAGCTAATGCTATTGAGGTCACCGAAACGAGTGCGAAAGTGGAGGGCTTTATACCAGATGATGGCAATGCAAGCATAATGGACAAAGGTATAGTGTATAGCACCAATCACAATCCAACCACCAACGACGATAAAGTGTCACTGGGTAGTGGATCAGGTGCGTTTACTTGTACTTTGCTTGACTTGCAACCTAATACAACCTACTATGCTCGTGCGTATGCGACCAATAGCAAAGGCACGGCATATGGCAATGAGGTGAGTTTTACAACCAAGGAAGAGCAACAATCTACATCAGAACTTCCAATAGTCACCACTTTTGCGGTTACCAAAATTGCAGAGACGACTGCAGAGGCAGGAGGTGATGTAAAGAGTGCAGGCAGCGCGAGTGTAACGGACAGAGGTGTGGTATATAGTTTGTTGGCTAATCCGTCTATTGACAATCTGAGCAGTACGATTGTTCGCTCGGGCAGTGGCACGGGAGCATTTGTTTGCAATCTCAGCAACCTGCAACAGGGTACAACCTACTACATTCGCGCATATGCTGTAAATAGCGTGGGTACATCATATGGCGAAGAACTGACTTTCACCACCGCTGTTCCCATTACCTTGGCTACTGTGACGACCTCTATTGTCAGTCAAATTACAGAAAACTCTGCTTTGGCAGGTGGTACGGTGACTAATACTGGTGGAACTATTGTATTGGAACGTGGTGTTTGTGTAGCAACAGTATCCAATCCAACGATAGCTAATACAAAGATTGCAGCAGGCAGTGGAGTGGGAACGTTCACATGCAATCTAACGGGTTTGCAACCAAACACAACCTATTATGTCCGAGCGTATGCGGTAAATAGCAAAGGTACTGCGTATGGTGAGGAAGTGACTTTTACAACCAATAAGCAAATCGTATTGCCCTCCGTGACTACTGCTGCCATTACCCAAATCACCGAAACGAGTGCTGTGGCTGGTGGCAATGTGACGAGTGATGGCGGTGCCAGTGTAACGGAGCGTGGTGTAGTGTATAGCACCAATCCAAATCCTGTTATCACCAATTTGAACAACACCATCCGCCCATGTGGTAGTGGAACAGGAGCGTTTACCTATAATATGACTGCCTTGCAATCAGGTACTACCTACTATGTGCGTGCTTACGCAAAGAATGATGTTGGTACAGCGTATGGAGAAGAGGTAAGTTTTACGACTAAAGAGCAGTCGAGTACGCCAAGCAATGGCACAGAGAATGGTTATGCGTATGTGGATTTAGGATTGAGTGTAAAATGGGCGACTATGAATGTAGGGGCAAGCAAGAAAGAGGATTATGGTGGTTACTATGCTTGGGGTGAAACTACGACCAAGAGCACTTATAATTGGAGCACCTACAAGTGGTGCAATGGCTCAGAAACTACGCTAACCAAATACAATACTAAAAGCAGTAACGGAACAGTGGATAACAAAACGCGGTTGGACCTCAGTGATGATGCAGCTCGTGCCAATTGGGGTGGTAGTTGGCGTATGCCAACCGATGCCGAGTGGACAGAGTTACGTGAACAATGTACTTGGACGTGGACTACCCGAAATGGAGTGAACGGTTATAAGGTGACCAGTAAAAAGTCGGGTTACACAAATAACTCTATTTTTCTCCCCGCAGCGGGCTTCCGCAACGGAGGTTCGCTCTTCACTGCAGGCAGCAGCGGCATCTACTGGTCGAGTTCGCTCTACGCGGGCTACCCGAGCCTCGCGTATGAATTGTACTTCAGCTCAGACAACGTGCGTTGGAGCAGCAACCTTCGGAGCTATGGGTTCAGTGTCCGTCCAGTGTGCCAGTAGAATTTACCCTTTCCCAAAAACTCACGCAGTTTTTGGGAACCCTGAAAATCAGGCAAAACATGCAATGAATACGTTCGGCGAGATTTGCGGTGCGGGCGCTCTACCCAGCTCGCTCTGCAAAATTTATCCTGCTTTTCAGCAGTCTTACCCGTTACCACTCCGTTACCACTCCGTTATCACTCCGATATTGTCCAATACTTTCCTCATAGTTTGGCGAGGTGCAGACAATGCTTTCAATCCCTCTTGTGACAGTGAGACAGTGTGACAGCACATTTCTAAAACTTATATATATATGCGCGTATAATATTTTAAAAAACAACTGTCTCACTGTCACACTGTCTCACAATCAGGTGGCAAAAAGAATATTGAACGATCGCTAACCACCGCTTATCCTCCGCTTATCCACCCGATAGACCCCTCCTAATTTTGTTCTATGAATGTCCATTCAGGACATTCAATCGGGCAAAGCCCTTCACCCCTTAAGGGGATGGAGAGAGGAAACTCAATAGCACATAGTCCCAAAAAATCACTTTATGCCAGACGTAGTTAGTAGGTCAGGAAACCATATCAAAATAGTTCTGGTGCACGAAAGTATTCCTCATGAATTACTACCTATATTACATAAATATGTATATAGTTTCCTTTATTTTTAATTATTTTTGTAGCGAAGCGTATTTTTGTATTAAAAATCTCCATTTTATTTGTGTATATCATATATTTTTACTACCTTTGCAGGCAAATCAAATGAAAACGGTTAAGACACTCCACTTTGATTTCTATCTCTGTTGGCGTATCTCTTTCTGTTTCATTTGGTTATATTGTGTGGCTAGTCGTTTGGTAACGGCTCTTCTGCATATTTTGCGGCACTTTTTCGAATCCTCGAAAATAAAGAAGAAAATAAAAGAGGTTATATATAGAAACATATTTCATATCAATATTATGAGTACTGCTGAAAGAAAAGAACATCAAGCGATTGATCAGATGGCTAAAAGAAAGCAATCTACAGCATATAGAACTGCGAGACGAGCCAATATTCCTGTTACGGTGGTTCGCAAGGATGTTATTTATCGTGTGAAGGATGGTGAGAGTATAGCGATAGGTACAGTATCTCCTAAGGTAAAAGTGACTCAGAAAGTTGTTCTGTTGAAATAATTAATGGGTAAACGTTTGCGTATATTAGCGGGACCCAACGGGTCTGGAAAATCTTCTGTCTATAAAACTCTTGTGCAAAAAAAAGAGTTTCAGTGGGGTGTGTTCGTGAATGCGGATGATATAGAAAAGAAGTTGCGAGAGGAGCAATATCTAAATATACAGTCATACGGCGTGGAAAATTTTGATTGGGGAAAATTTCAGGCAGATTATCAGTCTTTTGTGGACTTGAAAGGGGGAAAGTGTGGTGTAGATAAATTGCGATATATTGATAAGAAGTTGTTTGTGTTAGATGCTCAATTAGTAGATTCGTATTTGGCGTCTTATGTGGCGACATACATTAGAAATGGTTTGTTGCTGCTGAATAAAAAAGACATCACATTTACCATAGAAACGGTAATGTCGCATGAGAGCAAGTTGGATTTTATGCGTGCGGCACGGGAGCACGGTTTTCGCATTTATCTGTATTACATATCAACGTCTTCGCCAGAAATTAATGTTGGTCGCGTGGCAACACGTGTAATAAAGGGAGGGCATGATGTGCCAGAAGACAAAATCAAATCACGATATGAAAGGTCTTTGCGTAATCTGCATGAGGCAATATTGTTATCTGATAGAGCATATATATTTGATAATAGCGAAAGTTCGCATCAATGGATAGCGGAATATGATGGGGCTACGGGAGAGTTAAGGTACAAGGAAGATGAAATTCCCCAATGGGTAGAACAATATGTATAGGTATATGTTCTGTCAATTAGTTGTAATCAACCTAATTTCGTACCGAAAGAATATCAAAGCGATAAGGCTTTTGCCTTTAACCTTTCGCCTTGAAACTGAATAGCGGTTATGTTGCCAAAACGCGAGGGTACTGGTCATTGATTTGACTACTGCTCACAAAATAAATCGGTCGTTTGTATGCACGCAAATGTATAGACCGAAAAAGTGTTCTTTGAAATAATGATATGATGAAATAAAATTATTTTTCTGTAGTCTGCAAGATCTACCGTTACCACCTCGTTACCACCGCGTACATGGCGGTACCTGCAGAGTAGCCGAAAAAGAGTCTTTTTGTTGCAAAAATAACGCCAAAAGCTGGACTAACAACAGCCCTTCAAAATACCCGTTTTTTGGTATCAATAAAACGACCGGTTCTTCGCTACCAGAGCCTGAAGGCGTATAAGTATAAGAGATGTAATATACTTTTACACCTTTTGCAATTCCAGTAACTGTAACAGTCAGTGTTTTTCCTGTTGCTTCAGAAGAATTTTCAACAACAACATCTGTTGTTCCACTTAGACTACCTGTTCCAACAGAAGTTTCATCAACTTTTAGAGTTACAGTTCCTGCTGTATTACTGAAACCGCCAAACTTTGCGCTAAAAGCAGTAATAGTTCCCTCTTGTGGCAATGTTGTTGTAAATGTGATAGTTGTTGCAGGTTTACTACTTGAACCAACTTGGTAATACGCATTATTAGAAGTAAAAGAAGTCGTACCTGCTGTTGTAACAGTCCATGTGTTACCTAAGTTATCATCACCTGTGACGGAAGCATCGTTAATTTTGACAGCAGAACTGTTAAAATTGATTGTGCCTGTACTACCAGTACTAGGTTCTGGATCTGTTCCTGGAGTTGGATCTACAGGATCTTCACCACCGCCTTCGCCAGGAGTTGTAGATGCCTCTCCATAGAATTTTGCTTCAGAAAATTGAAGATATTTGTTACTTGTGCTAGATACTGTAACATTGTAAACAAACTTGTAATAAGCATTACTCCAATCTGCTTCAGTTGGGCATTCTAATGTTGCGGTTGAACTCGCCTTAAAAGTTCCATCAACCGTACTTATCACATTGCTAAAATCAGCATCAGAGGCAACAATAAGTTTGAAAGAGTTAACTGTAATACTACTTGCTGTACCGTGACTAACCTCAACTTTAGTCACCTTATGTTGCATAGCAGTCTTGCTGTACAAAGTGCGCTCAGCTTTTGTGAGACTTTTTCCTCCAATACGCCAGGGTTGGGTCTGGGAATTTCCTGTTAAATTCCAAGTGATATCACTGATTGTAATATCACAATTATTAGCATACGAATTGTTACTGCCAGAAGCAGGTGTCAATGTGTACACTACTGTTTCCTCCGCCCACGCGTTTCCAACGCCGAGGGCGAGCATCGCGAATAACGCGAAAAATAGTTTTAAATGTTTCATATCATTATAATTTTGAGTTAATATATGCTACCTTATATATTTATTCAAGGTTCAGAGCGAAGCGATGAGGTATTCCTGCCTTTCGCCTCTCGCCTCTAACCTTTAACCTATAGCGTTCCCACGAACGCAAAAGCGATCTTTGAAATGTTGACATAATTTGGATAAAAAACGAAATAGAGCCATATAGCCCTATTTCATTTGGATTGAACGGAATGTTCGATATGTGCTCGCAGGCAATCTACATAACTGCCTCAACTGTGTATAGAGGATAGTTGGTTATCCAATCTTGTTCTCTATATCCCGACATGGAGAAACGCACACCATGCAGTCCCTTGTTGTTCTCTACGAACCACTTCAAACTCTTAGCCTGCAGATTGTCTTCTGCTTTTACCTCAACAGGTAAAATACGATCACCCTGTTGCACAAGAAAGTCGATTTCGCCTTGCGAGGTCTCTTGTGACCAGTAATAGATGATGTTTTGTCGATTGCACCGCAATTGCTGCATCACATATTGCTCAGTCAAAGCGCCTTTAAACTCAGACATCAGTTCGTTTTTCTGCAAAAGTACTTGCTCCGACACACCAGATAAAGCACCTAACAAACCAACATCCAACAGGTAGAGTTTGAATGCAGAGAAATCTTCGTATGCAGACAATGGCAGTTTGGCAGTTTTAGTGCGATGCACTTTGTACACCAACCCTGCGTCTTGTAGCCAAGATAGAGCCATTTCAAATTCTTTGGCGCGTGCACCTTTCTTCAAGAAGCCATAGATAAATTTCTTATTCTCTTTGGCTAATTGTCCTATAACACTTCGCCATACCATACGAATACGTGGTACTTCGTTTATAGGAGCATGCTTTGAGAAATCGCGATCGTAACTGTCAAGTATAGCTTGCTGAATGGTTCGCACTTGTACAAAGTCGGTATTCTGAACAAAGGCATTTACCACCTCAGGCATACCACCGATATAGTAGTATTTGCGAAGCAAATCTTCTAATTGAGGCGCATATGAAGTAATAAGACTCCAGTTTTGCTGCTTTACTTGTTTGATTAACAACTCTTCTCCCATCGCTTCTGCGAACTCGCAGAACGAAAGTGGATAAAGTGTCATAAAGTCCACTTTACCAACAGGAAAACTATCGTCACGATGCATGGCTATTCCCAAAAGTGAGCCTGCAGCAATAATAGGTTGCTCAGGGCGCAGTTCGTAGAAATACTTGAGAGCTGTTACTCCGTGTTTCACTTCTTGAATCTCATCAAAAAGCAATAGTGTGTTGGGAGTAATCGTCTCGCGAGTGGCGATTTGCAACTCAAGCAGAATGCGATCTATATCAAAATCCTTCTCAAACAGATGTGCTAACAACTGATTGTTCTCGAAGTTGATATACACCGCGTGTTCGAAGCATTCTTTTGCAAACTGCTTCATGAGCCATGTCTTGCCTACTTGCCTCGCTCCTTGCAGAATTAGCGGTTTGCGATTCGGTTGGTCTTTCCATACTTTTAGTTGATCAAGAGCGTATCTTTTCATATTACAATGATTATTAAGCGATTTCGGCTGCAAAGATACTGCTTTTTTTTGAATTACGCAAGAAAGTGCGCCTAAAAAGTGTGATATTTTACAAAAAGTCCGACTAAAAAGTGTAAAATCCCACAAAAAGTCCGCCTAAAAAGTGTAAAATCCAAATATGTCAATACGTCAAAGAACATGTTTTGTTCGGCGAGCCGAACGTTGTGTGTCGCAGTGCGACATTGATATGTTGTTTGCACTTAATGTGCGTTGTTTTGAGTTATCAAGGTTCAGAGCGAAGCGATGAGGTATTCCTGCCTTTAGCCTCTAACCTCTAACCTTTAACCTATAGCGTTCCACGAACGCAAAAGCGATCTTTGAAATGTTGACATAATTTGGATAAAAAACGAAATAGAGCCATATAGCCCTATTTCATTTGGATAGTAACACAAGTTTGTGTCATACAAAGTTGTGTCACACAAGTTTGTGTTGATTGTGATTTGCTGTAAATCAGTGCTTTAAGCAGCCTATCGGCACTACTAAAGTGCCATCTTTAAGGCGCAGCGCATACTTGCCAATAGCCGTTAGCACCATGCGGAATGATGGCTTACCAACTTTGTCGGTGTTGATTTTTTTTGCTAATGCATTGAGCGTGATTTGCGCTTCGCTAACAGCATAATCCCCGCCGAGTTTGATTTCAACCAATCCATACGAACCATCGCGTCGTTCAATAACGGCATCGCATTCCAACTCATCTTTGTCGCGATAGTGATACACCTTAGCATCAATGGCATCTGCATAGACGCGCAAATCGCGCACCGCCATTGTTTCGAACAAAAGCCCAAAGGTATTCATATCGTGCATCAATTTGTCGGGTGTGATACCCAATGCAGCCACTGCGATACTCGGATCTACAAAATAGCGTGTATCACTTGTACGGATTGCCGTTTTAGAGCGCAAGTTCGTACTCCATGCTTGCATGTCTTCCACCACAAAGATTTTCTCCAGTGCATTGATATACGAAGCAATGGTCTTTTCCGACAAGCCCTGCTCGTCGTTGGCAAGCATATCTTGATATATCGTACTGATGGGTGCAGGCGTACCTTGCAAGCGTCCAAGCGAACGAAGCAAACGGCGCACACGCATAGGATTACGCAATGTATCATCCACGCGCGAGATGTCGGATTCGGCAATAGCATCCACATAGTTAGACGCAATATGCAACGCATCTTCTGGTTCTTGCGACAGCGTAATAGGCCAACCACCACGGCAAAGCATGTGAGCAATGTCTTGCAACTTATGTTTATTTTCTCCTAACAACTTTTTAGAAGATTCGGTAAACAATTCTGCCAGACTAACTTCGCCCGTTGATTCTTCAGACTCCCACAAACTCATAGGACGCATGCGTAACCATGAGAAACGTCCCGTACCTGTATGCTGGATCTTATCCGTTTCCAATGGTACAGCAGAGCCTGTAAGTATAAATTGCCCTAACTCGCGACGCTCATCAACTTCCGAACGGATAGTATCCCAAAGTTCTGGAATAGTTTGCCATTCATCGAATAGGCGAGGTGTATCGCCATTTAGCAGCAATGATGGGTCAATATGGAGCAGGTTACGACTTTCCTGTAATGTTATTGGACTACCAAGCATTAGAGAGCTTTTAGCCTTTTGCATTGCAGTAGTAGATTTGCCACACCATTTTGGTCCTTGTACCAAAACTGCTCCCGAAGTACGTAATTTAGAATTAAGCAATAGGTCAGCAATACGCGGTTTGTATTCGAAATTTGCCATAGTGATATGTTGTTAGTTTCAAAATTCGCTGCAAAGGTACAACTTTTTTTTGAATCAAGCAAGCGTTTTTGGAGTTTTTACCGAGTTTGGCGGAAAATTTTTACCGAGTTTGGCGAAAAAAGTTATAAAAATATCTGTTATTATGAGCAAAAAGCACGAAAAACAACTTTTACTGATATACAATTACTTACAATCTATTTTAAGGCATTTTGCTAAAAAATACTATAGAATTTGGTGGTACTTTTACCGAGTTTGGCGGGAAATTTTTACCGAGTTTGGCGGAAATACCTCCCGCGGATGAACACGAATGTGCACGGAAACACGGTATATAAATCCAAATATGTCAATACGTCAAAGAACACGATATATTGTTTTCTTCGGTATCCCTTCGCTAGGGGTTCGGAAGAAGCAATCAAAACAAGAGAGTGAATGATATGATGAGAGTCATGTAGCAAGTGTGCTATCGGTTAGGCGACCATTAGGCGACCACGATAGGACATCTATAGCACTTCTATGGGACTTCTATGGGACTGACTTATTAATAAAGATTTAGAGCGAAGCGATATGGTTCCCCGCCTCTCGCCTTTAGCCTCTAACCTTTCGCCTAGAATATAACTAACTAAAATATAAAGCTTTATGAAACATTTAAAACTATTTTTCGCGTTATTCGCGATGCTCGCCCTCGGCGTAACAAACGCGTGGGGTGCGGAAGAGACTTTCGATTGGAGTAGTGTCACAACTACGCAACAAAATCTAACTTCTGCTAATGTGTATACAGAAGGCAGTGTCACATTAACATTTGCAAAAGCAAGTGGAAGCAATTGGCCCGCAGAAAACAAAGAGGGTTCAATTCGTATGTATTCAAATACTACCCTGACAATTAGCTGTGCTTCTGGTAATATTACTAAAGTTGTCTTTACATCAACTGGCAATTCTTATACAGCGGCTAACTTAAAATATAATGGAACTGCGTTAAGTGGTAACGAGTGGACTTTATCTTCTCCTGCAAATGAAGTGTTGTTAACTGCAAGTGCAAACGCTCGTTTTGAAAAGATCGTAGTTACTTACGAAACTGCTTCTGGTGGTGGCGAAACCCCTGGCGAAGGCGGTGGGGAAAATTCTGGTGAAGGTGAGGAACCCGAAACTCCAAGCTCACAATCTACAGCAACTCTTATTGTTGGTGAAAATGGTGGTGTCACTTGGACTAATGGTGCAAAAACAGCAAATGCAACAGTTGGGGATGTTGTTTTTACAGCATTAGGCTCTGGATCTAATGATTCTAAATATTATAGTTCTGATAAATCATGGCGTTTTTACACGGCCAATACATCAGGTGTTAAAATAACAACACCAGAAGGTAGTAAAATTGTTTCTGTAATTATCAAATGGAAGACAGGACAACCTAATACTCCAACCGATTGGAGTAAAAGTGGAACATCCTCTCCCACTACATTCACTCCTAATAGTGGCATAAACACAAATGAAGTCTCCTTTACCAGAAATAGCAGCGCAAATTTCTTAGCGCAAGAAATTACAGTCAATTACGAGACCTCATCTTCTGGCTCAGGTAGCGAAGAAACGGTCGCTTCTGTGACACTTACTCCAAATGCAAAAGACTTTGGTACAGTGAATGTCGGTGATAACCCTTCACAAGAGTTTACGATTACAACAGAAAATACAACTGCAACACTTACAGCAAGTATTGACGATGACACCAATTATGCAGTTAGTGCTATTACAGGTAATAAAGTTACTGTTACCTATCAACCTCAATCAGCAGATACACACACTGCTGTTTTGACTATTAAAGCAGGCGAAGAAGCAACTGCAACAGTTAATTTGACAGGTAAGGCAGTACAAGCATTGGAAGGAACATGGATTCTCGTAACTGACGCATCTTCTCTCAAAGCAGGTGATGAGATTATCATTGCAGCTAAAGATTATAATGTTGCTTTGAGTACTACACAAAAAAGCAACAATCGTGGAGAAGTTGAGATTACCAAAACAGACAACACAATTACTGCTACTTCTGAGGCACAAGTTTTGACATTGCAAACTGGTACTAAAGAAGGTACTTTGGCGCTTTCTACTGGTGCTGGTTATTTGTATGCGGCTTCTACAAGTGACAACCATTTAAAAACAGAAACGGAACTTTCTGATAACTCTTCTTGGGTTATAACAATTGAAAATGGTGTAGCCAGCTTAACTGCACAAGGAACTAACACTCGTAATGTGATGCAATATAATCAAAGTAGCAAACTCTTTGCTTGCTATAGCTCCGCATCACAAAAAGCTATTGCTATCTATAAGAATACAAACGGTCAACAAGTAGCAGGACTTGCATACGCAACAACCAAATATCTCACTAAGTTAGGCGATGCCTTTGCCACTCCAGCACTCACCAATCCTAATTCATTGGCTGTTACTTACAGCAGTAGTGACAATAATGTGGCTACAGTTGCTGCAGATGGAGTAGTTACTATCAAAGCAGCAGGTGTTGTAAAAATTACTGCAACTTTCGAAGAAACTGAATCTTATCTTGGAGGTTCTGCTTCATATACTATTGGTGTAACTGAGCATGCTGGTACACAAGCAGACCCATACTCTGTAGCTGATGCAAAACGAGTAATTGATGTAATGGAAACAGCAGAAAATGTATATGCAACTGGTATTATTAGTCAAATAGATAGTTATAATAGTACTTACAATTCTATCACTTATTGGATTTCTGCAGATGGAACAACTACCTCTCAAATGCAAGTTTATGGAGGTTTAGCAGGTACTGTATTTGAGAAGTTTACCTCTAAAGACAACCTTAAAACAGGCGATGAAGTAGTTATTAAAGGTAATTTGAAATTACATAATGGTTCTGTGTACGAATTTGATGCTAACAATGAATTAGTAAGCCTTGTACGCAATAAAGCACAAGCCGATCTTGCATACGCAGAAACAGAACTTACTGCTAATGTAGGCGAAGACTTTGCAGAACCAACCTTGTCTAACCCATATAGTTTGTCTATTACTTATAGCAGTAGCAATACCACTTTGGCTACCGTAAATGCGACAACAGGTGAGGTTACTATCCTTGCAGCTGGTAAAGTGACTATCACAGCTTCTTCTGCAGCTGATGCAACCTACGCTGCAGGTTCTGCTTCTTATAACATTACTATCTCCGATCCAAGTCTTGCTGTTGCAACTCTGCCATTCTATTTTGATGGTAAAAGAGTTGATATTGAGGGTACTGCTGGTATGACACAAAGCAATTTAGGTTCTGATTATGCAGCTGTGCCTTATTTGAAATTCAACGCAGAAGGTGCTTGGGCAATTGTACAATTCGATAGCGAGCCAGGTGAGTTCTCATTCCTGTTGAAACAAAATGGTGAAAGTATTGGTACCTTCACAGTATATGAATCTGAAAATGGAGAGGATTATACACCTATTTGGTCTGGTGGTGATTTGGGAGGCAATGCAAAATCTGCAACTATTGAGCCAACATTATCTGCAACAGCAAGATACGTAAAATTTGAATATACAACCAAACCAACTGGTACTAACTATGGTTTAGGTGAAATCTCAATTAAAAAAGCAGATCATCGTCAAGAATCTGGTCTTGCTTGGAATCCAGCCGCTGTATCTCTCACCGTTGGTGATGCATTTACTGCTCCTACATTCACCAACCCTAATGGTTTGAGTGGTATTACATTCGCTTCTAGTAACGAGGAGTTAGCTACAGTAAACAACGCTGGTGCAATCACATTGGTAAGTGGCAAAACTGGTACAGCAACTATTACTGCTACCTTCGCTGATGGTCATGCCGACTACAAACCAGCAGAAGCTACTTGTGTAATCACTGTTAGTCCAAAGAGCGAGAAAGTTGTAATCCTCGCACAATACAATGGCCAATGGTATGCATTACAAGCTGCATATTTCTCTACATATACCAATCGCTTGGCTGCTCTTCCTGTTAATTACGTAGGTGGTAAACTCTACAACGTAGAAGAGGCAGACAAAGCAACTATTGAATGGCAACTGGCTATTAGTGCTACAAAAGCTACTTTCAAAAATGGCGAAAACTATTTGACAGGTACTAATGGTACAGACCTCAAATTAGGCACTGCTACTTTTGAATGGGATTATAATGGAGAACTATTCTTGACTGATGGTGATTCACGTACATTTATCTATCACAAAGATGGCTATTTCAGGAACTATGCAACAACTAATGCAATTCCTAACTCTACCACCTATTCTAACAAGCCAGTCGTTACCGCTCCTGTTTATGATACAGCTATTGAAATTGGTAGTGGTGACAATACAACAGTGATAGAAGCAAACGAAAATCAAAAAGTAAATGTAATCGTTGATCGTGCATTTGAGGCAGGTGACGAATGGTACACCCTCTGCGTGCCATTCAATATGCCAGCATCATTGATTGGTACAGCATACCAACTTTCTAGTTTGATTCAAAAGGATGCTGAGTATGTAGAAGTAAACCTCGCAGCGAAGACTACTATCGAAGCAGGTAAACCTTACTTGGTTAAACCTAATGTTACAGTAAATAAGTTTGTAGTTGAGAATGTTACTATAGTAAACACAACAGGTGAATCTATCGCAAAATCAATCAATGGTTTGGCAGTAGCGATGCAAGGTGTAATCAATGGTGGTGGTACTACAGAGGATTTATATTGGGTAGGTAATAGTGGTTATTTGTACAACGATAATGTCACTAAATCCGGCTTGCGTACCTATTTCGACATTACAACCTCATCGAGTATCGCTCCACGCATGCGCGTAGTTGCAGGCGAGAATGTTGAGACAGGCCTTGAAGACCTTTTCTCAACTGATGCTCCTGCTAAGCTTATCGAGAACGGACAACTCATCATCATCCGTGATGGCGTTAAGTATAACGTACAAGGTCAAAAACTCTAAGGCGATGAGGTTATAAGGCTATAAGGCGAGAGGTAAGAATAGTGGCGAAAGCCACATCCTCCTCGCCTTTACCCCCAGCCTTTACACCTTACACTATACACTAAAAAAATAGAAAGATATGAAAAAAGTATATTTAGCGCCTCGCACAGAGGCAATCCAATTGCTCGGAGAGAATGCCATCATGGCGGTGAGTGCTCCTGTTGGATATCAGTTGCCATTTGGTAGTACTGGTGAAGGTGGCACACCACGCTAATCCTTCCCCCTCGCACATTGCTACCGACTAAGTAGTACTCACTACCAACCAGTAGCATAGTGCATTACGAATTGCATTATTACTGCATTTCTCACAATCAAAAAATCGTGCCAACCCCGCGTTAGGCACGATTTTTGATTATAATTAGATGAAAAATTTGGATATATCAGAAAAATAATGTAACTTTGCAGCGAAAATTGTAGATGGGTATGTATAGCAATAGCGAAAAAATAGAATGGACACTTATCTTTGTGGCTGAATTTGGAAAGAAATTCGGATTAACATTGAAGCAAGCATTCAACTACTTAACCCGATACAAAGGTATTGATTTCATAGATAAGCACTATGATTATGTTCATACGCAATCGTTCCAATCAATGGTTAACGACATCAGCGAATATTGTCACCGAAAAGGAGGAGAGTTAGTATAATACGTTGACGGATGAATTACGAATTGCATTATTACTGCATTTCTAACCCATCAAAAAATCGTGCCAACCCCGCGTTAGACACGATTTTTGATTATAATTAGATGAAAAATTTCGGGGAGAGTGTCGTTTTTGGATGTTTGTATTTTGGGGAGAGTGTTGTTTTTGAGCTTTTTTATTTTGGGGGTAGTGCTTGTGGTTGTAGTAATTTGCTGATAATTAAATGATTGTAATTTTATTGTATGAATTGTTTGGATTTGTGAAAAAAAAAGTTGTACCTTTGCAGCGAAATTTCCCAAATATGTAACAAAAATGGGAAAAAATAACAATGAAGAAATAGAGAATTCTATTTTTTTTTGAAAATAATTACTCGTTTTCTTGCGTATGTGCACTTTTTGTTGTACCTTTGTCCCCGATTAAATAATAAAAGGGGACATTTTGCAATGGAAAATAGCGCGCAAAATACTATTAGACAATCTATTATAAAGAAAGGTCGTGGAAAGTTTGTCTTTCTGCAAGATTTTTCTGTATATGGTAGCAGAGATGCTGTTAAGAAAGCTTTTCAACGATTAGCAAATGAGGGTTTTATTTTGCGAATCGCTAACGGCATTTATTATTATCCTCAGATAGATAAGGTCTTAGGATTAGGTGTTATCAAACCATCATTAGATGATGTGGCACAAGCAATCGCAAAACGAGATCGTGTGAAGATTATACCCTCTGGCTCGTATGCACTCAATATGCTTGGTCTATCTACACAAGTCGCAACCAACGCCGTATATTACACCAATGGAACAGCCCGCAGAATACACATCGGCGAAGGGAAGGGTATCTTGTTTATTCATACGAATGACAACAAAATGCTTTCTTTCAAATCGCGATTGATGATGCTGATTGTATCTGCTATGCGCGAAATTGGCGAACAAGGATTTTCAGAAGAGTATAGATCGCAGATTAAGCCATTTGTTGAGAAAGTCACTACAGTGGATTTTGAACATGATATTACTTTAGCACCTGTGTGGGTGCGCAATATACTACTTGCGCTATGAAATTTTCAGATTTACAAACCAAACAACAGCAACAAATCATTCAAAGTGTTGCTAACGCATCTCAATTGGATGCGCAGAGTGTGGAAAAAGATTGGTGGGTGACACAAGTGCTCAAAGCAATATTTTCGTTGCCTTATGCAGAGCATCTATCGTTCAAAGGTGGAACATCGCTTAGCAAATGTTGGCATCTAATAGAGCGCTTCTCGGAGGATGTGGATATTGCCATCAGTAGGGAGTTCCTTGGTTTTCCTGGCGAACTGAGCCGTACGCAGGTAAGCGATAAACTGCGCCGTGCGGCATGCAGTTTTGTACGCGAGAAGATGCAACACGATGTGCGTGAAGCTATGATTGCACAAGGGATTAATGTAAAAAGTTTCTCGGTAAGAGTACAAATAACTTCTGTTTCTACTACAGACCCTGAAACAATCGAAATAGAGTATAAGTCAGCCTTACCAGAGAGCAGTTATATCCGCCATTGTGTGCTGATTGAAGTAAGTGGTCGATCCATGCAAGAACCTGTCAAAGTAGAGCAAGTGCAGTCGATCATTGATCAATACATACCACAATCAATCGTAGCAGAGCCTGCGTTTAGTTTACCTAATGTGGTTGCGCCAGAACGTACCTGTTTAGAAAAAATATTCTTGCTACACGAGGAATTTGCTAAGCCTAACGCAGATATTCGTGTTAATCGTATGACCCGTCATTTATATGATTTGTATTGTATGAAGTCTGCTGGAGTGGTTGACAGAGCATTGCATAACGAGGCACTCTATCGAGCGGTGGCGGAGCATCGACGAAAGTTTATCAATCTGCGCGATTTTGATTATGATACGCTATACCCAAAGCATCTTTCTTTAGAGATACCTGCCAATGTGCTTGAACTATGGCGCAAGGATTATGAGACGATGCAGCGTACTATGATCTATGGTCAATCCGTTACCTTTGATGAACTGCTTGCCGAGATTCGCCAACTCAATCTACGCATAAGTGAGTTGCCTTATCTGAAGTGATTTCGCATAGTGCATAGTTTCTATTTTTTGCTATATATTTTGCTATTCCAAAAAAATATTGTACCTTTGCAGCGCAAAATCAAAATTTATGAAATACAGACATACCATAACAGTACCTTATCAAGACGTGGACGCTTCGCGTCGTCTACGCCTATACTCGATGGAGAATTACCTGCTCAATATTGCAGGCAAAGTGGCAGACGAAATGGGTATCGGCATACCTGCCTTACTACCCATGAACTATACATGGATTATCACACACATGAATATGGAGATGATGTTCCTACCCAAACATGGCGAAGTGATGATCGTAGAGACATGGATCGAACGCAATGCACACATGCTATCCGTGCGTGACTTCCGTATATATCAACCACAAGCCGATGGCACAGAACAACTCATCGGTTGCGCCAAGTCCGTGTGGGCAGTATTGGACTTGACATCGCGCGAGATAGTCAATATCTTCGACCACGAGATGTTCGCAGACTCCGTAGATGGCGAAGTGCTGAATATGGCACGCGCACCACGCTTCCGCCCTATTCAGTTGGATAACCTGGAAGATGATACTTCTGCTGTGCAAACAGGCGAAATACTCCACGAGATACAATACTCCGATGTGGACTACAACCGCCACTGCAACTCCTGCAAATACCTCGAATGGATGGTCAATGCCGTGCGTACCTTCGATAACCAAAAGCCTTTCCGATTGGATATAAACTACGTCAAAGAACTCTATCAAGGCGATGTGATGTACACACGCTTTTTGAAAACAGAGAACGCTGTACAATACCAGCAAGTGGACGAAAATGGAACAACCTGCTGCAACGCGATGATTACGCAAATAGAAAACGTAAGCTGTTGATAACTTTTTCTTTTTGGAAAACTTTTCGGACTTTTGAAAAATGCAAGTTGCTCAATATGAGTGATTTGCATTTTTGTTTTGGATAACTCTATATGGTTGTTGATAACTTTTTCTTGCAAAAAATTTGCATATATCATAAATATATAGTACCTTTGCACCCGATTTCGCGTCTATCAAGAAGCGAAGTGAGTGGTGAAAAATTGTAACTATTTATATATCATGGAGAAAAAGATTTATACCCAAAAAGAAGCCGAACAAGCGTCCATCAGTTATTTTGGTGGCGACGAGTTGGCTGCACGTGTTTGGAGTACCAAGTATGCGTTGAAAGACTCGTTTGGTAATCTCTACGAACTGACCCCAGACGATATGCACCATCGTTTGGCAAGCGAAATCGCGCGCGTAGAAAATAAGTATGCTAATCCCATGTCGGAGACCGAGTTGTTTGAACTACTGCGCGACTTTAGGTATATCGTGCCTGCTGGTAGCCCAATGACAGGTATCGGTAACGATTTTCAGGTAGCGAGTCTGAGCAACTGCTTTGTGATTGGTCAAGACGGTAGTGCGGATAGCTATGGCGCGATTATCCAAATCGATGAGGAGCAAGTGCAACTCATGAAACGTCGTGGTGGCGTAGGTCACGACCTGAGCCATATCCGTCCTCATGGCAGCCCTGTGAAGAATAGTGCGCTGACTTCTACTGGTCTGGTGCCATTCATGGAGCGCTATAGCAATTCCACTCGCGAAGTAGCGCAAGACGGTCGCCGTGGTGCACTCATGCTCAGCGTGAGCATCAAGCACCCCGATAGCGAGGCCTTTATCGATGCTAAGATGGAGCAAGGCAAGGTGACTGGTGCCAATGTGTCCGTCAAAGTACACGATGACTTTATGCAAGCAGCTATCAACAAGCAGATGTACCAACAGCAGTATCCTATCGATGCGGCTGAACCTTCTTTCGCAAAGGAAGTAGATGCACACAAACTCTGGAAGAAGATTATCCACAATGCATGGAAGTCCGCTGAACCAGGTGTGTTGTTCTGGGATACTATCGCACGTGAGTCTGTGCCAGACTGCTATGCAGATCTGGGCTACAAGACTGTCAGCACCAACCCTTGCGGTGAGATTCCGTTGTGTCCATACGACAGCTGCCGATTGTTGGCAGTGAACCTCTATAGCTATGTGAAAAATCCTTTCACCCCACAGGCGGAGTTCGACTTTGAACTCTTCAAAAAGCATGTGGCTGTAGCTCAACGCATGATGGACGACATCATTGACTTGGAGGTAGAGAAGATAGAGAAGATCTTGGCTAAAGTAGGTTCTGACCCAGAGTCAGAGTCTATCAAACGCACCGAGCGTGAACTATGGGAGAAAATCTTGGACAAGACCACCCAAGGTCGTCGTACTGGTGTAGGTACTACCGCCGAAGGCGATATGTTGGCTGCTATGGGCTTGCGCTATGGCACACCCGAGGCAACCGCCTTCTCTGTGGAGGTACATAAGACCTTGGCACTGGCAGCCTATCGTAGCAGCGTGATGATGGCTAAGGAGCGCGGCGCATTCAAGGTGTATGACGCCAAACGCGAGGAGAATAACCCATATATCCAACGCATCAAAGAGGCTGACCCAGAGTTGTACGAACTGATGGTGCAACACGGTCGCCGCAATATAGCCTGCTTGACTATCGCGCCTACAGGTACTACCAGTATCATGACCCAAACCACCTCTGGTATTGAGCCTGTGTTCCAACCTGTATATCGCCGTCGCCGCAAAGTGAACCCTAATGACAAGAATGTACACGTGGATCTCGTAGACGAGGTAGGCGATAGCTTTGAGGAGTATGTAGTCTTCCACCATAAGTTCATCACATGGATGAACGCCAACGGCTATACCTACGATGCTACCCATCGCTATACCCCAGCCGAGATTGACGAACTGGTGGCAAAATCGCCTTACTACAAAGCTACGGCTAACGATGTGGACTGGTTGGAGAAAGTGCAGATGCAAGGTGCTATCCAGAAGTGGGTGGATCACTCCATCTCTGTTACTATCAACCTGCCTAACGATGTGAGCGAAGAACTCGTAGGCAAACTCTATGAGGAGGCATGGCGCTGTGGCTGCAAGGGCTGTACCGTTTATCGCGACGGCTCACGCACGGGCGTATTAGAAGGTATTAAGGAGAAAAAGAAAGAGGAGAAGAAAGAGGAGAAGAACTGCGTCTGCTTTGATAATAAGGTGCGTATCCGTCCTGCGGAATTGGAGTGTGATGTAGTACGATTCCAAAACAACAAGGACAAATGGATTGCCTTCGTGGGTCTCAAGGACGGTGTACCATACGAGATCTTCACCGGTCTGGCGGATGACGAGGAAGGTATCTTGCTGCCTAAGTCAGTGACCAAAGGTAAAATTATCCGTGTAGTACAAGAGGATGGTACCAAACGCTATGACTTCCAGTTTGTCAATTCGCGTGGCTTCAAGACCACCATGGAGGGCTTGAGCTACAAGTTCGACAAAGAGTTCTGGAACTATGCTAAACTCATCTCCGGTGTCTTGCGCTACGGCATGCCTATTGACCAAGTCATCAAGATGATTAGTACCTTGCAAATGGACTCTGAGACCATCAACTCGTGGAAAGTCGGCGTAGAGCGTGCACTCAAGAAATATATCCAAGATGGCACTGTGGTACAAGGACAATCTTGCCCTAACTGCGGTAACGCCTTGATCTTCGAAGAGGGTTGTATGCACTGCCGCGAATGTGGATATAGCCGTTGCGGAGGATAAAAAAGTAGATTTTTTTAAGTTTTTTGTGTAAAATGTTAATATTTTGGCACGATATTTGTATTTAGTCAATTGTTAAAACAAATTATTAAACTGTAAAAACAAAACACGAATATGAACAAGAAATTTATTTGCCCAATCTGTGGTTATGTACACGAGGGCGCACCAGCACCAGAGCGTTGCCCACAATGCAAACAAGTAGTAACTTGGAAAGAAGTAGATGAGTCAGCAGGTATTGCTTTTGCTTGCGAGCACATCATCGGCGTAGCTAAAGATACCGACGAGGAGATGATCAAAGACCTCAATGCACACTTCATGGGTGAGGCTACAGAGGTAGGTATGTATCTCGCAATGTCTCGCCAAGCAGATCGCGAGGGTTATCCAGAGATAGCTGAGGCATTCAAGCGCTACGCTTGGGAAGAGGCAGAGCACTGCTCTAAGTTCGCTGAGCTCTTGGGCGAGGTAGTATGGAGCACCAAGGAGAACCTGGAGAAGCGTATGATGGCTGAGGCTGGCGCTTGCGACGACAAACTCCGTATTGCTAAACGCGCTAAAGCTATGGACTGGGACGCTATCCACGATACCGTTCATGAGATGGCTAAAGATGAGGCTCGTCACGGCAAAGGCTTCGAGGGCTTGTACAACCGCTATTTCAAGAAATAATTGCGAAAGCAACATAAACAAGAAGAGAGTAGTCAATGTGGCTACTCTCTTTTGGTTATTGGATATGGGTTAAAGGCGAGAGGCGAGAGGTTAAAGGCGAGAGGCTAAAGGCGAGAAGTACACCTTACAGCACTACACTCTCGCCCTTCTGTGGGATTTGGATATGGCGGAAGCCAGCCTCGTACAAATGGTCTTTGAATGCCGATTGTGCCTCAGAATCGCCATGAACGATAAATGTCTTCTGTATTTGCTTCACATCTTGACAAGCCGTGAAGTATTGTATCATCTCGTTGTAATCACCGTGTCCGCTAAATCCCTCGATCTTAGTCACCTGTGCGCGGATACGATGGTCGTAACCAAAGATACTGACAAAGCGTAGGGTAGGGTCTTGTATGCGTGCGCCCAGGGAAGTCGGTGTACAGTATCCCACAATCAGAATCGTGGTCGTAGGGTCGTCTATGTGGTTCGATACATGGTGCTTGATACGTCCTGCCTCCAACATACCGGATGACGAGATCACGATACAAGGCTGCTCACTGCGGTTGAGGGCTTTGGACTGTTGCACATCGGTGATATAGCGCAGCGTATTGAATCCGAATGGATCGGGGTCAAAACGCATGGTGTCGCGTACCTCCTCGTTGAGCGTGTCGGCGTATCGGCGGAAAATCTCGGTCGCATTTGCCGATAGGGGTGAATCCACATAGACGGGCACGCGCTCCAGACGTCCATCGTTGTACAGCTTATTGAGTACATAGACTATCTCTTGCGTTCTACCCACTGAGAAGGATGGGATGAGCAGTTTGCCCTTCTTGTACATACAGGTCTCCTCCACTACGCCCAAAAGGTGCTCCTCACTCACCAGTTCGTCATCGTGTACGCGATTGCCGTAGGTGGACTCGCATATCAGATAGTCGCATTGCGGAAAAGCCTGTGGCGTACTCAGTATATGGCTATGCAGACGCCCCACATCGCCCGTATAGGCAATGCGTTTTACTTCGTTATGTTCCTTGATACTGAGACTGATAATGGCCGAACCGAGCATGTGACCCGAATTGGTGAATTGGATCTCTATTTCCTCGTCTATGCGATAGGGCGTATCGTAGTCCACGGTGCGAAAGTGCTTCATCACTTGCCGGGCATGGTTGCAGTCAAATAGGGGCTTGATGGTGGGTTTGTGCTGGCGCTGCATCTTCTTGTTGTACCAACGCACATCCTGCTCCTGTATGAAGGCAGTATCTTGCAATAGCAACTCGCATAGGTCTCGGGTGGCAGGGGTGCAATAGATCTTACCGCGAAAACCGAGACTGTAGATATAGGGTATCAATCCCGAGTGGTCGATATGTGCATGTGAGAGTAGGAGATAATGAATATCCTTTGGGTCGAAACCCAAGTCGCGGTTAGCGGCATCGGTCTCCATACCTTTGCCCTGAAACATACCACAATCCAACAGGATTGTTTTGCCTAAGTCGGTTGTAATGAGGTGTTTGCTGCCAGTCACTTCGCCTGCTGCACCTAAGAATTGTATTAACATGGTATAATGTGTTTGTTTCTAATTTGCGCACAAAATCTGTGCCAATGAATGTGCAAAATAAAAAAGCAGCGCCAGTGACGCTGCTTTTTATCGCTATACTACCCACAATTATTTGGTCAAGATCATGTGTTGCCAAGGTTGGAGGGTGAGGGTTTGTGCTGCTTCGATAGGCATGGTCTTACCGCAGAGGCAGTTGTACTCGCCAGCGTATTGGTCGATGGTGAGGTTAACCACTTGCTCTTCAGCCGACATGTTCATCACTGCAATCACGGTGTTCTCCTTGCCACTCTTTGGGCAAACTGCATGGCGAACGCAAGCGAAGATCTTGTCGTTGTCAGCAGCGAGGCGAACCATAGGAGCACCAATCTCGTTGCTCCAAAGTGCAAAGTTATCAGCACGCAAAGCATTGAGTTTCTTGTACATCTCGTGTTGTGGTGCGTTCTCTACGCGGTCGATGAGGTCTTTCTCGAAGAATGCCAAACGGTGGTGATTGCCACTTGGTTGACCAGTATAGATCATAGGCATACCAGGCACTACATAGGTGAAAGCAGCGAAGAGATTAGCAGCATCACCCATGCGCTCGAACTCGGTACCGCTCCAAGAGTTCTCATCGTGGTTAGAGGTGAAGTTCATGCGGATAGCCTCTTTGCGCAGAGTGGTATCAACTTTAGCAAAGTAACCCCAGAGATCCTCTACGGTCTTTTTGCCTTGAGCCACACCATTCATGATGTGGTGAAGTTCCCAACCATAGTACATATCGAAAGCAGTCTCGGTGAGGTCTTGTGCCTCTGCCTCGTCCTCTGCCAAGGTGAACATGTTAGGGTGTTTCACGCGGAGCTCAGCCATTACCTCGTTCCAGAAGTCTGTTGGTACCTCGCCTGCTACGTCGCAACGGAAACCATCGATACCGATAGTGTCCATCCACCAGTGCATAGCTTGCTTCATAGCTGCACGCATGTCTTGGTTGTCGTAGTTGAGTTTGGAGATGTCGGTCCAGTCGTATTGTACCATGAGGTTACCTAAACTGTCGCGGTAGTGCCAACCGTCGTTCTTGGTCCACTCGCTATCTGGCGCTGTGTGGTTAGCTACCCAGTCGAGGATAACCTTCAAGCCCAACTTGTGTGCCTCTGCGAGGAAATGCTCGAAGTCTGCGCGTGTACCAAACTCAGGGTTGAGTGCGCAGTAGTCGGTGATAGCATAGTAGCTACCGAGGCTACCTTTGCGCTCCAATACGCCGATTTGTTGGATAGGCATGATCCAGATAATATCCACGCCAATCTCCTTGAGTGCAGGCAATACGGCTTCAGCTGCTTTAAAAGTGCCTTCCTCGGTTAATTGACGGGTGTTGAGTTCGTAGATGGTTGCATCGTATGCGTAGCATGGATGCTCCAATTGGCAGCAAGGCTGCTTTGCGCAGGATGCCAAGCAGAGCAATCCTAACGCTGCAAATAATAGTTTCTTCATTGTTTGTTGATTGTTATTAAATTAGAATTCTGTATTGAATAATTTTATACGCCAAGACAAATCATTCATATCTATAGTTACGCGCACTGTTTGTCCCATATAGATACGATCATATACAAGTTTGGTGTCAGTTACCTCAACAGGTACATACTCGCCATAGAGCAATGCCATATTGTTGCGACGGATTTGAGAAAAGAATTGTACAGACTTGCGGAAGTCTTGTTGCTCCTTACTCAGACCATCGAACTTCATCATATGGCGGTTGTCAGGGTCATTAGCGCCAGCCTCGCCGTACTCATCGCCTTGATATACGCATGGCACGCCTGGGATAGTGAAGTTGATAAGCTCTAATAGCAATGCTCGTTTGTATGCGTCTGCTTCTTTCTCTTTGTTGCCATCAGCGGTCACGCCTATCTCACGCTCCCAGCCAGCGGCTTTGTCGCTCTCGTTCCAGCTAACTGCACCACCTGCCAACGAGATAAAACGGCACTTGTCGTGGTTACCTGAGATATTACCCATGGTGTGGTGTGAGCCGTATGCAGCGAGTGACTCCATGATAGTTTTGTTCATGTTTTTGAGCGATTGCTCTGGTTTACCCAAAATGTCAATAGCGGTGTGGTAGATATTGAAGTCAAACTGTGCGTTGAGCATACCAGTTTTGACATACGAACCAATCAATGATGGGTCTCCATAGGTCTCACCAATCATCCAAATGTGGCGGTCGGGATAGCGTTGTTTCATCTTGGCACCGAGTTCGCGCCAGTAGTTGAGTGGGATATGCTTGCAAGCATCGTGGCGGAAACCGTCAAAGGCAAACTTATCCAGCCATACCAATGCAGAGTCGGTCATAGGTGAGCAAACCTCTGGACGCTCCAGATCGAGGGTAGGGATATGTACGTCAAACCATGTGGTGAGGCGTGCCTCATCCCAGAGCTCAAAGTTACGACGACCATCTGGCAAGATACTATCGGTATGCCAATCTGGGTGCGCTTGCAGGGTAGGGGAGTTGATGTGCATGTGGTTAGCCACATAGTCGAGAATCACGTTCATACCGTGCTCGTGAGCGGTTGCCAACATATCGTGCAACTCTTGCTCGGTAGTGAAACGTTTCTCTACTTCAGTAGTGAAGATAGGCCAATAGCCGTGATAACCAGAGAACTTGGTGTAGGTCTTGGTGCTGTCATATTTGTTGCCATTAGGGAATGGATACATACCCCATGCATCCCATGGGTTTTGGGTAATAGGAGAGATCCAAATGGTAGTGATACCCAGTTCCTCGAAGAAGCCCTCTTTGATTTTCTTGGTGATACCAGCAATATCGCCACCTTGATAATCCACGATGTCCAACACCTCTGGGCTGTTCATCTTCCAGTCGTTCTTCTTGTTGCCGTTGTGGAAACGGTCAATCATCAATGAGTAAAGCACTTGTGCGTGGTCATCAAAACGAGTGAGCTCAGCTACATCGTTCACTACCTTGCCGTCTTGCAATGGCACCAAGATGTCATTCAGTTGCTTGCCATCAGCGTATGCATATACGCGGATGAACGAACGACCTTTGCTCTCGCGCCATGCTGGCTCGATGGTGATGGTGGCTTCTGTGTCGTACTGACCATACTCTACATACGCTTTTGCGCGTGTGTCTTGCCAGAGGACGCGGAATTGCAAATGCTCATATTGGTTGAGCACGGCTAATGTGATGGTAGAATCGCTAAAGGATTTAGTCACCAAACCTACCTCGTATTGCGCTTTTGGTACGATAGGAATATCGTAGTGCAATCCTTTGGCAGGAACATCTACGCCGAGTACTGACAAAGTGTGGTCGCCATTCAGCAGGAAACCGTCTGCGGTAGTAGTCACTGTGTAAGATGGTTCGGTGGTATATACCACTTCATCTTCAGCGTGTGCAGGCAGGTAGTCAGTGAGTACTACAGCAGTGTTTTCGCCTACGAATACGATAGGCATGATAGGATTTTGGGTGTTCGCATTCGCCTCATGTTGAGCGTCTTGCGTTTTGCTGCCACAGGATACTAATCCGATGGCGGCTAAGAGAATAAAAAGGATGTGTTTCATATTTGATTATTTATTATATTGTCTACCACGTTTGCTCTTCACATTTGCGGAAATGTTGTTTATGTCCGTCACGATTTTCTCGATACGACAATTCGGTGTCGCTCAGATCCAATACTTTGTATTGAAACGGAATGGCGGCACTGTTATTATCTGTACAATGCCATTCTATCACCTCGTTGTCCGTTTTTTTCCACTTGAACCAGCCATTGCCATATGGCATGAGGTCATCCTCATATATGTCTTCCGCTTCGTTCCACTCTCTACCCCAGCAGAAGTCATCCTCTGCAGGTTCAGTGGTATAGACGCGAAACCACAGTGTGTCGGTACTGTGTTGCCATTTGCCCACCATCATCATATCTACTTCAGGCTCAAAGAAGACCATAGCACCATGTGTGCTTTGTGTATCATCCAGCTCTTCAATAACTGCCTCTACGCGTTGTGAACGGGTAAAATAACGATAACAACAAAACGCTAAATTAGCCAATGCTATTGTTATACCTGCGATTATCCACCATTTGGTTTTATTTTGCATAGCTATTATAGTTCAATGATTCGTGCTTCTTGATTATTGTTGCCTGGCATGGTGCGACCGAGAGGTGCATTGATATAGGTAGGGTCACAAACGATGTACTTGCGGTTGTTGTGCATCAGATAATCGCCGTATACTTCTTGTGTGAATGCTACTGCTGTTGCTAAGTGTCCTGGGTAGTAGATGAGTACTACATCAAGTCCTAAAATGTCGCGAACTAATCGCGAGAAGAGAATAGAACGGTCTTCGCAGTCAGCGTATGGATAGTGCAATGTTTCAGATGCGAAGAACGCACGGTCGCCACCCCATATCTCGTCATCCAGTTTATAGATGAAAGCTGTCTGTACAAAGTTAAGAATCTTATTCACTGCATCGCGTTCGCTCAAACCCGTTACGGCTTTTTTGATAGTAGGATAGAGTGACTCCTTGATAGATTTCTCCAATGGGGTATTAGCATATACAGCCCAACGTGTGGTAGCATCATTGCCGATATAGGATGATGGATAATCATTGAAGAAGTCAATCATGTTCTTGTTTACCGATACTTGAGCCTTGACACCATATTTAGAAGTGAATTGGCGTGGCTCTGTATAGTTGGTTGCCAGCTTTTGTTCTTGGCGCAGCTGCAATGAGATGGCCTTTTCTTTGTCAAACTTCGCTTTACAAACGCTCAATTCGCGACTATTACAGTTCAGCGCATAGAACTTAGTATTGTCCAATATGAAGAAAGGCAATGAGAACATATTATTCTCGGTAGCAATCAGCACATAGAGTTTGTCGTCATCCGTTGCCAAACGCAGTTGGTAACCCGATTGCGACAACAAGAAGGCTTGCATAAACACAGCTTCGTTGGTCTTGCCATATTTCTTTTCGCTGATGGCTTGCAGCATCTCCACATAACCCCAATCGCAGAGGGCAAGGGTATTGCGCACAGCCAACACATTGTTCAGCGTTACATCGTATGCCTCACTGGACAGTTGAGTCCATGCTTTGGCAAGTTGTTTCTCGGATAGACCTGCTAATTTGAAGGTCTCGTTAACAGGGAATCCTACCGATATATTGGTACCATAGAATGTGATGGCTACTGGTTTATGAGGAATCTCGTTCTTGGGCTCTACAGGTGCCAATGGTTCTGGCGCAGGGCTTGGCTTAGGCACTTTGATTACCTCTTTCTTCACCAAAATAGGCTTCTCTTCTACTTTAGGTTGAGGTTTCACCTCTGGCTTTTTCTCTACCTTAGGCTCTGCTTTTGGTTCCTCCTTAGGTTGAGGTTTTACCTCTGGCTTAGGCTCTACTTTTGGCTCCTCTTTAGGTTGAGGTTTTACCTCTGGCTTTGGCTTTGCTTTTGGTTCTTCCTTCGGTTGAGGTTTTACCTCTTGCTTTGGCTCTGCTTTTGGTTCTACCTTAGGCTCCTCCTTAGGTTGAGGTTTTACCTCTGGCTTTGGCTCTACTTTTGGCTCCTCTTTAGGTTGAGGTTTTACCTCTGGCTTTGGCTCTACCTTAGGCTCCTCTTTAGGTTGAGGTTTTACCTCTGGCTTTGGCTCTGCTTTTGGCTCCTCTTTAGGTTGAGGTTTTACCTCTGGCTTTTTCTCTACCTTAGGCTCCTCCTTAGGTTGAGGTTTTACCTCTGGCTTTGGCTCTGCTTTTGGTTCCTCTTTAGGTTGAGGAGCAGGCTCTACTACTGGAGTTGGTTCTATCTGAGGTTCTTCTACCACAGGTATAAGTTCGGGAGTTGGCTCTTGGTAGATCACGGGTATCACTCGTTTTTCCTTTTCGGGAAGTACAGCAGGGTGTGCATGAAATCGCTGCCAACTCTCTTCCATGAACTTGGCATAGCGTTCATTTTGTTCTTTTCGGAATGCTTCCAGCTCCGCTTGTTTTTCGGCTTTAAACTGACTAAAACGCGATTGTTGCTGTTTTTTGAAATCTCCAAACGAGCGAGTCTGTGCCGAAATGCTTCCCGCTAAGAGAATAGCCACTAATAAATATACACACCTTTTCATAAGCGATGATAATTATGGTCTAACGACCTATTTTATTAATAATAATATTATTCAACCTGCAAAATTACAACAAAATTTGCATATATGCAAGAAAAATCGCAGAAACTTTATTTTCTCTGCGATTTTTCTTCTATTATGACCATTTTTACCCCTTCCTAACTTGATGGAAGGATAAAACGAGCGATATATCGGCGCAGGGTAGAACGATTGGTATGCAACTGGCGTACTATCTGACATTGTCTCATACCGTCTTTCAGCGCTTTGCGTATGTACGCGTCATGGCGGTGAAGCCGAAAATACATAGGTCTGGTAAGCGAACCTTTAGGTCGGCCCACATGTTTTCCTTCAGCCCGCAAACGAGCCAATGCCTCCTTCGTACGCTGAGAAATAAGATCGCGCTCAATCTCTGCCGAAAGACCAAAAGCAAATGCCAGTACCTTGCTCTGGATATCATCCCCCAAACGATAACCGTCCTTGATGGTCCAAACATAGCACTCTTTCGACATGCAGATGCTGAGAATCTCCATAATCATATATAGATTACGCCCCAGACGCGACAATTCGCTACAGACAATAATATCGCCTTTCTTTGTCCTGCGTAGCAACTTGCCTAATTGCCGTTTGGTGTAACTCTTGGTACCAGAAATAGTTTCCTCAATCCATCCATCAATATACAGACCGTTTTGCTCGCAAAAGCGTTGAATCTCAAATCGCTGGTTCTCGACTGTCTGTTTGTCGGAACTTACGCGAATATACCCGTAAACCATAGCGTTTTTTGCAGTAAAGTTAGACAAAAAAATACAATAGTGCAAAAAAAAAAGCCATTTCTTGCATATATACAATTTTTTTTGTAATTTTGCAGCCAATTTAATATGCGTAACTTTGCGAGAAATAGTATACATAGTTTAAGCATAGGATTGCTCCTATGTCTAATGGGGTGCAACACTACTAAGTTTGTACCCCAAGGTGAGTATTTGCTCAACAAAGCGCATATCAAAGTGGAAGACACCAAAGAGGTGGCCACCAGTGACTTGAAAAACTATCTGCAACAGAAACAAAATACAGAGATATTAGGCTTTTGGAAATTGCAGTTGGATATCTATAATACGGCCTCATTGGACACTGCGAAATGGACGAGCAAAAATGCGCGCAGGATAGGTGAGGCACCTGTGATTTATTCTGCAGAACTGACAGACCGAAGCATCACACAGCTGCAAAAAGCAATGCAGAACAAAGGCTATTTCCAAGCCGATGTAGATACTACGATAAAGGTGAAAGATCGTAAGGTGGATGTTACCTATCATATCAACGCTGGTCAAGCCTACACAGTCAGACGTTATCGAGTAGATTTTCAGCAAGAGGAACTAAAGCAAATTGCGCAGAGTCAGCGTTCGTTGGTTCGTGAGGGTATGCAATTTGATGTGGATGTGCTGAATCAAGAGCGACAACGCATCGCCAGTGCGATGCGCCGAAATGGTTGCTTCTATTTTGATGAGGAAATGATCCAATTTGTGGCCGATAGTACGCGATTGAAGGGGCAAGTGGATCTAAGCATTTGCTTGCAAGACTATGTGCAGCAATATTCACCAGAGGTACAAGCCCGTATTTTTAGACATTATAAGATCAATCGCGTGCATTTTCATATTGATTATGAGATAGGTCGTGCACCCAGTGGTGAACGTATGCGTGCTTCGGTATTGGGGGACTATGAGTTTACTTGGATAGGCGATAAATTGTTGCGCGAAAAAGTCTTGGTACGTAATTGTCCGATTCGCCCAGGAGACATGTATAATGAGTCGCGCGTAGAGCGTGCGTATAGCAATCTGAATCAGTTAGCTCCAATCAAGTATGTAGATATTAGTTTTGACTCTATTTCTGCGAATGAGTTAGACTGCCATATCGTATTGTCCCGGAGTAAACTGAATACTATTTCGGTGGAGGCTGAGGGAACTTATTCTGCGGGCGATTGGGGTGTGGCAGTGGGAGCAGGCTATGCCAATCGCAATCTGTTTAGAGGTGCGGAGGAGTTTACCGTAGACGGGCGTGCCAGCTACGAATGGCGTCAGAATGGCGGACGCGCTATTGAGGGTAAAGCCAGTATGGGATTGCGATTTCCCAATTCGTTGGCTGTGGATCTCAATTACAACTATCAAAATCGCCCTGATGAATATACGCGCTCAATTTTCAACGCAGGTTTGCAATATCAGTTGCGCCAACAGCAACAGCATTTGCAACATCAATTCCGTATTGTGGATATTAGTTATGTCTATTTGCCATGGATTAGCGATGCGTTTCGTGACCAATTCTTGCAGTCAACGAATATATTAAAATACTCCTACGAAAATCACTTCATCGTAGGTTGGGGCTACTCCGGCAACTATTCATCGTTTAATGCTCGTCGTCCGTATCGCTCGTATGGCAATGTGAATTACAATGTGGAAACAGCGGGTAACTTGATGTTGGGTTTGGCAGAGGCATTTCACTTCCCAACGGATGATGAGGGCAAATATACACTGTTCAATACGCGCTTTGCGCAGTTCGCAAAAGCAGATGTATCCATAACCTATAATCAGATTTTCAGCCCATCGCACCGATTGGTGTATCATGCAGATTTGGGTGTAGCTGTACCATATGGCAACTCGTTGGCAGTGCCGTTTGAGAAACGCTATTTCGCAGGTGGCTCGAATAGTGTGCGTGGCTGGACAGCCCGCAGTTTAGGTCCCGGCGGCTATCGCGGTAGTGGTAGTTTGATAGACTTCAATAACCAGTCGGGTGATATACGCATGAATCTCAGTTTGGAGTACCGTGCTAAGGTGTGGTCTATCTTTGAGTTGGCAGCCTTTGTGGATGCAGGAAATATATGGACTATTTTTGATTACGAGACGCAACCATATGGGCAATTCCACTGGAATAAGTTTTATAAGCAGATAGCCTTGGCATATGGTGTGGGAGTACGATTAGACTTCTCAATATTTGTGTTCCGTGTGGATTTCGGTGTGAAATTACATGACCCCAGTAGATTATATGGTGCAGAAGCAGGTACGCAATGGCGTACTGTGCCAAATGGGTTGAATTGGAAGGAGGACATGTCATTCCATTTCGCTATCGGTTATCCGTTCTAAAGGGGAAGATATGCTAAAGGCGTGTTATATAGAAGGTGTGGTAGAAGCGGGTTGCGATGAAGCAGGACGTGGACCATTGGCTGGCAGCGTATTTGCTGCTGCGGTAGTATTGCATCCGCAGTTGCTGGATAGTGCAGAGCATTGTCAGTGGTTGGAGATGCTGAATGACTCGAAGCAACTGACGGAGAAACAGCGCTTATACCTGCGACCACTGATAGAGCAATTTGCTCTGGCGTGGGCTGTGGTAGAAGTGACTGCTGAGGAGATAGACCAAATCAATATCCTCAATGCCTCTATCATCGGCATGCAGCGCGCATTGGGGCAACTGAGCGTGACCCCTCAACATATTATCGTGGATGGCAATAAGTGGAAACCCTATATTCCAGAAGGGCAAGTGATGGAGATACCTGCTCAAACCGTTGTAAAAGGCGATGGCAAGTATCTATCAATAGCTGCTGCCAGCGTATTGGCAAAAACCTATCGCGATGAATATATGCTACGTTTGCACGAGCAATACCCACAGTATCATTGGGATACGAATATGGGCTATCCCACCAAGGCACACTACGAAGCCATACGCCAATACGGCATTACGCCTTATCACCGCAAATCGTTTAAACTGGAAAAATAAGGATTAGTAATAATTTTCAATTGAGATTGCTGATGCCAATAAGATGTTTAACAATACCATTATCCTGGATCTATGCTTTCGTGGTATGGGTGCGTAATGTGCTGTATGATGATCGCGTATTGCCGTCTCATGCAGTCGAAATACCCACTATTGCTATTGGCAATTTGGCTGTAGGAGGTACGGGTAAAACCCCTATGACGGAGTATTTGGTGCGCCTATTGTCGGCCGAGTATAAGGTGGCAGTATTGTCGCGCGGTTATGGTAGGAAAACGCATGGTTTCAGGTTGGCCAATGCGGAAGATACCGCCAAAACCATCGGCGATGAACCTATGCTGATACATACCCACTTCCCCGATATACCTGTAGCGGTATGCAAAGATAGAGTGCAGGGAATCAGACAGTTGCAAATATTGATACCCGATTTGCAGTGCGTGATATTGGACGATGCGTATCAACATCGCAAATTGCGTGCAGGATTCTATATACTGCTTACTTCGCACGACAAATTATATGTTCATGATCATATATTGCCACGAGGTACATTGCGTGATTTGCCTGCGGAGAGTGCGCGTGCAAATGCGGTAGTGGTGACCAAATGCCCAGAAAAGATGCAACCCATAGATCGTCGAATCATCAGTAATAGCTTGCATTTGGCATCGTATCAGCATTTATACTATACCCATATAGCATATAGCCCACTGCCTATCAAAAGCACACCATTATTGGTAGCAGGTATAGCTAATCCCGCTCCATTATTAGCGCATTTGCAGCAGCAATTTCCTGATACCGAATTGTTGGCATTTGCTGACCATCGCGATTTTACTAAAAAGGATATACAAACCATTTTAGACAAGGCTGCCCACTACGAGCATATAGTGACAACCGAAAAAGACTATATGCGTATGCAGCTAACACCACTGGCAGAAGCATTGGCAGGTAAATTGCATGTGATGCCTATAGAAACGAATTTTGGTATTGATAAAGAGGCTTTTGATCGCCAAATTCGCCTCTATGTGAGTGAAAACAATAGAAAAAGAATGCCTACCTCCAATCCCAATATATAAGGAATAGGAGCGGGTATAAGATGTTATGAATATTATTTCTTTATTAAAGCGTTTTGTGCCACCATACAAGTGGCTGGTAGCAGCTAATTTGTTGTTCAATGTGCTATCTACAGTATTGTCGCTGTTCTCATTTGCTACGATTATTCCTGTATTGCAAATATTGTTTGGTTTGTCTGAAGTGGAGGCTGTATATATGCCATTATCGGCTGCTACAAGTATGCAGGAGATGCTTAACATGCTGAAAAACAATTTGTATGTCCTTTTGCAAACGCAGATTGACACGCATGGTGCACAATCCGTATTGTTACTATTAGGCGGATGTCTGGTATTACTAACGGGCTTGAAATGTCTGACAGCGTGGTTAGCTAATTATTTTATGGTACCTATACGCACGGGCGTGTTGCGTGACTTGCGTGCCCAACTATATCGCAAAGTGGTTAGCCTGCCTATTGGGTTCTTTACCGAAGAGCGTAAGGGTGATGTGATGTCGCGCATGACCAACGATGTGAACGAGGTGGAGGCAAGTATCATGTCCACATTGGATATGCTGTTCAAAGACCCAATCATGATTTTGGTCTATTTGGTCACTCTATTCACTATATCTTGGCAGTTAACCCTCTTTGTGTTGGTACTCCTGCCTATTGCAGGTTTGTTGATTGGCCGTATAGGTCGTTCACTGAAACGTGCCTCTACCAAAGGACAAGAGCAGAATGCCGAGATACTGACCCAAATAGACGAAACCTTGGGCGGACTGCGTGTGGTAAAGGCTTTTAATGCGGAGAGCAAACTGATGCTACGCTTCATGAATCTGATCAATGCTACCCGCGCTACGTTCAATCGTATCAATCGCCGTTATTATTTGGCGCATCCTGTGTCGGAGTTCTTTGGCACAGCACTGATTGCTATTTTGCTATGGTTTGGTGGTACGCTTATCTTGGGTGAGCATTCATCCATTGATGCGGCTACATTCATTTATTATCTTGTGATATTCTATTCGATTATAGGTCCTGCAAAAGACCTTAGCAAAGCTACTTATGGTATCCGTCGTGGTATGGCTTCCTTAGAACGAATAGATAAGATACTTAATACAGAGACAACTATTCGTGAGGCCGAAAATCCTAATCAAATAACCGATTTTCAGTCGATTATCCGCTATGAGAATGTTTGCTTTGCATATCAAGCCGATCGTCCAGTCTTGCAGCATATTGATTTGGATATTCGTAAGGGGCAGACGGTGGCTTTGGTTGGTCAATCGGGCAGTGGCAAGACGACAATGGCTGATCTGTTGCCACGTTTCTATGACCCAATAGCAGGACGAATAACCATTGACGGTGTAGATATTCGAGAGGTGAAGACCTTTGACCTGCGTGCGCTGATGGGTAATGTTAATCAGGAGGCGATATTGTTTAATGATACTTTCTACAACAATATCACGTTTGGTGTGGAGTCTGCCACGATGGAGCAGGTACGTCATGCAGCACGTATAGCCAATGCGGATGACTTTATCATGGCAACGCCCGACCAATATCAGACTACGATTGGTGATCGTGGTTCACGCCTGAGTGGTGGGCAACGCCAACGCATATCTATTGCGCGTGCGATACTCAAGAATCCGCCTATCCTAATCTTGGATGAGGCTACTTCTGCATTGGATACCGAATCGGAGAAACTTGTGCAAGAGGCTCTGGAGAACCTAATGAAAGACCGTACTACGATTGTGGTAGCCCATCGATTGAGTACCATACGCAATGCCGATGTGATATGTGTGTTACACGAAGGCCAGATTGTGGAGCGAGGTACGCATGATGAGTTGATGGCTTTGAACGGCTATTATCGCCGTCTGATAGAGATGCAACAAACACATTAATAGTTGGACTCAGAATAGGTATATAAACAATCAAACACTACGCCGATGACGGTCAAGGAAATATTCGAATTGCGTAAAGAAGGTAAGGTAGAAGAGGCTTATCAAGCCATTCTGCCTATGTATCGTGTACACCATGGCAAATATACCTCATTGGCGATGTTTTGGTGTGCAACGGATATGATGAATCTGCTATTGTCACGTGCAGTAGATGCTACTGAGGCATCGTTGTGCGCATTGCAAGAGGCAGAAAAGATTTATATGAGTCTTCAGCGACTGTGTCCTAAAATATGGGACGAGTCGGGTGTATGTCAGCAAACGGTACTCAATTTAGGAGAAGCACTCAAGGTGACTCGACAACGCGTAAAGACTTCCAAACCCTAAAAACATTTACCCCATTGCTCCATTGACCGAAATGACTTGTCCTGATACATAGGACGCAAGATCGGAAGCGAGGAAGAGAGCCACTTTGGCTACTTCTTCGGCTTCGCCGCAACGGCGCATAGGAATCATCTTGACCATTTCTGCGCGTGTCGCTTCTGGCAATGATAATGTCATATCGGTAAGGATGAAGCCTGGTGCTATAGCATTTGCACGAATATTACGACTACCTAACTCTTTGCTCAGCGATTTGATAAAACCAATGATACCTGCTTTAGAGGCAGCATAGTTGGCTTGACCTGCGTTTCCGCCAATACCTACTACAGATGACATAGCAATAATACTACCGCTGCGTTGGCGCATCATTTGGGGACTTGCTGCATGACAATAGTTGAATACAGATTTCAGATTTACATTCAGTACATTATCCCATTGATTTTCGGTCATACGCATGAGCAAGGTATCTTGAGCTATACCTGCATTGCACACCAAAATATCCAATTTACCAAAGGTATCAACCACCTGTTTAACCACTATATGGGCTTCGTCAAAATCAGCAGCATTGCTCTGAATACAAAGAACTTGTACGCCTTTGGATAGCAATTGTTGAGTCAATTCGTTTGCCTCTTTATCCTCATTGATATATGTGAACGCTATATGGCAACCATGCTCAGCGTAGAGCAGTGCTATGGCACGACCTATACCACGCGAAGCACCTGTGATGAGTGCTGTTTTTCCTTTCAAATCCATCATATTTCTTCTATTTCAACCATTTGTCCAACCACCCAAAGAAGGTGCGTTGCCATAGGATACCATTTTGTGGTTTCAATACCCAATGGTTCTCATCTGGGAAAATCAATAGTTGGGCAGGTATGCCACGCATTTGAGCTGCATCGAAGGCTGCCATAGTTTGATTGGCAAGAATGCGGTAGTCTTTTTCTCCATGAATACAGAGGATAGGGGTATCCCATTCTCCAACAAAGAGGTGGGGTGAATTGGCAAAAGTACGCTGTGCGATTTTGTTTTTCTTATCCCAATAAGCACCACCCATATCCCAGTTGGCAAACCATTTCTCCTCTGTCTCGAGGTATTGCATTTCCATGTTGAAAATACCGTCGTGTGCAATAAATGCTTTGAAACGTTTGTTGTGATGGCCTGCCAACCAATAGACGCTGAAGCCACCGAAGGATGCACCCACGCAACCTAAACGGTCTTTATCTACGTATGGCTCGTTGGCTACAAACTCATCAATAGCTGCTAAGTAGTCCTTCATACATTGTCCTCCGTAGTCGCCACTGATTTGCTCGTTCCATTCGTTGCCAAAACCAGGCAAACCACGGCGGTTAGGAGCTACGATGATATAGTCATTGGCGGCCATCATCATGAAGTTCCAGCGGAAACTCCAGAACTGACTTACGGGCGATTGTGGCCCACCTTCGCAATAGAGCAGGGTAGGATATTTCTTATTTGGGTCAAAATGAGGAGGATAGATAATCCATGTGAGCATCTGCTTGCCATCAGTAGTCTTTTGCCAACGAGGAAGAACTGTACCCATGGTGATTTGTGAGTAGATATTCTCGTTCTCGTGGGTAAGTTGCACGATGTCTGCTTCGGCGATTGGCAATGGGCGATTGGCTGTGGTGAAACGGTATATTTCGTTTGCCTCGCACATGGAGTGACGCAAACAGTAGTACGTGTCGCCTACATTAGCTGCAGGCACATAATCGTATTGCCCTGTGGTTAGACAGGTGCGCTCACCCTGCAGGTTAATCTCATAAAGCATAGCAGTAGCATGCCATACGGCACTGAAGACGAGGGTATTATTATCTTTCCAGTAGTAGCTGTCCACATTGGTGTTGAGCCCTTGGCTGAGGAAGGTCTGTTTACCTGTAGCGATATGGCAAATCATGAGGCGGTTCTCGTCGCTCTCGTAGCCATCGCGTTCCATAGATTGCCATGCTATGTATTGGCCATCAGGCGAATAAATAGGATTGGTATCATAGCCCTTATTATTCTCAGTAAGGTTGGTGTGTGTACCATTTGCAAGATCATAGAGATAGATGTTGGAGTTGGTGGAAACGGCATAATCTATACCGCTCTTCTTGCGGCAGGTATAGGCTATGGTTTGTCCGTCAGGACTCCATGCCAGTTGCTCAATACCACCAAATGGTTTCATCGGTGACTCGTATGGTGTACCCTCAAGCAGGTCTATAATGTTGCTCACAATGAGTGACTTACCGTCATTGTGTAAGTCTGCTACGAATGGGTGAGGAGCTGTCTCTGTCCACTCGTCCCAATGTTTGTACATCAGGTCATCCACTACGCGACCCGATGCTAAGGGTAAATCGGGGTGTTTGTCTACGGTGCTGGCTACGGTCTTGACTTGAGCAATAAGAATAATCTTATCGCCCTTGGGAGAGAGCAAAAAGCCATCAATATCGTGGTCAAAGCCTTTTAAGTCGATAAGGCGACGAGGTGATGAGGCAAGAGGCGCAGGATTAAGATAGAGTTTGCCTGCATTGAGGTATGCCATTTGATTGCCCCACCATGCTGGCTCATAGCCTACCCATTCTTGTTGAGTAACCAATTGATTGTCTTGTTCATTGGCAATACGAATCCATGAGGTGGAACGGTTCTCCTCTACGCTATAGTAACTAACGGTATAGGCTATTTGATTGGTCACTTCATTGGGTAATACGGAGTTGATACGTCCCATTGCCCACAGGGCTTCGGGAGTAAGGCGTCCACCCTTGATATTAATTTCTGGTTTGGTGATAGGTGCTTTGGTGGTATCCTCTTTGACTTGGCAAGAGGCTGTGAGTAGGGCAAGTGTAGCCATGAATAAGTATTTACGCATATAATTAATCTACGTGTAATAAGGATTTGACAAACTCTTCTCTATCGAATACCTGCAGATCGGTCATTTGTTCTCCCAGACCGATATAGCGTACCGGAATCTTGAATTGGTCACTGATACCGATGACCACACCACCTTTGGCGGTACCGTCCAATTTGGTAATAGCGAGCGAACTGACTTGGGTTGCACGGGTAAACTGTTTGGCTTGTTCAAAGGCATTTTGACCTGTACTGCCGTCCAAGACGAGCATCACATCGTGTGGCGCATCAGGTACTACCTTCTGCATGACATTCTTGATCTTGGTGAGCTCGTTCATCAGGTTAATCTTGTTGTGTAAGCGACCTGCAGTGTCGATGAGTACCACATCAGCGTCATTGGCTTTGGCACTGGATAGGGTGTCAAAAGCTACGCTGGCAGGGTCGGAACCTTGTTGCTGCTTGATAACAGGCACGCCTACGCGCTCGCCCCAAATGCAGAGTTGTTCTACGGCAGCTGCGCGGAAGGTGTCGGCTGCTCCGAGATACACTTTTTTGCCTGCCTGCTTATATTGATGTGCGAGTTTGCCAATGGTAGTCGTTTTGCCCACGCCGTTGACACCTACCACCATGATTACGTATGGTTTGCAAGGGAGTTCGTCTGCGAAGTCCAATACTTGTGATGAATTGTTTTCTGATAGCAAAGATGCTACTTCATCCACGAGGATACGGTTGAGTTCTGCCGTACCCATATATTTGTCGCGTTTCACGCGCTCCTGTATGCGCTCAATGATGCGCAGGGTAGTATCCACACCTACATCAGAAGTAATCAGTGCCTCCTCCAAGTTGTCAAGCACATCATCATCAATAGTGGTCTTGCCAGCGATGGCACGACCTATTTTGCTGAGTACAGACTCTTTGGTCTTCTCTAAACCCTTATCCAGTGTTTCTTTCTTCTCTTTTCCAAATAATCCAAAAAATGCCATATTATTTATCCAGTTTTTCGTAGATTGAGTTTTTGCTTTTGTATTCAGGTACAATTTCCTTCATGAGTTGTACAGTAGGGAATATCTTGCCCTCTTGTGCAGATTGAATCAGTTGTTCGATAGTGGCTGCGACTTCATCGAAGTCATATTCTCTCACTTTTGCAACGAGGATTTTCTCGTTGGTTGTAGGGATAGTCAATTCCTTTTGGTTGAGTAGTTCCTCATACAGTTTCTCGCCTGGGCGCAGACCTGTATAGACTATCTCTATATCTTTGCCAGGAACATATCCTGCGAGGCGAATCATGTTTTTCGCCAAGTCAGATATCTTGACGGGTTGTCCCATGTCAAAGACATATATCTCGCCACCATTGCCCAATGTGGCCGCTTCGAGCACCAGACTGCTGGCTTCTGGTATGGTCATGAAGTAGCGGATAATATCTGGGTGGGTAACGGTGATTGGTCCGCCCTGTGCAATTTGCTTCTTGAAGTAAGGTACTACCGAACCGTTGCTGCCCAATACGTTACCAAAACGTGTGGTGATGAACTTGGTGCAGTCGGCATTCTTCTTAATCAGTTTAAGGAAGAGCGATTGCACATATATTTCAGCAATGCGTTTGGATGCACCCATGATGTTCGTTGGATTGACTGCTTTGTCGGTAGATACCATGATGAAGCGTTGTACGCCATACTTCACGGATAGGTCGGCTATGTTCTTGGTACCCAATACGTTAGTGAGGATAGCTTGCGGTGGAAAATCCTCCATGAGTGGTACGTGTTTATAGGCAGCAGCGTGGAAAACAACATCGGGATTATACTCCTTGAATATCGGCTCGAGCATGGTGAGATTGCGCACGTCGGCAATCACATGGATAAATTTGATGGTAGGGAAAAGCGATTTGAGTTCCATCATCAGGTCGTGCAATGGCGATTCTGCCATTTCTAGCAGGATGATGCCACTGGGGTTATGGGTGGCAACTTGCTTCACAATCTCGCTACCGATGCTGCCCGCTGCACCTGTTATCATGACTACTTTTTTGGATAGGATATTGCGTACATTCTCCATGTTAATATGAATGGCAGGGCGCTCCAATAGGTCTTCTACTTTGATAGACTCTATGGCACCAATACGCTGTTTGATATTGTTGTCCTCGCTTTGTGGGTCGTAGTTGCTAAAATAGGGGGTAGTCAGTACGCGGATATTATTGTCAATAAAGATTCCTAAATCTTTCAATGGATTGATATTCTTCATTTTGAGAGGAGAGACGATGATGCTATCAATGTCTTTTTCTTTCATGATTTGAATCAGTTTCTCATCGCGTTGATAGACTTGCAATCCCAATAGATTGTGTTGGTACTTCTCCTCGTAATCGGTAATAAATCCGCATGGGCGATATGGGCTATCCATATTGGCCTGCAGCATTTTGGCGATGGATAGTCCAGCGGACTGTGTGCCGTAAATGAGCACCTTTTGCACATTTTGTTTGTGGTGTGATATATACTCAAACACAGTCTTGATGATAACTCGCCAAGCAAAGAGTAGGGTGATGGCTACAAATATATATATCAGCAATACGGTGTTGAGAAATGGTATTTGTAGCGTTGCTTGTTTGACAATGATGTTAGCTATTATCAACAGTACACCTGTGGTTAGAACGGATACTGATACTTTGATGACATCCACAAAAGTGGAGTATCGCAGTATGCCCGAGTAAGTGTGGAAAACCCAGAAGAAAATAGTCTGTACCACCATCAATACGATAGCTTGTGCCCATATTGGTAGGATAAGGTAGTTGGTGTCATACTCCAGCAGATTGCTACCGATGATATAACTAACCACAAATGCTACAAATACGATGAGCAAGTCCATTAGCAACACGCTCCAACGTGGCAAATAATCCATATCTACCCAGTGTGACAATATATCCGATTGTCTAAGTTCTTTCAGTCGTGTCATAAGAATATCAAAATTTGCACAAAGGTACGAAATATTTTGAATATACGCAAATTATTCCGTAATTATCACCCAAAATGTTTGAAATATCAGTTTTATGTCGTACCAGAAACTGCTTTTTTCGGCGTATTCGAGATAGAGTTTGATTTTCTCCTGCATGATGACCTCTATATAGTATTTCTCTGGGTCTTCTGCTTGTGCCAGCAGTTCGTTCTCGTTGCGATATTTGATGCTGGCAGGGTCAGTGATGCCAGGTCGTACATCTAGTACGTGCATCTGTTCGGGTGTCCAGTAGTTGACATAGTGGCGTACTTCTGGTCGTGGACCTACCAAACTCATATCGCCTATCAGAACATTGATGAGTTGGGGTAGTTCATCAATCTTGAATTTGCGAATGAAGTAGCCCGATCGGGTAATACGAGGGTCTCGGCCACCGATGGTCACCAGACTACCTTTGTCCGAACCGATGCGCATGGAACGGAACTTGAAGATACGAAAATCCTTGTTGTATCGTCCAACGCGCACTTGGCGATAGAAGACGGGACCTGGTGAATCCAGTTTGATCCATATGGCTACTATCAGCAGCAGCGGACTGAGGCAGATGAGTCCTATTCCGCTCACAAGAATATCAAATAATCGTTTCATCCCTTTTGCTTGATAGTTGTCACAATGTTGATGTAGTTCTCAATGATATAGTCCACCTCCTCATCGGTCAATCGCGTATGCAAAGGCAATGTGATCTCGTTGGCAAAGTGTGCGTATGCATTGGGGAAATGCTGAATGTCAAAGCCCATGTTCTTGTATGCCGTCATCATAGGCAGTGGCTTGTAGTGCACGTTGGTGGCAATGCCCTCTTCTGCCATCTTCTCAATGATGCTTTGTCGTTGTTCAGTGGTAATATCTGGCACGCGGGTTATGTAGAGGTGTCCCGAAGACTGATGTTGGTCGGTATAGTGCTCCAGTACTTCTATGCCAGCGGCTTTGAGGGCTTGGTCGTAGCGCTCAATGATGGCTTTGCGGCGCAACAGCATATCGGGGTAGCGCTTCATCTGTATGAGTCCCATAGCAGCCATGATGTCGGTCATATTGCATTTGTACCACGGACCTACTATATCATACTCCCATGCGCCTAATTTGGTTTTTGCCAAGGCATCCTTAGACTGTCCGTGAAGGGAGAAGAGTTGTACCATGCGGTATAGCTCGTCATCGCTGATGCCAGGGATGCTTTTCCAAGTCAGTGCGCCACCTTCGGCGGTGGTCAGGTTCTTTACGGCATGGAAGGAGAAAGCGGTGAAGTCGGCTATTGATCCCACCATTTCTCCCTTGCGCGATGCACCAAAAGCATGTGCTGCATCGGCGCAGATGGCTACACGGCCTAATGCTTGTTGGATGTCATTGGCAGGTTGGAAGATGTGGCGTTTACTCTCCACGATTTGCATGAGACGCTCATAGTCGCATGGGATACCTGCTAAGTCCACAGGGATGATGGCTTTGGTACGTGGGCTGATGAGTTGCTCCACTTGATCGTAGTCCATTTCGAGGCTATTGGACTGTACATCGGCGAAAACTAAGGTAGCACCTACGTGGCACACAATGGATGCGGAAGCGGTATATGTGTATGCAGGTACAATCACTTCATCGCCTGCGCCTATGCCCAGCAGGCGGAGCGCCATCTCAGCACAAGCGGTCTGCGAGTTGAGGCAAACGGCCTTGTTAGTGCCTATGTATGCTGCTATTTGTCGTTCCAGTTCTTTGGTGCGTGGACCAGTGGTAATCCAGCCGCTGAGGATAGCTGCTGCTACTTCTTTTACCTCTGCCTCCGTCATGTCGGGAGGAGAGAAGGGTATGTTAAATCGTTTCATATCTATTTATCGATTGATAGTTACACTAAATGGTTGTTTAAACAATAGTTTGATGATACCGTGGATATAACCTATTCCATAACTGAGATGCAGTGTGAAGAAGGTAAAGGGCATTGCCAGGACTAAAGCCGTTGACTGATGCTTTCGGGATAGTTTAAAACCTATCAGCATGCCTGCGGCGAGGTAGAGCAGTATCACTGCGCCATAAAGTAGCCCGATGAAGGGTATGCAAAGAGTGAGTATAGCACCCAATACCAATCCGATGACGAATATCGGCGGTATGAATTGACGCAAGGTGGCTGGAGTACCTAATTTCTTATTTACCAATGGTTTGTATAATCCATATTGGTAGTACATCTTGCATAGTTTGGCATACGAATCTCGGGCGTAGTAGTCAAACTCCAATCCTGCCAGCAGTACAATCTTGCCACCGTGATTGATGATACGTGCGTTGAGTTCATCATCCTGATTGCGAATCAGTTCGGTGTCATAGAGCCCTACTTTTTCGAACACTTCTCTTCTGAAGCAGCCAAAGGGTACTGTGTCCGTTTCTGTATCCTCTGTGATACCTATTCGAAACATGGAGTTACCCACACCAAAAGAGGAAGCCAATGCTTCTGCTATGGCGACGGCAGTAGTTGTCTGATTGATGGGTAGGGTTCTGCATTGGGCACCTACATTGTCGGCTTGGTGCAGGTGTAGTCCTGCGATGAGTTTGGAGAAGTAGTTAGTAGGATATACCGCATGTGCGTCCAAACGAATGATTATTTCGCCTTGAGCAGTCTCTATGCCAATATTCATGGCGTATGGGACAGTGCGGTGAGGATTGTCAATTAGTTTGAGAAATGTGTATTGCTGCGTATATGCTTCTACCATCTCGCGTGTGCGGTCACTGCTCATGCCATCCACGAATAGGACTTCCAAATCCTCATGGGGGTAGTCTTGTGCCAAAACTGATTCAATACACTGCGTAATGTACTTCTCTTCGTTATATATAGGACAAATGACAGATACCATTGTATTTCTGCTATTAAATATGGATAATGGAACGCAAACAGCCTAATACACGCGTGATATAAAATAGGAGACTATATTCGCCCATATGGGAGAAATAGATTTGACTATACGCTTTGATTAGGTGTATGGCATTCTGTATTCGTTGTCTCGTGTTGCTGGTAAAACGGGCACTACCTTCTCTGCAACGACGATAATATATGGCATTGCGTGAGGTGAAGACGATGTCTTTTATCTTGTTGGATATCAAAAACATAAATAGACTATCTTCGCCTACTTTGAACCGCACATCAAATCGCTTCCCCATGACATAGTTAGCCGGTATCAATTTCATACACGGACCAGAAAAGAACTTGCGTGCCACAGAGTTGATCGATATATTGCTTTTGCCTGCACATTGGTCATACGCGTCCGTTATACGGTAAGGCAATTGTTGGGCTGCATATCCATCATTGAAGGCGTAGGGGTAGCATAGTACAATATTGTTGCCCGTGCTCAGTGAGAGCATCTCCTCCAGATAGGTCTGACTCACGTAGTCATCATCATCCAGGAATGAGATATACTCTCCTTTGGCATGATCTATACCTATATTGCGTGCGTTAGATACACCTCCCTGATCGGTTTGAATAAGGTGTACTTGATGAGCAGACATGTGCTCGGCTATGAATTGCTGTATCTGACTATAATAGGGCTCACTGCAACCATTGAGCACCACAATCACCTCAAATTGCTCTGCTGCCAATGTTTGTTCAGCGAGCGATTGCAAACATTCCCAGATATATGCTTTCGGACGATATGTAGGTATAATAACTGAAATCATAATGTGTGCAATATCTCTTTGGTAATCTGTATCATAGGTGGATATGTCTGTGCTTCGATGCTGTGGCCTCGCCCTTGTAGTTTGCAACGCAATAAACATAAGCGCAAAGCAAATAGTCTGATACGCAGGTAATGTGCCACAGATAGCCCATGTTTGCGACATACATACAAATCGGCGTTGAGCAACTGCCTATAGCGTTTCTCCTCAAAGGGACGCTCTGCCGATAAATGCAGATAGGGGATAGACAGGAATTGTATCTTCTTTTTGGGGAAGGCTTTGCGCAGGCGCAAATGTATATCACACTCTTCGCCATACATGAATATCTGTTCATCGAACATGCCAATCTGCTCAAAGCACGCTTTCTGGATAAAGAAGAACGCGCCTGAGAGGTGCATGTGGCGGTAGTCGTAGTAGTCGAATCGCTTGTAGATATTGCGCAGCGGTACTTGCAGATAGCTCATAGCATTATAGTCAAACGCGTATGACCACCCCAATTGGGTAGGGGTGTGCATTTGTTTGCCTGCGCACATGATGGTATCTGCTTGCAGGGCTTGTAGTGCAGCGCCGAAGATAGGTTGCATCAGTCTGATATCCGGATTCATAACGGCCACAACTGGTGCTTGTGCTATACGAATGCCTACATTATTGCCTTGTCCGTATCCGCCATTATGCGTGTTTTGCGTAATGATGACTTCGGGATAGCGTTGGGCTATCGTTTGCTGCATAGTGGCAAAGTCTTGGCTCTGATTATCCACTACTATCACCTCCAATCCTTCGCCAATGTCATTGTGTTGATACACCGACTCCAGACATGCATAGATGTCTTTCTCCGAGTTATAGGTGAGTATGATGACGGATAATTGTTTCATGCTTGAGTATGGAGTGTTTTGATTACTTTGGCAGGTACGCCACCTACTACCGTGTAGGGAGGAATATTGTGTGTGACAACACTATTAGCAGCCACGATGGCGCCTTTGCCGATATGCACATTGGGCATAATCATGGCGCCTTCGCCTATCCATACGTTATCTTCGATAATCACAGCCCCTTCGCTGTGTAATGAGCGAAACAATGGTGCAGTGTCTGCTTCTTCCATATTGGACTTGCCATGTGCATTATCGGTGATGAGTACTCTGGGACCCGTGAGAACATTATTACCCAATACGATTTGATGAATGGCGGTGATATGCGATTGGATACCGATATTGCAATTATCTCCTATGGTGATATTGGGGCTGAACTGTTGCTTTGTGTAATAGAAATGATGATTAGCATGCAATTGGCTATAATCGCCAATCACACTATTATTGCCGATGGAGATATACTTTTCTCCGCAATAAGAGGTGTGAGAGCCCAATACGCAGTTTTTCCCCATATGCTTAAACTTACTGGATTTATAACCCGTAAAAAAATATATTTTCACGGCTTGCCATTTGTCTATAATCACCTGTGGGAAAAGATAGGAGCATATTTTGCCTATCCAAAATATCAATTGCTTCATAGTCTATTTGTTTGTTGAACAACGCGTTACTATAAATCGAATACAAATAATAATCAATACTATAGGCATCAATAGGGCGCCTATAAACACGGCTTTTTCAAATGTAGGATTGTTTTGAAAGTGTGGATGACCAAGTAGTTTGATAGGAGTGCGATAGCGTATTTTGCGTAATATCCACAACCATAATTCAATAGCAAAACGCAGGTAAAGCAATATCCGTTTTCCTATGGAGTTGTGAGCCAATTGATAGGTCAAGAAGTTAAGTGTGCCTATTTGAATCTTGTCTTGTGTAGCACCTGTCGTTTTGCCTTCTGGTGCTATCACATAGAACGCACCGCAATATCCTGAGAGGCGCTTCACTTGTGGTTGAGCGCTATATACCTGAATATGGAAGTCCCAATCTTCTCGCTCTTTGATGGCTGTTGTAAAGGTGATATGGTGTTGCTCCAGAAAATCACGACGGTATAAGAAACAATGTATAGGCAGTGTGCCGAATGTCCCCCAATAAGCCAACAGTCTGATCAAATGACACTTAAGCCCTTGTCTATTCCCTTTCTCGCCCAGCGCATTCATATAGCACCAATCGGTGTAACTGACTTGCAATCCTTCCTTGTCCATCAGTTCCACTTGACGGCGCAACTTATCTGCATCCATCTGGTCATCTGCGTCTAACAATTGTATGTATTCACCCTGCGCATGTTCCAATCCCAATTTGCGTGCGCTGGCTGTTCCGCCATTCGCTTTTTGGATCAGTTTGATACGGCTGTCGTCTTTAGCCATGCGGCGAATAATGTCTGCACTATTATCCACAGAGCCATCATCTACAACCAACAACTCCCAATCACTCAGCGTCTGTTGCTGAATAGAGCGAATGGTAGTTTCTATGAATGCGGCTGCGTTATAGCAGGGGGTAATAATCGATACTTTCATGACGACACGGGAGTTAGGCGTTTGACGACAGGTCTGCTTGTTCGCTTGCTTCTATCTGCTGAGGGATGGAAGAGGAATAATAGACTATTTGTAGATAGAGGAAGATGTATATGATATTATAGGCCTCAAAAAATGCCATCACAAACAGCACGCACAATGCCATCACGGCGGTGCTTGTCGCTTTCGATTTTTCGATTAATGCCTCGCGAACTGCATACACAACCAACCCAACAAATGACAGACATATTACCAATCCTCCATTCAGTAGTAGCATAACCAATAGGTTATGTGCGCCCGAACCCTCTAAGTAATTATCATTCCAGTCTGCGCTCTGTATGCCGTAGCCCAATAGCGGAGATTTCTCTATTAGGTCTACTGCATTCGCCCAAATGACGGTGCGCTTACTGAAAGTCGTATCCTTGCTCAATGTGTTTTCTACAAAGGCAGTCGCCCATTTTACATGCTCAATGTCGTTGCCATACCATACAATAAGGAGGAAAGTCAGCGTATATATTATCGCAAAGGCAATCAACCATCCTGTAGGCTTCTGGAATAGGCGATTGAAGATGATATAGCCTGTTATCAAAAAGATACCTATGGAAGATGTCATAGACCCTAAGAATAGTACAGACGCTAAGGATACACCTATGAGGAGTATCAAGTTGAAATATCCCTTTCTATAGGCAAAGGAGTAGATACATTGCGTGGCGATGGCCAAGAAACATACAAAACCTGTTTGGTTTTGATTACCAAATAGATAGCGAGTTGGGTTACCTCGTCCTACCCATTCGGGATCTACCCACAATCCGTCTGGGTATAGTATCAGCAGAATACCGTTGATATAGACCAAAGCAGAGAAGATGAGTATCAATCCCTTCAGGCTGCTACGCATGTCTTGTTCCCAATGCGTTGTACCCAGTAGCAGGAATATCATCACGTTCATCATCGTGAAGACGGGTGTGATACCTACTTCCGAAGGGTGCAGAAAGGTGTTGACTACATATAGCAACCACCATCCTACTACTAGTAGGTTGAACTTGTCAAACTTCATTACCTGCTGAATCTTAGGTAGAACCAATATGCCCAAAATCAGTAACTCTATGGCTTGCACTGCGCGCACTAACATGACTGTCATGCCGTTAGAGGGAAAGGCAATCAGTGTCACACCTATAATCAGTAGGTAGATGGCAAATTGTCCTATCTTGCTTCCTATGCTCAGTTCGTTTTGCATTATTTTCGAATAATTCCTTTGACGGATTGTTTTATGATGTCTTTTTCTTTTTTGTCTAAGGCTATCAGCCATATCATCGCTATGCCTACTATTCCCGATATACTTATGGTCAGTATCACACGGTAACTATATTGGCAATAAGTTGTCATCGCGTAGCTTACAGCCACCATGGCCACCAACGGCAATATGACTCTGCCAAACACATGCTTGCAGAATGGCACTATCTCGATACCTGCAATCCACTTCATCAGTGGCAGTCGCATCAGCGCGGTTAGCAGTTCAATCACCACATAGCACCACATGATGGAAGCAATGGGCAGTCCGCTATATAGGCATATCCAACCTGCTACTATCACCAGCAGTTTGGTGGTATAGAATATCAGCGTGAACTTCTTGATGTCTCCTATGGCTTGATTCGCGGAGGTCAATCCTACTGACAACTGGTCGCACAAAGCCGCTATCAGCATAAAACGGCAGAACATGGCTGAATGCTCGGGTACTTCGCCCAGCCACCACTGTAGCAGCGTATCCATCTCGGCTATAATAGGTATAGCCACCAATGCCAATAGCAGAAACGAGTATTTGCTCGTATACTCGCTCAGCATCACCATGCGTTCGCGATTATTACCGCCTTCGGCCTTCATTATCTGTGGGTTGATGGCATTGATTATCGACATCGACACAAACTGTACAGCCCCCAATACCTGCTGGGCAATGCCGTAAGCCGAGTTGATAATTGTGCTATAGAACCAGTTCAGTACAACGGCTATGCCTTGGTTGCGAATGATGATACAGCCTGCTGAATAGGTCGTCCAACCAGCAAAGGAGGATAACTCTTTGATCAATCCTTTGTCCCACTCCTTGCGTCTTGGACAATGAAACTCAGGGAACTTATACGCTGCATATACCGCAAATGCCAGTAGGTTAAACAGTGTGATACCTACCATCAGTCCTGCATAGCTAATCAGTTTATCGTAGGTGATATAGGTCAATCCTATGGCTATCAGCAACTTGAGTACTCCGTCCAATACATCCACAATGGATATGTATACGATATTCTCTCGTGCAATGAACAGCGCGCGTATAGGTGCGGTGACAAAACTCAGACACAGCATCACTACGGCTGCATAGTACACCCAATGAGCGGCCATCAATCGTTCGGCCTCTATATTGAGCATATGGTTGACTATCCACGAGCCCATTGCACACAGCACCACTGCCAATCCTCCTCCGATAATCAGGTGCAGGAGCATGCTATTGCCAAATATCTGGTGTATCTTCTGTGCATCGTTCTTGCCGTGATGAACTGACAAGAAGCGTTGTGTAGTGGTTACCAATGCGTTAGTGACAAACGACAACATAGCTATCACACCCGCCACTACGCTGTATATACCGTAGTCGCTCTGACCTAATGCGTTTAGAATCAGTCTTGTGGAGTACAACGACAAGCACACATTAATTATCGTGCGCGCGTACTGTGCCGTTGTATTTACTATCACTCGTTGCGAATTTGTCATCCGTGCCTATAACCTATAGCCGATAACCTATAACCGCCGTCGCTAATCGCGACGGAATATATCCCTCGTATATACTTTCTCCTTCACATCCTCCAGACATGCGTCGTATCGGTTGGCGATGATGGCTTGTGACTGTGCTTTGAATTGTTCCAAGTCGTTCACTACCAACGAACCGAAGAAGGTTGTGCCGTCCGCAAGGGTAGGCTCGTAGATGATGACCTGTGCCCCTTTGGCTTTCACGCGCTTCATGATGCCCTGTATGCTCGACTGGCGGAAGTTGTCGGAGTTCGACTTCATGGTCAGGCGATAGACGCCTATCACGCAACTATGCTCCTCTTTGGCGTTGTACTGACCATTGTTGTAGTAGTCGTAGTAGCCTGCTTTTGCCAACACGCGGTCGGCGATAAAGTCCTTGCGCGTACGGTTGCTCTCCACGATGGCTTCTATGAGGTTCTCTGGCACATCCTGATAGTTGGCGAGTAGCTGCTTCGTGTCTTTAGGCAGACAGTATCCGCCATAGCCAAACGATGGGTTGTTGTAGTGCGTGCCGATGCGTGGGTCGAGACACACGCCATTGATGATGGACTGTGTGTCCAGCCCTTTCATCTCGGCATAGGTGTCCAACTCGTTGAAGTAACTCACACGCAGTGCCAGATAGGTGTTGGCAAACAGTTTCACCGCCTCTGCCTCGGTGAAGCCCATGAATAGGGTATCCACATCGGGCTTCAATGCACCCTCTTGCAGCAACGCAGCAAACTGCTTGGCTGCCTCCACTAAGCGCGGATTTTGCATATCGGTGCCGACAATGATGCGCGAAGGGTAGAGGTTGTCGTACAATGCCTTCGATTCGCGCAGAAACTCGGGCGAGAAGAGTATATTCTCCGTGCCGAATTTCTTGCGTATCGATTCGGTATAGCCAACAGGAATAGTAGATTTGATGACCATGATAGCGTGCGGATTGGCGCGTAGAACGACCTCGATGACCGACTCTACGGCGGAGGTGTCGAAGTAGTTCTTTTGGCTATCGTAGTTCGTGGGTGCAGCTATGACCACTATCTCTGCCTCTCGGTATGCTGTTTCGGCATCGAGTGTGGCGGTCAAGTCCAGTTGTTTCTCCGCGAAATACTTTTCGATGTATTCATCTTGGATGGGTGATTGTCGGCGGTTGATCATCTCCACTTTCTCGGGGATGATATCCACTGCCAGCACGTGGTGATGTTGTGCCAGCAGTGTCGCCATCGACAGTCCCACATATCCCGTTCCTGCTACTGCGATTATCATGAACTCTTAATTCAAAATTCTTAATTCAAAATTACAATCGTCCGTCTATCACTTCGCGATCTACAAAGTTCTTCACGTCGAAGATGACTGCGTCTTGCTCTTTGTATTTCTTGAAGTCGAAGGTCATGAATTGGTTGTGGCTCACGCATGCGATGACGGCTGCATATTTCTTGTCTGGGTCAATAGCAGGTATCAGTTCTTTGCCGTATTCGTGTTTCACCACGTCGTTGCTTGCCCATGGGTCGTAGATGTCCACGCAGCAACCAAAGTCCTCCAACTCTTCTACGATATCAATCACCTTGGTATTGCGGCAGTCTGGGCAGTTCTCCTTGAAGGTCACACCCAAGATGAGTACTTGCGAGTCTTTGATCTTATGGTCTTTCTGAATCATCAACTTCAGCACTTTGTCGGCGATGAACTTCGCGATGGAGTTGTTCACAGCGCGACCTGAGAGGATAACTTGTGGGTCATAGCCCAATGCTTTGGCTTTGTGTGCTAAGTAGTATGGATCCACTGAGATGCAGTGTCCGCCTACCAATCCTGGACGGTACTTGAGGAAGTTCCACTTCGAACCTGCTGCCTCTATCACGTCGTTGGTGTCAATGCCTACGCGGTCGCAGATGAGTGCGAGTTCGTTCATGAATGAGATGTTCACGTCGCGTTGGCTGTTCTCTACGGCTTTTGCTGCCTCTGCCACCTTCATGTTTGGTGCTTTGTGGGTACCGTTCTCGAGGATGCTGTTGTACATAGCATCTACGAGGTCTGCTATCTCTGGGGTAGAACCCGAGGTGATTTTCTTGATTTTGGTCAGGGTGTTCACTTTGTCACCTGGGTTGATGCGCTCTGGTGAGTAGCCGCAGAAGAAGTCCACATTGAATTTCAGTCCGCTGTATTTCTCCAGTACGGGTACGCAATCCTCCTCGGTGCAACCAGGATAAACGGTTGATTCGTAGATAACGAGGTCGCCTCGGTTGAGGGTCTTTCCGATGGTCTCACTGGCTTTGAGCAGGGGTGTGAGGTCAGGATTGTTGAAACTGTCGATTGGGGTAGGTACTGTCACAATGTAGGTGTTTACTTGTTTCAGGTCTTCCATGTTGCTGGTGAAGGTCAGTCCAATTTTTTTGGTTGTTTCGTAGGCGTCTCGTGCTTGTTTCATGCCTACGAGGTCTGCTTCCAGGGTGTGGTCTTCACCGCGGTTGAGTTCGTCCACACGTGCTTGGTAGATGTCAAAACCGATAACGCGGTATTTTTTGCCATACTCAATTGCCAATGGCAATCCTACATAACCCAGTCCAATGACTGCGATAACTCTGTCGTTCAAGTTCATGTCTTTGTATTGTTTTTATTGTTTATATGCTATGCTATAGAATGCGTACTCGCACAAAAAGCGCGCAAAGATACTACTTTTTTTTTATTTATACAAATAAAACAGCATAAATCTGCAAAAAAAGGTGATAAAGCTACTAATTTCAGCTAAATTTGGTCATGTCAATTATTTTTTGTATCTTTGTGGTGCAATTTACGAATTATAGGGCATTTTGATGTTGTATTATTGAATAATTAGGGACCAACAGACCTACAGACCAACTACTTTTTTCTAAACATTCACACACATACACATGTATGTGTATATGAGATTTGAAATCATGTTGGTCTGTTGGTTTGTTGGTCCGAGTGATGAAGTGCTATCCACCGCTTATCCACCGCTTATCCACCCGATAAATAGGGTGTGGAGTGTAGGGCTTGAAGTGTAAGGTGTAAGGTGTAAGGTGTAAGGCGTAGAGTATAGAGGCAAGGAATATTAACAAACAGCACTTTTTCGGTTTTGGCGGTCTCGGGGAGTTTTCTCGGAGTTCTCAGGGAGTTCTCAGGGTCGTCGCTCGGTGAAATTGAGCAAAAGATAGCAAAATGAAAAGAGAAAGAATCTTAACAAAACGCACTTTTTTAGGAAAAAGAATGCGGGCTACGCCCTCGCATTAAGCGACCAGTTGTACCTTCGAGGACACCGACCTCGCTACGCTCGCCCACCTCGAAAGTACGGTCGCATAATAACACCCCACAAAGTGAACTTTGTCGGGGACCCCGTATGCAGCCCATTTTCAACAAAATCGCACTCGAAAGTAAACTTTCGCGCGATTTTCTTGCAAATGTGCATTTTTTGTTGTACCTTTGCACCCAAATTGCCTTATTATGTGCAATGATGAACTATATTGAACAATTTTGAACGCGCTATAGCGCAATGAACAATACGTTTTATGAAAAATTTCAAACTGTGGAATAGGATTGGCGGATGGATGGTGTTTGCTATCGCTGCTGCTACCTATCTTTTGACAATGGAGCCAACAGCCTCTTTCTGGGACTGCGGCGAGTTTATCGTTAGTGCACACAAACTGGACGTGGGACACCCACCCGGAGCACCATTCTTCATGCTATTGGGACACTTCTTCTCGCTCTTCGCGAGCGACACCGCCCATGTAGCCATGTGCGTGAATGCCCTCTCAGCATTGGCTTCGGCGTTCACCATACTGTTCCTGTTCTGGACCATCACCGCACTCGGACGCAAATTAGTTAGAAACAACGCTACACAACCGCTAAACAACGCTACACCATACTACACCATGCCACAGGGTATTGCTATCCTCGGCGCAGGTTTGGTAGGTTCGTTGGCATACACCTTCTCGGATACCTTCTGGTTCTCTGCTGTGGAAGGTGAGGTATATGCGCTCTCATCCCTGTTTACGGCAGTCGTGTTCTGGCTCATACTGAAGTGGGACGAACATGCCGACGAGGAGGGTTCGGATAAGTGGCTGATACTGATTGCCTATCTGATGGGTCTGAGTATCGGTACCCACCTCTTGAACCTGCTGACTATACCCGCTATTGTATTGGTATATTACTTCCGCCGTCATCAGTTCTCATGGAAAGGCGTATGCGCTGCGTTTGGCGTGTCGGTGGCTATCTTGGCTGTGATATTGTACGGCATTATCCCAGGCGTGCCAACGATAGCAGGATGGTTTGAGTTGCTGTTTACCAATGTGTTGGGTTGTCCATTCAATACAGGTTTGGCAGTCTATCTCGTGCTGATGGCAGGTGCATTGGTATGGGCAATATGGGAGAGTTACTGTGTGATAGATAAAGACGAGAAAATCAATACTCGCACGATTATCTCCTTCGTATTGGCAATGGCATTTGCAGGTGTGCCATTCATTAAGGAGAGTTGGGCGATTGGCATTATATTGATTAATGTGATGTTGATTGTTCTTTTCGCAAAGAAAGAGGTGATCCCAGCGCGTTGGCTGAATACGATAGCGATGATGGTGACTGTGGTGGTGATAGGTTATGCAAGCTATGCTGCGATAGTGATTCGCTCCAATGCGGACACGCCAATGGATCAGAACTCACCAGACAATGTGTTCTCGCTGAAGTACTACCTCAACCGCGAGCAATACGGCGACACACCATTGTTCTACGGACAGACCTATAACGCACCTGTGAAACTGGAGGTGAAGGGCAATATGTGTATTCCTGTGGAGAAACAAGGACATGCGCAATATGCACCCGCACCAAAAGAGGACGGTGCGAAAGACCGCTATGTAGTAACAGGTTACAAGACCAACTACGAGTATATGGACGAGTTTAAGATGCTCTTCCCACGTATGCACTCTGGACAAGCGCATCATGTGGATGCGTATAAGTCATGGGCCGATGTGAAAGGCAAGAAGATTCGCTATGACTACTGTGGACAACAGAAGACGGAGTACTGCCCAACCTTTGGCGAGAACATGAAGTTCTTCTTCCGTTATCAGGTGAACTTCATGTACTGGCGCTACTTTATGTGGAACTTTGCGGGTCGTCAGAACGATATTCAGTCGCATGGCGAACTGACCAAGGGCAACTGGATTTCGGGTATTCCGTTTATCGATAATGCGATGCTCGGTGACCAAAGCATGTTACCAAGCGAACTGCGTGAGAATAAGGGACATAATGTGTATTATTTCTTACCACTTATCCTCGGTTTGATAGGTCTGGGTTGGCAACTGAGCAAGCGCATGAATAAGGGTGAGAAGAAAGAGGGTTATCGCTCGTTTGCGATAGTGTTCCTGTTGTTCTTCTTAACAGGTTTGGCGATTGTGGTCTATCTGAATCAGACACCTTATCAACCACGCGAGCGCGATTACGCGTACGCGGGTTCGTTCTATGCGTTCTGCATATGGATTGGTTTGGGCGTGATGGCTATTATTGATATGCTGAACCAAGCCGTGAAGAACGAGAAAGTGCGTAGTGCTGTGGCAGCGGCTATTGTAGTGGTTACTCTGCTCGTGCCTGTGCAGATGGCTTCGCAGAACTGGGACGACCATGACCGCTCCAACCGCTATGCAGCGCGTGACTTCGGTGCGAACTACCTGAAGAGTTGCGATGAGGAAGCGATAATCTTCTGCAACGGCGACAACGATACCTTCCCACTGTGGTACAACTTAGAGGTAGAGCAGGAGCGCGACGATGTGCGTGCATGTAACCTGTCGTACCTGCAAACGGATTGGTATATCAGCCAAATGAAACGACCATACTATAACTCGCCTGGTTTGCCTATCTCATGGGATGAGAAGGACTATATGCCTGGTAAGAACGAAGTGGTATGGGTAGAGAATAGACTGAATGCACCATTAGAGGTGAAGAAGGCCTTCCAGTTCTTGCACTCGACCGACCCACGCACCAAACGCGATGGCGAGGGCTATATACCAAGCGACCAGTTGTATGTATTGTCGCCTGATAGTCAGAAGATTATGTTCAAGAAAGCACGCCGTTTTACTCGTTCGGAGATGATGGTGATGGATATGCTTTCGACCAACGAATGGAAGCGACCTATGTACTTCGCGGTGACGATAGGCAATGACTATCACTTGGGTCTTGACCCATACTTGGAGCTCACAGGTCTGGCATATCGTATCACACCAGAGCGTAGCGCAGATGGCAGACACCGTGTGAACACAGAGGTGATGTACGACAATATGCTGCATAAGTTCAAGTATGGCAATATGAATGTACCAGGTATCTATATCGATGAGAATACCATGCGTATGTGCCGTACCCACCGAATGATGTTTATGGAACTGGCAGAAGCACTCTACAATGAGGGTAAGCACGACAAGTGTCTGGAGGTGCTGGACTTCTCGGAAAAGATGTTGCCAGGGTATAATATCTCCTATGACTACACATCGGCGACGATGGCATCGTTCTACTATCAGTTGGGCGAGATGGAGAAGGGTAATGCTATCATGCAGAAGGTAGCGGATAATAGTGTGGAGTACTTGGCATGGGGTGCAGCATTGGCTAAGGAGCAACGCTCTTCATCGCAATCGACCTTGCAACACCAGATGGCGATATTGGGCTATGTGCTGCAAAACTTGGAGCGCTACCAACAAAAGGAACTATTCAACTACTACTACGAGCAGTATGTGCAATATGCGTCAGCACGATAATATACCCGTCTTGCTGCTGACGGGCTATTTGGGCAGTGGCAAGACGACACTACTAAACAGAATATTGACCAATCGCCGCGGCATACGCTTCGCGGTGATTGTCAATGATATAGGCGAGGTGAATATCGATGCGACACTCATACAAAAGGGTGGAGTAGTGGCACAGAAGGACGACAGCCTCATAGCCTTGCAAAACGGCTGTATCTGCTGCTCGCTGAAGATGGACCTCGTGGAACAACTACGCGACCTCTGCGCAGCGAATACATTTGACTATATCGTCATTGAGGCATCGGGTATATGTGAGCCAGCACCTATTGCGCAGACGATTTGCTCATATTCGAGCCTCATCACCTCATCGCCTTTCGCCTCATCGCCTAAATTAGACGCCGTAGTGACGGTAGTGGATGCGCTGCGCATGAAGGATGAGTTCGTGGAGAAGTTGTCGGGAGTCGGGAGTCCGGAATCCGATGTAGAACAGGGAGACCTGTCGAAACTGGTGATAGAGCAGATAGAGTTCTGCAACCTGATATTACTAAATAAGGTGTCTATGGTGAGCGAAGAGGAGCGAGAGCATGTGCGTGCGATAATTCGCGCTATCCAACCCAAAGCAAAGATCATAGACTGTGACTACTGCGATGTGCCATTTAGCGAGATACTGGATACCGAACTCTTTGATTTTGAAGAGGTAGCGACTTCGGCAACATGGATACAGAAGGTGGAGGAAAGCCTACCCCCAACCCCTCCCTTAAGGGAAGGGAGTGACGAGGAATACCACCACGAACACCATCATCATGAGCACGAGCATGAACATGAGCACGAACATGAGCACGAACACCACCATCATGAGCATGGACATGAGCATCACCATAAGTGTGATGACCCGCATTGTCATTGTCACGACCATCATCATGAGTGTGATGATCCGCATTGTCATTGTCACAATCATGGTGATGAGTACGGGATTAGCACGTTTGTGTATTACAGGCGTGAGCCAATGAGTTTGAATCGCTTTGATGAGTTTGTGGCACGCCACTGGGATAAGGGTATTATCCGTTGCAAGGGCATGTGCTATTTTGAGGAGGAGTACGATATGTGCTATCTCTTTGAGCAAGCAGGCAAGCAGTTTGATCTGAAGCAAGCAGGTATGTTCTATGCGACAATGCCAGAGGAAGAGTTGATGCAGATGATGGCGCAAGACCCGACGTTGCAACGCGATTGGGACGAGCGGTATGGCGACCGCATGCAGAAATTGGTGTTCATTGGACAAAATATGGATGAGCATGCGATAGTGGAAGCACTGGATGCGTGCTTGGTATAATTTAGAATATGAAGAAGATTTTGATGATACTGATGGCTGTGGCGATGGGGTTGCCACATGCAATGGCAGAAGCGCCAGCAATGATGGCAGCACAGGCGTCGCCTGTGGATACCATAGAAGTGGTGTGCCATGACCTGAAACTCAATACCGACTTTATTGGGCTGTTCGGTATGGCATATATCTTTGCCAACAACGAGGAATATGACCTCACAGGCGCTATCTATGCGGATTCAATTCCACCTGGCACCTACACCAATTGCGTGATGGACCTCAAGCATATAGCCACACAGAAGACTATACCTGCTGCTTCCGTCACACTCACATTGGCAGTGGATGCTAAGCGCAACTGTGTCATCACAGGACAAATGATAGGCGAGGACAATATCTGCTACAACCTACACCTGTCATGGACACCACCTACGGCTACGGACACCGTGCGTATTGCCTTTGACACCTCTTCAAGCGTAGCATACTATCCCGATTTGGCTCACGACTTCATGCTCTCCAATAAGGACGAACAGTACGATATATCATTGGATATTATAGGTGTACCTATGGGTGAGACCTTTACCGAGCGCAACCTGAATATCGCCTACTGCATGATTGCTAATCGTCTGACTCGGGACACGATTAGCATTGCATCCGCCGATGGACAAGTATGGCAGTCTGGAGATACCACTTATCTCTCCGCCAATGTGTTGGGCTTTGATGCAGTGGTGTATGACATAGACCTATGGTATGCAGTGCCTACGGTTACTCAGACACAAGAAATCAGTATCTACAATGCCACTTTCTACAACGAACTGGAGAAGGACGGCTATTTTGCACTGGTGGGAACGACCGAGGATAAGTCCATCGAGTTTGCTATTTCGCTATTGGGCAACACAGAGGAGGATGTGCCTGGCACCTATGTAAACGATGGTCTGTTTGGCGGATTCACGGGCGAGCACTATGATTTTATTCACTTCATAGGTGGTAGTTACTCTACCTATTTGGCTAAGTGGAATGAGGAGCGAAAGGACTATGATATTCTCTCCATAGAGAAGGGTAGCGCTCAAGTGACGATGGATGAGGAGCAAGAGGTAACCCTTGTGGGCGAGTTTGTGGCAGTGGATGGAGTGGAGTATCATATCACCATGACTTCTCAGGTGGATAAACCACGTATTCAGGACGATGCTATGTCGGGTGCGGTGGAGCGCCTGTATGTGGATGAGAGCCAAGTAACGATAGAGCAACAAGAAAAGGACAAAGTGCTGCTGGAGATTATGACGGGTAGCGATCTGATGGCGTTGTGGTTCTATGTGGAATATATAGATGATGAGATTATTATCCCAGAAGGCGAATATACGATTGATGACTCCGATGACTACTGGTCGGTCATCAAGGGCGATGGCAGTTTAGGAAAGTCATTCTACGCAACGCACGATGGTGAGTACTTCACATCGCTCTATTTCTTGGTGGATGGAACGGTGAATATCAGCAAGAAAGACGGCAAACTGCATCTGGAGATGCATGCGCTGAACTCCTACGATGTGCCAGTGCATGTGGTATATGACCCAACTGCAAAGACGAGCCTTACCAATACCCAATCGTCAATGACCAATTGCCAAAAAATAATGCGCAATGGTCAGTTGCTGATTATGCGTAACGGAAAAACGTATAATATCACGGGGGCTCGCGCGCAATGACGCGCCCGCGCGCACACAAATATTAAGGAATATGGATGATTGATGATTATTCCATTAAAAAAACTATTATTAACCATTAAATTTTATCTGTATGAAGAAGATTCTAACATTTTTCATGTCAGTTGTGGTAGCGATGAGTATGTTCGCATTGCCACAAGCGAACTTGTCTGCTAAAAAGGCACAGGCAGGTTTCGAAAAAGTCAAAGTGGAAAAAACACTGTTGACGAAAGCACAAGAAAAAAGCAGACCCCAGATGATGGCGCATGATTTCGCTCGTCATGAGGTTGCTGCTAAGAAAGTGAATGCAAAAGCTCCTGCAAAACATGTGGTAGCAGAAGGTCAAACCATCAACATGCCAATGTACTTTAGCGTAGGTCCTGAGTACTATGAGGAATATGGTGACTGGTACATCGTATTGGAGAATGATGATTGGTGGATGTTGAAGCTTGATTGGTATGCTCCTCAAGGCGAGAACAACGATGGCTATGTAGGTACTTTCACATTGGATGACTTTGATTTAAGCAACACTTATCTCATCGATCCTGACTACGAGTATGTAGATGTAGAGGATATTACTTTGGAAGTTGCTAAAGTAAAAGTAGATGATGTTACCGCTCGTATTGAGGTGAAAGCAACTATTTTGGGTACCGATGGTAACACCTATGTTGTTACAGCGGACAAAGAAGTTGTAGATGCAAAAGAGACTATCGAGATTGAAATCAACGATGCTACTTACGCTTGGAATGCAGATGACGCTATCGCCGTGTTGAATGCTAAGAACGAGAACCTCGAACTCTCACTCTCAGTGGAGGCATGGTGGGCTACAGGTCCATTCTCATTGAATGAGGTAATGTCATCCAGCGTGAAGTATGATGGCGTAGAAGTAGAGTTGGCAAGTCTCGATATGCTCGTTTCTACTGGTAAGAACGCAGAGGAACAAGTAGGTTATATCATCACTTTGGACATGATTTCTACCGATGCAGTCATGTATAGTGTGTCTATCTTCGCTCCTCTTGTTGCTACTGAAACCGTAGAAATCGCAATCAACAACCTTGAGATTGACGAGAGCAGTGCATTTGATTATGGCTGGATTTTCCTCAATGGTAGCAACAGTGAGTGGGATCTTTCGTCTGGTATCTATGGTCCTTGGACGATGGAAGAAGGCACTTTCAGAGGTCAAGATGAGGTAATCTTCTGGTTGACAAACAAAACGACTGGTCATTTTACTGAGCAATTGTATGCTGAGCTCGTAGTTACTAACGATCCAGAATATGGTTGGGTAGTAACTATTGAGTCTTTCTGTACCGATAATAAGGTATATAAGGTGGTTATGAAGAAAGACTTGGCTTCTGCTAACGAAACAGTAACTCTCCGCTTTGAGAATTCTGCTATCGCACAATATTATCCTCACTTGAATAACGACTTGCTTTTGGCAAACAGCAATGGCCAATATTATGTAGGTCTTGATATCGTTGGTGTAGAGATGGGTGGCACATTCACCAAGGCTGATTTGGATTTGGAGTACAGCGGCATCATCGCTAACTATGGACAGGATAATCAAGCATGGGTGGATATGGCAGATGTACAAGGTACAGTTTATCAAGTAGGCGATACCACTTTCATCGATGCAAAAATCTTGAGTTTTGACAACGTACTCTACGATGTACAACTCTGGTACTGCGTTCCTACTCCTAAGGAGACCGTACAAGTAGAAATCGAAGCTACCTTCGATAATAACATTCAATTGGAGGGCTACTACAAGATTAGTGGTTACAACAAGGAGAACACCCTCTTTGTATCATTGGCTCCTATCACAGAGGAGGTAGAAGGTACTTTCGTAAACGATGGTAAGTTCTCCAGCTTCGGCGAGGGACAATACGACTTCTATTATAACGAGACTGCTATCTATAAGAATATCAACGGTAGAGCCGTAGCATACTCCATCGAGAAATGTACTATGGATGTGACTGTGGCTGAGAATGGCGATATGACCGTTGTGGCTACTATTATCGCATCTGATGCTGTACAATACGAAGTGACAATGACCTCTAAATACAATGAGCATTTGGATTATGATGCTACTGAAGGCGCTATCGACCGCACCTTTGACGCTGAGTCTCCTGTGTTGATTGAGGCATACGAGGATGATAATGCAGTATATATGGAGCTTTATGGTACTGACGGTTCAGACCTCTGTGCGCTCTATTTTATAGTAGAAGAGTTTGATGAGGAGATTACTATCCCAGCAGGTACCTATCCAATCAATAAGACTTTGGATGCAACTACCGTAATGGCCAGCGTAGGTGCTGTGGATAATAGTCCATATCCTTCATTCTATGCTAAGATGAATGCACAAGGTGGCTTAGTTGCTCCATTGTACTTCTTGGTTGATGGTACTGTAACCGTTGAGAAGGTAAATGGCAAAATGAAAATGGAGGTAAATGCTGTTAACTCTTATGGCGTACCTGTACATTTGGTATATGATACTACAGAGCCAGAGGGTCCAGTAGAGCCTACCTACACCGAGAACGCTCTCAATACCTATGCATTTGGTCTTGAGTCAGTACTTTCTGAGGAGGCTTTGACTGTTACCTATCGTTTGAACAACTCTAACGCTACTTCTGTCAACGTACTCGTTTACAAGGGCAAAGAGGTTGTAGCTACTGTAGCAGGTACTACCACTATTGGTGTTAACACCGTATCTATCCCTGTAGCAGATCTTCCACAAGGTCGCATGCTCACATGGGGTGTTGAGGTAAATGGTACTTCTGTAGAGGTTCCAACTCAAGAGTCTAAGATCTATAGCTTCTACCACCCATCAGGTTTGGATATCGACAACAACCCAGAGAACCCAACCTTTGGTATGCTGCTCATCAACGAGGGTATGCAATCAGTTGCTTCTAAGACAGAG
>JAZOOG010000009.1:0-34997 GCA_045654945.1 Paludibacteraceae bacterium
AGAGCATGGATTCCATGAGGGTAGTCTTACCCGAGCCACTGCCACCCATGAGGGCAATGTTCTTAATCTCGTTAGCTTGATAAACTTTAGCCATAACGTGTTTAGTTTTAGATGTTAAGTATATGTTTTTTTCGGTATTTCGTATATCCTTATCGCCTCCCGCAATAGGGTTTTGGGTTGGCGTATAACAGATATTGGCTGCAAAGGTACGAAAAAAAAGTTATATGTGCAAGCGATTTGGCAAAAAAGTGTATTTTTACGTGAAAAACGTCTTGCTATTTTCAGTTTCGTGAACGTGGCAAAGCCGATGCTGTTTAGTGTTTAGAGAAAAGAAAATCGCCATCTATGTTTGAAAACACAAATGGCGAAGGGATGATAGGTCTTAATCCTTACAAGCAAAATGCTAAATAGTGTGGGATAGTCAATATTCCATCACTTCTGCCAATATTGTAACTACCTACTTTGATGGCTTGATAAATATGGTATTTATCTGGATTGTTCAAAATGGTACGTAAGGATTTCGCTTGTCCTGTGGTAGCTTTGCACTCCAGCAATGTGCATTCGCCCTTATAGCGCATTACAAAATCAATTTCTAATCCACCTTCTTTATGATAATAGTATAATGGGCGTTGCATTTTTCCAAGAAAATCGGCTAACAAGTTCTCAAAGATTGCACCTTTATATCCTAACAAATCGCCTTGCAAAATATCCGCTTGCGTACCATCTTCCAGCATGCTAACAAACAAACCTGTATCTGCCATATAGACCTTAAACACATTGTCTATCGCATTGCCTGCAAGAGGCAACTCTGGCATTTGCAGATTATAACATTTGCGAACAATGCCAGCATCTTCAATCCATTGCAGACATCCCCAATAATCTTTCGCACGTGCACCAGTACGAATCGTGGAATATTGAAACTTCTTGTTTTCCTTGCTCAATTGCTTTGGAATAGAATCGAAGCATGCTCGGATACGTGCTTTATCTTCTTTTGATGCATACTTAATCATGTCAGAGCGATAACCATCTACTATACCTCGTTGCACGTCTAATACCATTTGCATGTTATGTGTCTGAACAAAGGTATTTACTGCCTCTGGCATACCGCCAACCACAGCGTATTGCAATAGGTAATTGCTCATTGTATCATGCAGGCTTTCTGGAACGGGTGTTTCTTGCTCAAAAGACTGACGTAATGTTTGGAAGATTTCATCTTTTAATCCGATAGCCCACAACCATTCTTCAAAATCCATGGGATACATATCCACGATATGTTCGTACCCTACTGGAATTGCTGCATCTACATCCTTTATGTCATCGCGGTAGCCATTCACGCCCAAGAGCGAGCCAGTACATAGAACATCGTACTGTCCATCTAACTTGAAGAACTTTAATGCTGTGCGCGCACGAGGACACTCCTGTATCTCATCCAACACAAAACATGTTTTGCTGGGCACAATTGGAATAGTAGGAAAAGCTGCAGAAATAAGCATCGTGATTGTTTGTACATCTAATGCCCCTTGAAAAAATTTCTTGTAAGATGGTTGTTCATGAAAATTGAGGTATATTACATGCTCGTAATTAGCGCGGGCAAAAGACAAAACCGAATAGGTTTTACCGCATTGACGACATCCTTTCACTACCAATGGCTTACGATCGGGATTCTGCTTCCATTGCAATAATAATTGCTCAATTTTTCGCTTCATATTAAAATCTGCTGATTTTCAATTAGATAACACTTTTATGGGCGAGTTTTGCTGTATTTACAACACTTTTCGGTATGAGTTTTGCTGTGTTCTTTACACTTTTCTAGGCGACTTTTTACGAAATTGTCACACTTTTCCAAGCGACTTTGCGCTGCAAAGGTACACTTTTTCTCTGATATATGCAAGTGTTTTACGATTTTTTTTGTAGGTGTTTGAAAATTTGGTATAAGCAGCGCGGACATTTCTGCCCGCGCTTGTTACTACAGGAAGTCCATCAAACTGAACTGCGCTGTCTATTACACTTATTCCTTCCCTTCATATGGGGAGGGTAGGAGGAGTCTTACAATTCCTGTCCCATGATGGAGTAAATTTTACCGTCACGGAGGATGTAGATATGGTCTTCGTAGAGTATCTTTTGGCAATTGGAGATTGGCGAAGGGCTATTGGTGTTCTCTACCCCCGTTGGAATAACATCTATAACCATATTCTCTGACTCTACATTGCCACAATCTGTTTCTACTGCATACTTCAGTACCACTTGTTTGGTTCCAGCTGCTACAGGTTCTGCACTCAAAGCAGTCCAATCGCTGTTTTTCAAGATATACCATGCCACCAATGCATTAGGTGCATACCATGTCTCAGCAGCGATATGTGCTTGAATCTCGGCAGTTGGGATCGTTACATCGATGGCTTCACCCGTGCGAACGATAGGCAATGTCACCGTGGCTGGCAATGTCTGTACATACACATTCAGTGTCAGTTCATGGATGACGCTATCGCACTCCATACCATCGTATTGCTCGGTCGCAGAATAGGTGCCTTCCTCTGTGAGCGACTGTCCGTACCACTCGTATGGCAATTCTGAAGGACAAAGCGCAAGCTCCTCACTATCTGTGATAGCCTCTGGTAAGATAGTCAGGTGCAGTACCTCTATGCGTTCGCAACCATCGGCTGTAGTAGTATTATAGGTATAATCGCCACTCTCGGTATAGACAACACCGTTCCACTCGTGAGAGTCGCAAGCGGTCTCGGTGAACTCTACGCGCTCAGACTTGTTGATAGTCAAGTGCAGCACTTCTACACGCTCGCAGCCTGCAGTGGTTGTAGTAGTGTAGGTGTAATCGCCGCTCTCGGTATAAACAACGCCGTTCCACTCGTATGAGTCGCAAGCCACCTCGCTGAACTCAACGTGCTCTGACTTGTTAATAGTCAAGTGGAGTGTTACGATACTATCACAGCCGTTAGCAGCAACTGTAGTGTAGGTATATGCGCCAGTTGTCGCATAAGTTTGACCATTCCACTCATAGCTGTCGCAAGCGGTGATATGTTCCTCGGTGTAAACAGTTGGATTAACGGTGAGGTTGAGGATATGCTGAATACTATCAATGTCTGTACCTACATATTTCTCGGTGTAGGTGTATTTACCAGTTACTGAGTAAGACTCACCATACCATGTGTAAGGCGCTTCTGTTTCGCAGATAGTAACTGATTGCTCATCGTAGTTGCCCGTGGTGAGTACTGTCAAATCCAAGACATAGATAGCACTATCGCAGGCGACAGTAGCATACTGCTCCACATCAGTATATTGACCTGTTGCTGAGTACGTATTACCACGCCAAGTGTATGGCAACTCATCGCTACCTACTACTACGGTTTCGGTTTTGGTAACCGCCTCTGGCATGATAGTGAGTTGAAGTGTAGCTATGCTATCGCAGCCGAGGGTGTTGGACAGAGTTACACTATACTCGCCTTCAGTCGAGTATGTTTGACCGTTCCAAGTATAGGTTTCGCCGTAGCAGATAGTAACGTACTCGGTTTCGCCTATCTCAGACTTATTGATAGTCAGGTGGAGGGTAACGATACTATCACAGCCATTGGTAGCCGTGGTAGTGTAGGTGTAATCGCCACTTTGGGTGTAGGATTGACCATTCCACTCGTAGCTGTCGCAGGCAACGATTGTTTCCTCTGTGGTTGCAACTGGATTAACGGTCAAGTGCAGGATAACTATACTATCGCAACCGTTGATGTCTTGCAAAGTTACACTATAGGTGCCTGATTCAGCATACACTTTGCCATCGGCTTGCCAAGTGTATGTCTTGCCAGCGCAGATAGTGGCTTCTTCTGTGGTTTCTTCCACTTGCGGTAAGATAGTGAGGTATAGCGTAGCCACTCCACTGGAGATAGTGTCAATATATACTCCCGAAGCGTCGTATGTCTTATCGTGCCATTGATAGGTCTCGCCGTAGCATAGAGTTACCGTATCTGGTTGTAGATAGATAATCTCGAAATAGGCTACGAGTGAGGTATCTTGTGTGAGGACAAGTGTACGAGGGTTGTCGGTGTTACCGTCAGACCAACCTATAAACTCATATAATGGATTAGGTATTGCATGGAAATTTGCGGTATCATTGTTGCAAGTTGGCATTTGATCTACAATAACACTACCTTGGATTGAGTCAGCCGTTTGGACAATCAATGTCATTTCGGAAGCTGGTTCTACAAAGTTTTTGCAATAAGACTTCCATGAAGATGCTTTATAGGCATCCGATGTTCCACATGGGATATAAACTGATGATAGGACATTCGTTGAGAAGGCATTATTACCCAATGCTGGAGGTGTGATGGCATTACAAATTAGTTCTTTGAGATTATTACAATTTGCGAACGCTCTATGACCAATTGAAATTAGGTTATTACTAAAAGTAATAGATCCTAAACTATTACATTGAGTAAAAGCAGAAACTCCAACTGTTTTTACTCCATCACAATTTCTAATATTCGCAATGCTATCACTTTCTGCAAATGCGTAATCTGCGATATGTGCCACATTGTTAGGAATGGTTACATCGGTTAATCCATCACAATTGTAAAACAAATAACTGCTGATTGTATCTATAGTAGATGGGAAGGCGAAGTTTTTTAATTCTGTATCATTTATTAATAGTGTACGAGGAACATTTCTAGTATAGTTGCCATTTTTATGCAGCAAATAATTTGCAATACTTTTACTATAATCGTCTATTGTGTTTGAGGTTAAAATGATAGACTTAATATTTGTTAAATTATCAAAAGCACTTGTACCTATAGATGAGACAGACGCACCAATAACGAACTTAACAATATTTCTACTATTTTCGAAAGCATAGTTACCTATACTTTGAATAGATTTACCTAAATCAACGATACTGAGATTATTACAATTTGCGAACGCTCTGTGACCAATTGAAATTAGGTTATTACTAAAAGTAATAGATCCTAAACTATTACATTGAGTAAAAGCAGAAACTCCAACTGTTTTTACTCCATCACAATTTCTAATATTCGCAATGCTATCACTTTCTGCAAATGCGTAGTCTGCGATATGTGCCACATTGTTAGGAATGGTTACATCGGTTAATCCATCACAATTGTAAAACAAATAACTGCTGATTGTATCTATAGTAGATGGGAAGGCGAAAGATTTTAATTCCGTACCATTAATTAATATTGTACGAGATGCTTTATCGGTTATAACATATGAATTATTATTTGCCATTGCATAATTTGTTCTTCCATTACAATATTCTTCTAAAGTATTTGCAGTAATTGTAATTGATTTAAGAGCTGAACAATCATCAAATGCTATTGCTCCAACTGTAGCGAGACCTGAGCCTATCGTTATTCTTTCCAATTTTATACAACCATCAAAAGCCCGATTTTTTATGTATTCTACATTGTTACCTATTTTAACAGAAATTAGATTAGTACATGAAGAGAAACCATTGCTAGCGATACCTACTACACGATAAGAATTGTTATTGTTATACACTATATTAGGAATTATAATTTCTCCCGAATACTGTTTGTCAATTAGGGATATTTCAACAGTGTATTCACTATCGTTATCACATAAAGTATAATAAAAAAGCTCATCTTTGAAATCCCATGCCCATAAGGACGATGTTATTAAAATGGCAAGTAGAAAAAGAAAGATTTTCTTCATAACAGAAATATTTAAAATGTTATACATTATTTATATTACTTAATACAAAAATAAAAGCGTGAACTTTCGTTCGCTTCAATTTGATTGTTTGAGGTTCTGGACTACCTTGTTAACTCAAATCTACGCACGGAAAACTCACGCTGGTAACGCGAGCGTGCATAAACCGTACTTGAGTTAACAAATAATTGTTTTGAAAGTGTCCAGTTTTCAAACAATCAAGTCTGGGCTTATAACGCTATATCAAATATGTCGGGCAAAGCCAGTTAATAGTTAATAATTAATAGTTAATATCTCCATTAATCTGAAATTGCGGATAAAATGGTCAATTTATTGGGTTATTTACAAATTTAGGGGGTTAGCTATTTAGTTGGTTATATATCTATCGCTTGAAGTCTTTCAGGCGATAGATTTCTTTTTGACGTTCAATCTCGCGAGTCAGTTCTTCTTCTGTCGGCATAAATGTCAAATATTTAGCCGCGTAGAGTTGCTTATTATCGTTTAATATTGAATAGCGGGCAACATCTTTGCTTGTTTCAGCACACAACAACAATCCTATGGTTGGATTGTCGCCTTCTGTACGGCGTAAATCATCAAACATACGAATATACATATCCATTTGCCCCACATCTTGGTGAGTGATAGTCGTTGTCTTTAAGTCCACCAAAAAGTAGCACTTTAATATGACGTTATAGAATACCAAATCGACATAATAATCGCCTACATCAGTAGAGATATGGTACTGCTCACTCATAAAGGCAAAACCTCGTCCCATTTCAAGTAGGAATTCTTTGATATGCTTAATAATGGCGCGCTCCAAGTCTGTTTCCGTAAAATTAGTATTGCTCGGTAATTGTAAAAATTCGGCTACTACAGGATTCTTGATAAATTCATTTTGATCGGTTTGGAGTGGTGCCGTCAGTTGCTGCATTTCTGCGATTACAATATCCTTAGTAGGAGCTTGTAATAGGCGATGGTAGTATTGTGACCCAATATTTCTGTCTAATGCTCGCGTGCTCCACATCTCTTTCGAAGCCTCTTTCATATACCAATAGCGAGCATTCTCGTCTGTCACTCGCAGTAGGCTACGGAAATGTGTCCATTTTAAATTTGGTACGCGCGCGTGCCAAAGTTCTAAGTCTTTGAAACTCAGGTATAATTGCCTATAATTGCGCAAATCACGAGCAGAGTATGATGAAGCATATTCAAGTGATAGTTCTTCTGCCAGATGATCGAGTAATTTAGCACCGAACTCTGCACGTGCTTCTCCATTTTGTTCATCTTCAACGATACGTTGTCCTATAAGCCAATAGGTACGAACCATTACTGCATCCACTCCTTGATAGGCTTTGTGCATGCCCTCTTTGATGATTTGGCGTACATCGGCAAGAAGTGTATTGAAAGATTGTGAACTTGAGTGTTCACAATCTTGCTGAGCAATATGTTTGATAATCTCTGATGACATTTTTTGGTGTTTTCATGTTTCGACTGCAAAGGTAGTGAATTATTTTGGATTGTGCAAGAAAAATCGCCTAATTTGCGGTTTTTTGTTTGGTGTTTGGGGCAAGGTGTAAAGTGTAGAGTGTAAAGTGTAGAGGCAGGGGATAGTCAGTGAACTATCGCTGAGCGCAAAACAGGCGACGGAGAAATGCATTAGAGATGCAGGCGGCGGAGGGCGTCTTCCTCTTTGGCGGTCATTTGGGCTTTGGTCTCAGGGGTTTTGTCGGCTTGCCCCGTCAAATGCAGCAAGCCGTGGATAATGATTCGGTGCAACTCGTGCTGGAAGGTTGCACCTACCTGCTCGGCATTGCTGGCTACCGTGTCCAACGAAATATAAATATCGCCATTCACACGCGTGCGCGTGGTATAATCAAAGGTGATGACATCCGTATAATAGTCATGCTGCAAGAACTCACGGTTCACAGCCAAAATCTTCTCGTCGTCGCAGAAGATGTAATTCAACTCGCCCACAGAGTAACCATACTGCGCAGCCACCGCACGAATCCAACGCTCTACCTGAGGGTAGTCAAGCGAAGGCATGGGGATGTTATCGGAGGAAAAAGTAATCATGCTGTTTAAGAATATAAATACAAACTATTATTTTATTTAAGAAGACAACATAAACAACAACTGCAGTGCACCCCAAAATCGGCAGATTTTTCGGGGACCCCGCCGCGCGCCAACATTGCGCTTGCTTGAGTATAGGGATAAAAGTGTCAAGTTTTTAAGCACGGAGTTATCCAAAGAAGATGCTGGCAATGGTGAAGGCAGCAATGATACCAATGAGGTCGCAGAAGAGGCAACATCCTACAGCATGGCGCGTATTCTTGATACCTACACTGCCAAAATAGACGGAGATAACATAGAAAGTCGTGTCGGTGGTGCCTTGCAATATACAACATAGTCTTCCCACCAACGAGTCAGCACCGTGCGTAGCCATAGCCTCAATCATCAGTCCGCGTGCTCCACTGCCCGAGAGGGGCTTCATCAATGCTGTAGGCACTGCACTTGCCATGTCAGGGTTGATGCCTATCCACGCAAACAGTTGAGCCATACCTTGTTCCAACAATCCCATAGCTCCACTGGCGCGGAACATACCTACCGCTACGAGGATAGCTATCAGATATGGAATGATACCAATAGCCGTTTGAAAACCGCCTTTGGCACCGTCGATAAAAGCTTCATATACATTGACTTTGCGGACTGTAGCCTGAATGATAAACCAACAAATGATACCCAACAGCATAACGGCAGCCACGAGCGCGGAAAGCGTAGTCAATGTCTTTTCGGGCAAATGTCGCGCTGCGAAAAGCATACCCACCATGATAGCGGTGAGCGCAATGAGCGTACCGAGAATGACTTTATCCCAAATCTTAATCTTTTGGACAAAACAAACAGACAACATCCCCGCGAGGGTGGAGAAGTAGGTGGCCATCATCAATGGCAGAAAGACATCGGCAGGGTTGGCTGCCCCCATCTGCGCACGGTATGCCATGATGGTGGTAGGTATGATGGTTAAACCACTGGCGCCAAGCACCACGAACATAATCATGGCGTTGCTGGCTTTCTGCTTGTCGTTGTTCAGATCCTGCAACTCAGACATGGCTTTGAGTCCGATAGGTGTGGCAGCATTGTCAAGACCGAGCATGTTGGCCGAGAAATTCATGAACATGGTGCCGAAAACAGGATGGTTCTTGGGTATCTCGGGGAAGATGCGACGAAAGAATGGTGCTACACCACGCGAGAGCGTATTCACCACGCCACCCTGTTGGCCGATGTTGAGAATACCCATCCACAATGCGAGGATACCCGTCAGACCAATGGAAATCTCAAAACCATTCTTCGCTGAAGCAAAGGTGGAGTTGAGTATTTCGTTGAAGATTTCGCTCTGTCCAAACGCAAAGAATTGCACGCAGCCCATTACGACCGCAAGGAGAATAAGTCCTATCCAAATATAATTGAGTACCATAATTGGCTGCAAAGGTACAACAAAATTTGCGGATGTGCAAGAAAAATCGCATTTTAGTGCGATTTTTCTAGTGTAAGGTGTAGGGCGTAGGGTGTAAAGGCGGGGATTGTACACTTTTTTCCTTCTTTTTTTTCATGCTTGGGGTATTCACAGAGTATATGTAGAGTATTCGTAGGGTATTCATGGGGTATACGTATGTATCGGGTATGTATCGGGTATGTATCGGGTATGTATCGGGAATGTATAGAAACAAAAAAGAAAAATATGAGAAGTACTTGCATATATGAGAGTTTTATTGTATCTTTGCAGAAAATTATGATTGCTTTCGCGCAGCAGATGGATTGGCAAACGGCATTATATCGTGTGGGTTCGTACCTGAGACACCTGTTGACTGCCCGAAATACAGGCGGGCATGGGATACATTCGCCCTATCTGTTTGAGTGGGTGAGGATGGTGATGAGTGACGAGAATAGCTATTATGCGTGGGAAGAGATAGAAAAAGTCCGCGCGAAGATGTTGGCGGATGAGCGAGAAGTGGCGTTTGTGGATTATGGAGCAGGGAGGAAAGGAGATAGTTTAGAGGACGGCAGCGGGGCTGCCTACAGTTTAGAGGACGGCAGCGGGGTTGCCTACAGTTTAGAGGACGGCAGTGGGGCTGCCTACAGTTTAGTGTTTAGTGAGCGTAGGCGAGTGTGTGATATAGCCAAGGGGAGTTTGGCGAAGAAGCGATATGCGCAGATGTTGGCACGGCTGGTGAATTGGTTGGGGGGTGGACTGACGATAGTGGAACTTGGGACGAGTTTGGGCATTACGACGGCGTATATGGCCGCGATGGACAAACGCAACCGAGTGATTAGCTACGAGGGCTGTCCCGCTGTAGCCGAAATAGCCAAAGCGAATTGGCAAGCCTTGGGGCTGAAAAATATCGAATGTCGGGTCGGGGAGATAGATGTGGCGGCATTGGCAAAGGATTTGGAGCGAGTGGATGTGGCCTTTGTGGACGCCAACCACACGTACGCGGGCACGCGTGCATACTTTAAGGTGTTGGTGGAGAAAGTGCATCGGAAAAGTGTGCTGATACTGGACGACATACACTATAACGCAGAGATGGAACAAGCATGGCGCGAGATATGCGCCGATGACCGCGTGACCAGTACAATGGATTTGTACCAAATGGGTATCGTGTTTTTTGATCCAGATTACTGGAAGAGGGATTATAGGTTGAAGGTTTAAGGAGTTAAGGTTGAAGGAGTTAAGGTTGAAGGTTGAAGGAGTTAAGGTTGAAGGTTGAAGGAGTTAAGGTTGAAGGTTGAAGGAGTTAAGGTTGAAGGTTGAAGGAGTTAAGGGTGAAGGTTGAAGGAGTTAAGGGTGAAGGTTGAAGGTTTAAGGAGTTAAGGTGTAAGGCGTAAAGTGTAAAGGCAAGGAATAAAAGGAAAGGATATATGAAAATCTACACAAAAACAGGAGACAAGGGCGACACCTCGTTGGCAGTAGGCGGTCGCGTTCGCAAGTCAAGTAAGCGTTTGGAAGCCTACGGAACGGCAGATGAGTTGAATAGTTATGTGGGCTGGTTGCGCGCGAAAATAGTAGCCAAATCGCCCATTTGGCATATCGTGGTGGATGAACAGTTGGGATGGATACAAAACCGATTGTTTGATATAGGCGCGATATTGGCAGGTGCAGATATGCAAGTGACGGAAAGTGCTGTGTGTCAGTTAGAAAAGTGGATGGACGACATGCAAGCCGAGTTGCCCGTACTGCGCGAGTTTATATTGCCATGTGGCGATGAGTTGGTGGCTCTTTGCCATGTGTGTCGAACCGTGACAAGACGCTTGGAACGCGCCATAGTAGAATGGTGCGATTCGGAGGGAAAAGCGTTGCCCGAAGGAGTGGTTTGCTACGTAAATCGATTGAGCGATTATTGCTTTGTTTTGGCTCGTTGGATAGCAAAAGAAGAAAAAATAGTACCGTTTTTTTGGAAAAAAGAATAAAAAACTTATTTTTTCTTGTGTATATAAGAATTTTTTACTACCTTTGCGCGCTAAAAATGTAAGAAGCGCTCAAAGGCGCATTGTATAACTATGTATTGGACACTAGAATTAGCTACGAAAATTGAGGACGCTCCATGGCCAGCAACCAAAGATGAGTTGTTGGACTATGCATTGCGTATAGGTGCTCCTTTGGAGGTTATAGAGAACCTTCAAGAGATAGAGGACGAAGAGGAGGTATATGAGTCAATAGAAGATATTTGGCCTGACTATCCTACGAAAGATGACTTCTTTTTTGACGAAGAAGAATATTAATCGTTTGTGCAGCGTAAAGGTAAAATTGATACTATTGTGAAACGTTATATTGTACTATTTTGTGGTTTAATGTGCTGTGTGGCGGGTCTTCGCGCTCAGTTTGATCCGCAGGTAGGGCAGTATATGTTTATGCAGCCGACTTATAATCCCGCAGCGGTGGGAGAAGGCGACTTGATGCGGGTGTACGGCGTTCACCGTATGCAGTTCACCGGCATAATGGATGCTCCGATGACTACGTATTTTTCCTTTTCATCTCCGTTTGTGATAGGAAAAACGCGACATGCGGCAGGTGTTCGCTTTATGAATGACCGCTTTGGATTGTTCGCCAACCAGAGTCTGCATGCGGAGTATGCCTATCGCTTTAAGTTGGGTAAAGGGCAATTGAGCGTGGGTGCTGATTTGGGTTTTATCAACCTGAGTTTTGCGGCCGATAGCGTGAACCTGAAGGATTTGGCAGACTTGGTGCAAGATCATGCTTATCATACCTCCTCAGACAATGCCATACCTGAGGCAAGTGGACAGAATGGGGTGTCGGGAATGGGATTTGACATGAGCGTAGGTGTGTACTACACGGCTCCCACATGGTGGGCAAGTGTGAGTTATACTCACGTGACACACCCCGTATTGGAGTGGAGCGACCGGACAGAAGTGCCTGTACGCGGTTCGTTTTACGCAGCGGGAGGTTACAACTGGCGTTTGCGCGATAAGAAATGGCTGCTGATGCCAAGCGCAATGTTGCAAACAGACTTTGCAGCTTGGGATGTGAATCTGACGATGCTGGCTCAGGTGAATGATCGTTACCGCTTTGGATTGGGATATCGCATTGCGGGCAGCGTGAACATATTGTTGGGCATGGATATTATCAATGGTTTGCAGTTGGGATACACCTACGAACTGCCTGCAAACGGATTGATACGCGAGAGTTATGGTTCGCACGAGGTGTATCTGGCATACGGATTTAATGTGCTGAAGCCCAAGCGAACGAATCGCTATAAGAGTGTAAGATATTTATAAACACGAACATAATAAAAATTCAAAAAATAAAATGAAAGTAACAAAAGTATTATCAATTGTAGTATTATTGTTGTGCATGGTCGCTTGCGGTAAACCCGTAGGCGAGTTAGTGGGTACCAATTCTGGTGCTGGTTTTGTGGAAGCAAATCCATTCGGAATGGTGCTTGTTCGTAAAGGTGCTTTCTTGATGGGAGCAAATTCGGAGTCTGCAATCTTTGACCAGTCTGACAATAATGTAATGGTAACTGTGAATGCATTTTGGATGGATGAGACAGAGATAACCAATAGCGAGTATCGCCAATTCGTGAATTGGGTTCGCGATTCAATCGCTTATTCGCTGTTGATTGAGGAGGAAGGCGCAGATAGCGAGTTTGCTTTGCAATCAAAGTACGAGACAGATGATGAAAATGTGCAAATTGACTGGAAGAAGCGTATTCCATGGGAGAATCGCTTTATTCCAGATGAGCCAATGGCTGAGATATTGTCGCCATTGTTCTACGATGAGGGTCGTGGTGATTTGAGAACAACTGCTTTGCGCTATCACTATACTTGGGTGAATATCGACCAAGCTGTGAAGGGTGCAAATAAGTTTGATGTGGCACGCGGTCGTTATCCAAAGGATGCATCTATTCGCGTGGATTCGTTCTGGGTGGAGAATGATGAGATCTATTATGAGACCATCGAGCGTCCTTTGCGTCAGCCAAGCGATATTAATACCAACGGTATCATCTGTGTATATCCAGACACCATGGTATGGGCGCGTGATTTTGAGTATTCGTACAACGATCCATTGTTGTATAGCTATTTTAGTTCTCCAAGCTATGCAGACTATCCTGTTGTGGGTGTGACATGGGAGCAAGCACATGCTTTCTGCCACTGGCGTACCCAACTGTTGCGATCGCAACAACCTGTATTGGTCAACTCATACCGTTTGCCAACCGAGGCAGAGTGGGAGTATGCCGCTCGTGGTGGTCGTAAGATGGCTATGTACCCATGGGGTGACCGCTATGCACGTGATGCTGAGGGTTGCTATTTGGCAAACTTCAAGCCTTATCGTGGTTCATACCACAATGATACAGGTGTATCCACTATGGCTGTGGGTCAGTTTGAGCCTAATGACTTTGGTCTGTTTGACATGGCAGGTAATGTGGCAGAGTGGACCGCTTCGGCTTATTCTACCTCTTCCAACACGAATATCCATGACTTGAACCCAGAGTTCCCATATATTGCTCGCAAAGAGGATCCAAACACCTTGAAGCGCAAAGTGATTAAGGGCGGTAGTTGGAAGGATATTAGCTATTACTTGCAATGCGGTGTGCGTAGCTACGAGTATCAATACGAGGGCCGTTCGTATATTGGCTTCCGTTGTGTACGCTCGTACATGGGACAATAATACAATATATATATAGAATAATAAAAACAATCAAAAATATGTCTAAAGAAATGAATGCTAACGAGAAAAAAGGTTTTGGTGCACGCTTTATGAATTGGTACGGTTCTTACCAAGGCAAGCGTGTAGTTGGTATGGTGTATTCCATCGGTGCGTCAGTCGTGATTATCGGTGCGTTGTTTAAGATTATGCACTTTCCAGGTGCTGGTGCGGTGTTGATGATAGGTATGATCACGGAGGCTATGTTGTTTATGATTGGCTGTTTGGATAAACCACACCCAGAGTTCCATTGGCATGAGGTTTTCCCACAATTGTTGGGTCACGGTACTGAGCCTGAGCTCTTGAAGGAGATGCAATCACGCCCTAAACCAACCTTGATGGGCGGTGGCGCAGGTGAAGGCGGTGCTGCAAAATCAGCTAATGTACCTGCTTTGTCGGAGAAGGATATGGATGCGTTGAAAGACGGAATTGCTGGTTTGGCAAAGACCGCAGTACAACTTAGCGAGTTGGGCAAGGTGGCTACCGCTACAGCTCAGTTGTCAGAGAAGTTGGATGCTGCTGGTCAAGCTGCGGAGCAATTTGTTGTAGCAGGCAAAGCTATTAGCGAGAAGAGCGAAGCTTTGAGCGCTACCTATGGTCAAGTAAATGACGATATGAAGAAAGTGGCTGCTGGTACCAAGGAGTACGAGGCACAAGTGGCTGCTGTGGCTAAGCAGTTGAATAGTTTGAATGCTGTATATGAGTTGCAAGTAAATGCAGTGCAAGCACAAGTGGAGGCATACAAGGCTCAATCAGAAAAAGTGAACGGTGCTACCCAACAAATCGATGGTTTGACCGCTACCGTTAAGAAGATGAGCGATGTGTCTGCTGAGGCATTGAAGGCACAAGAGGCATACGAGGCTGCTGCTAAGAAGTTGGCAAGCCAAGTAGCTGACTTGAACAAAGTATATGGCAACATGCTCAGCGCATTGTCTTGATAGATAGTAGATTGTATTCACTAATTGCAAATTACTTATTGACAAAGTATGAGTGGAGCAACTAACTGTCCGGAAACTCCGAGACAAAAGATGATTGGTATGATGTACCTGGTGTTGACCGCCATGTTGGCGCTCAACGTCAGTGCAGCCATTCTGAATGGATATACGCAGGTGGACGATAGCTTGCATGCAACTATCGAGACCATGCAGGATAGTAATGCCGAGACATATGCTACCTTTAAGGCCGCTCTGGACAAGAACCCAGAGAAGACACAGGAGTGGTATGATAAGGCTATGGAAGTAAAACGCGTATCGGATGAGTTCTTTGAGTATGTACAAGGATTCAAAGACGATATGGTGTTCTTGGCAGACGGCAAGAAAGCAAAGAAAGATGCTAAGGTGAGCGAGATTGGTAAGAAAGACGATACCAATATCCCAGCCCAATACGCTATCAGCGAAGGTAATGCGACTATTCTCAAGGAGAAGATTAACCGTTTCCGTGAGTTCTTGATCAAATTTACTGACGATGTACCCGGTGCAACCATGTTTCATGAAGAGATGAACCGTACCTTTGTGACCGACGATGGTCAAAACGCAGAGGGCGATCCTGTAACATGGGAGAATATGATTTTCAACGAGATGCCAATGTGTGCCTCTATCACCATTTTGACCAAATTGCAGAACGATATTCGTCACTGCGAGGGTGTGGCTACACGTCTGCTCTTGGGTGCGACTGACGCAGGTGACTTGCGCGTGAACAAGTTCAACGCATATGTGATTCCTTCTGCGAACTATGTGGTGAAAGGTACTAAGTACTCAGCACAAGTTATTTTGGCAGCTATTGACTCAACCCAAACACCTGAATACTATGTGAATGGTCAGAAGTTGAATAGCAATGGTCTTTATGAGGTGATCGCTAATACAGTAGGTGTGCAGAAAATCACTGGTAAGATTGGCTATATGGATCAACAAGGTGTGATGCAATATCTGCCATTCGAGCGCGAGTACACCGTAGGTGAACCTACAGCGACTATCTCTAACACGGACTTGAACATCATGTATCGCGGTTATGACAACCCATTCTCTATCTCTGTGCCTGGCGTGAGTGCACACTTGTTGCAAGTGAAATGTGCGCAAGCAAGCATTCAGCAACAGGGTAACATGTGGATTATCCGTCCAAATGCGGATTCTTCTGACAAACTGGAGATTGAGGTATATGCAAATATCGGAGGAACAGCTGCGTTGATGGGTTCGCAAGTGTATCGTGTGAAGCCATTGCCTCGTCCAGATGCTTACTTCGAGATCAATGGTGTGCCAACCGAGGATACCCGCGTTCCACGTGCTCAGCTGATCAATCCAAAGAACAGAATCGTGGCTTCATACGGTGCAGATGGTTTGGTACAAGCTAAGTTCGAAATCACGGGCTTCCAAGTGAAATTGCCAACAGGTGCTTCTATCCAAGTGAAGGGTGATCGCTTCGACAATCGAGCATTGGATGCCATCAAGAAGTTGAAACAAGGTAATACTGTCAACCTCATGTATATCAAGGCAAAAGGTCCTGACGGTAAAGAAATCCAACTCCGTGGTCTCCCTATTGAGTTAAATTAAATCAGTATATGAAGAAAGTTTGTTTAATTATTTTTGCGTTGCTTGGTCTTACTACCATCCAAGCGCAGTATCAAGTTAATTCGTTTTTTGATAACATGGGTATTGTCCGTCTGGAGACCCAAGAGTTGTCAGAGACGGCTGATACCTTGGTAAGTGTATTCCACCGTGCGGATGATGTGGTTTGGTCGCGTGTTGTATATCGTATCGTAGACATGCGCTTCAAGCAAAACTACCAATTGTATAATCCTGTTTCACCCGAGGACCCACAATACAAGTCGCTCTTCTTGGTGATGCTCAATGCTATCAAGGATGGTATGGATGTCTATGAAAAGTCTTCGGATGTGGGTGATATCAAACCATACTTCAACCTCCCTCCTATGCCTCGCGAGATGATTCCTACCATCTTGAATACCGACCGTACGGGTGAGTTGAGCGATGGTAATATTGCTACCTCAGAGTATATGCTTCTCAACTACGATTCTACGACCAACGAGATGCGTTTCAACAACTACTCTTACAAAGGCTTTGTGCGCAACCAACTCAAGTATGTAATTCAGGAGATTGTCTTCTTTGACAAGCACTATTCGCGTTTGTATTCCAAGATCATGGCTATTGCACCTATGCACGCTGACAACACTACTTATTTTGAGGGTCAACGCGTGATGGAGGCACTCTATGGTCAAATCCTCTTCTGGGTACCATTTGATGCTTTCCGTCCATATATGGCTAAGCAGTATATCATGCAATCGGATAACGAAACCAAACGCGTGACTTTTGATGACTTTTTCCTTAAAAAACTCTACACCTCATACATCATAGGTACCAGTAATGTGTACGACCGTATGATTCCTGACTACGCTACCACTCCAGAGGAGATTGCTAAGGAGCAAGAGCGTGTCGAATGGGAGTTGTTGAGTGCGGAGCAAGACCTTTGGGAGTATTAATCATTAACAATTCTAAGGGCGGGTGCGAACCTGCCCTTTCCTTCATACAATGAAAAGACGCAGTTTATTTAACATGTATTTTACCACGACAATATCCGTGGCATTGGTATTGTTTTTGGTAGGATTAGAATGCTTGATTTTGCTATCGGCTCATGAGTTGATGCGTCAGGTGAAAGAAAATGTGGTATTATCCATTGTGCTGAAGGATGATAATACGTCGGAAGAGGTAGAGCGTACCAAACGCCTTCTCACAGCTGCCCCTTATACGCATGACTATCGTTTCATCTCGCGCGAAGAAGCATTGCAAGAGCATATTGCTAACCTCGGTGAAGATCCTTCTGCCTTTTTGGGGTACAATCCTCTGACTGATGCTTTTGAAGTGCATTTGCAAGCAGCATACGCCCATTCGGACAGTATCGCGCAGATTGAGAAGGGGTTGTTGGATATGCCTTATGTAGATAAGGTGATTTACCAGAAGGATGTAGTCAAGGTCTTGGACAATAATCTCAACGAAATAGCTTTGGTGCTATTGGCTGTGGCTGTAGCCCTTTTGATTATAGCCTTGGTGCTGATTAGCAATACCATTCAGTTGCAGGTGTATGCCAAGCGATTCTTGATTAATACCATGCGATTGGTAGGTGCGACACCATGGGTTATCAAGTGGCCACTCATACGCCGCAATATGCGTATGGGTGTTGAGGCTGCACTATTGGCGCTGTTGATGTTAGCAGCCACCTATTATTATTGCCAAACTCGCTTGGGCGTGACACTATTCCCACTGATTTGGCAGAATATTGCATTTATTTCGATGACTGTCATAGTAACGGGCGTGTTGATCACTTTCTTTGCTTCATTGGCAGCCACTAATCGATATATACGAATGAAAATCAGCAAAATGTATGAAATTTAATATTCCAAAACTCAATGCTATCCTCATTGCCATCAGCTTGGTGATTGTGGTGATAGGTTTTGCCTTAATGGTTGGAGCCCCCAGTGGTGCAACAGAGTATAACCCCGATATCTTCTCTTTTCGCCGTATCACAGTCGGACCTATGATTTCGCTGTTCGGATTTATGGTGATGATAGTAGCAATATTGTATAAACCGCGTAAGAAATGAGTTGGTGGGAAGCATTATTATTGGGTATCATTCAGGGACTTACTGAGTTTCTACCGGTATCCTCTTCTGGACATTTGGAGATAGGTCAAGCCCTTTTGGGAACTGCGGGCGAGGAGAATCTGACTTTTGCTATCGTAGTGCATACGGCTACGGTTCTTTCTACTTTGGTTATTCTTTGGAAGGAAGTGGCTCAGCTCTTCCGTGGCACTTTCACTACGCTGAAGTGGAACGAGGATAAGAACTATGTGGGCATGATTCTGGTGTCGATGATACCTGTTTTTGTTGTGGGTATGTTCTTCAAGGAGCAGGTCGAAGCCTTTTTTGGTAGCGGATTGCTATTGGTAGGTATCTGCCTTTGTGTGACGGCTATATTGCTGTATTTCAGCGAGTGGCTCAGCAAACGTCGTGCTGGTATGGGGCATGAAGTAGGTTATAAGGATGCCATTATTATCGGTCTTGCGCAGGCAGTAGCAGTATTGCCAGGTCTTAGCCGTAGTGGTACCACTATTGCAACAGGATTGCTCTGTGGCGTCAAGAAGGAAAGTGTGACCAAGTTCTCTTTCCTCATGGTACTCATTCCTATTTTGGGCGAAGCGTTTTTAGAGTTGTTAGATTTGATGAGTGGTGAGGCGGTTAGTTCATTGGGTATCCTACCAATGGTTGTGGGCTTTGTGGCAGCATTCGTTTCGGGTTGCTTGGCATGCAAGTTCATGATTAATATTGTGCGCCGTCAGAAATTGGTATACTTCGCAGTATATTGCCTCGTAGCAGGTGTGTTTGCTATCGTGTACGGACTGTGTTGATAGGGTGAATATGGATTTTGTTGAGGGGCAAATATTGGCATTTGACAAACCCTATCGCTGGACGAGTTTCGATGTGGTAGGTAAGGTGCGTTGGATGCTATGCAAGAAGTTGGGTGTCAAGAAACTCAAGGTCGGTCATTCGGGTACACTTGACCCATTGGCTACGGGTGTCGTGGTGGTTTGTACGGGCAAGAAGACCAAACTCATTGACCAACTACAAGCCCATCAGAAGGAATATGTAGCGACCTTGCAGTTAGGTGCTACTACGCCCAGTTTCGACCTCGAAAAAGAAATAGATGCTACCTATCCTACCGACCACATTACTCCCGAACTCATAGAGCAGGTCATACCTACCTTCACGGGTGAGCAGTGGCAGGTGCCACCTATGTTTTCGGCGGTTAAGGTGGATGGCAAACGCGCCTATAAGTTGGCTCGGCAGGGCGAGGAGGTCGAACTCAAGGCCAAACTTCTCGTGATTGATGAGATAGAGATACAGGCGTTTGATGTGGAGCGCATGCAACTGACGCTAAGGATTGTATGCTCCAAAGGAACGTATATACGGGCGCTGGCGCGTGATATAGGTCAGCGACTCCGTAGCGGAGCGCATCTCATCGCGCTGCGCAGAACACGAGTAGGCGATGTCCGTGTAGAAGACTGTATGACAATAGAACAATTTACAACATTGATAGATAATACAAACTTGACAGATAATGAGATTAAGTGATTTCAGATTCAAACTTCCAGAGGAATTGATTGCGCAGTTCCCAAGTCGTTTTCGTGATGATGCACGCATGTTAGTGGTGCATACCAAGACAGGCGAGATTGAGCATAAGTTAGTGAGTGATTTGGCTGCTTATTTCGATGAAGGAGATATATTGGTAGCCAATGACACAAAGGTTTTTCCTGCGCGTTTATATGCTAAAAAGGAGAAAACCAATGCTAATATCGAGGTGTTCCTCTTGCGCGAGTTGCAACATGAGAACCGCTATTGGGATGTATTGGTGGACCCAGCGCGTAAGATTCGTATTGGCAACAAACTCTTTTTTGATGAGGATGCTACTATTTTTGCGGAAGTGATTGACAACACTACTTCTCGTGGTCGCACCCTGCGTTTCCTCACCGACTACGAAGGCGATGATTTTGTGGAGCATCTCTATAGTATGGGTACTACTCCATTGCCTAAGTATATTGCGCGTCCTATGAGCGAGGAGACGCGTGAGCATTATGAGGAGGTATTCTCGGATTTGCCTGTGTATGAGATGGACGAGGAGCGTTACCAAACTGTCTTTGCTAAGCATATCGGTGCGGTAGCTGCACCCGCATCCAGCATGCACCTTTCGAAGAACCTGCTCAAGCGCCTCGAGATTCGTGGCGTGGACACCTATACCATCACTTCGCATGTCGGATTGGGCAATTTCAAACCAGTCGATGTGGAGGATCTCAGCAAACATAAGGTGGAGAGCGAGCAAATATTCATTACCCAATCGGTGGCCGATGCGGTAGAGCGTGCGCACAACGCTTCTAAGCGTGTTTGTGCGGTTGGTACCGAGGTAATGCGTGCCTTAGAGCATGTGGTGGGAACCAACGGACAGATCAAGGCCTTTGAGGGTTGGACCAATAAGTTCATCTATGCGCCATACGATTTCACGGTGGCTAACGCTTTTCTCGTGAATTTCTATATGCCTCAATCCACTCAACTCATTATGGTGGCCACTTTTGGTGGCTATGAGCCAGTGATGAAGGCATACAAGGAGGCAGTGAAAGAGGGCTATCGTTTTGGTGATTATGGCGATGCTATGCTCATCCTCAACGATTAATACTACTATAGTCTACCGTACTATACAATACACCACCATACTAAACTACACTCCACTATCCCTATGACTGTGCGTATTGACGAGAGTTGGCGACAGGTCTTGCAACCTGAGTTCGACAAGCCATATTTCGAGTTGCTGACCAACTTTGTGCGTCATGCGTATAGCACTACCCAGTGTTTCCCGCCTGCGGGGCAGATTTTTCGTGCTTTTGACCTTTGTCCGTTTGACAAAGTGCGGGTAGTGATTATCGGTCAAGATCCGTATCATGATGTCAATCAGGCGCATGGCTTGTGCTTCTCGGTACAAGATGGTGTGCGTATTCCGCCTTCGCTGGAGAATATCTATAAGGAACTTAATCGTGATTTGGGCAAACCCATCCCCACGTCGGGCAATCTGACGCATTGGGCGGAGCAGGGAGTATTGCTGCTCAATGCGACACTCACTGTCGAGGCGCACAAGGCAGGTAGCCATCAGGGCAAGGGTTGGGAAGAACTGACGGATGCGGCTATACAAGTGCTTAATCAGCAGCGAGAGCATATAGTCTTTATGCTTTGGGGTAGTTATGCGCAGCGTAAGGGGCAGTATATTGACCGTAAAAGGCATTTGGTACTGACGGCGGTGCACCCCAGTCCGCTGAGCGCGTATCGCGGGTTTATCGGCTGTGGACACTTCTTTCAAGCGAATAACTACCTCCAGCAGCATGGAGAAGCACCGATTAACTGGTAAAAGGTGGTGTCTATAGAAGTTATAGAAGCTATAGAAATCATAGACGTTATAGAAATCGTAGAACTCTTAAAACTTTTTTCACTATGAAAACTCTCCTTCTGATAGATGCCTACGCAATGATTTATCGTGCGTATTATGCTTTTATTCGCGCACCGCGTATGAACTCGCGCGGAGAGAATACTTCGGCTATTTTTGGTTTTGTAGTCACGTTGGAGGACTTGATTAAGCGTGTGAAGCCCAGTCATTTGGCTGTGGCCTTTGACCCTGCGGGACCTACGTTCCGTCATGAGGCATTTGAGCAATATAAGGCGCAACGACAGGAGACACCAGAGGATATACGTTGGGCAGTGCCACGTATTAAGCAACTGCTTGAGGCTATGAATATCCCTCTGCTGCAAGTGGATGGTTATGAGGCGGACGATGTGATAGGCACATTAGCACACCAAGCCGAGAAGGAGGGTTTTGAGGTATATATGGCTACGCCCGACAAGGATTATGGGCAACTCGTTACCGAACATGTCTTCATGTACCGTCCTCGCCATACGGGAGGATTTGAGAAACTCGGTCCGCAGGAAGTGTGTGAGAAATATGGTTTGCAGACGCAGGCGCAGGTGGTGGATCTGTTGGGCCTGATGGGCGATAGCAGCGATAATATCCCTGGTTGTAAGGGCGTAGGCGAGAAGACGGCGGTGCAACTGCTCCAGCAGTTTGGTTCGATAGAGAATTTGCTCAATAACACCGACCAACTCAAGGGTGCGCTTCAGCGCAAGGTGCAGGAGCAAGTGGAGAATATCCGTTTCTCGAAGTTCTTGGCAACAATTAAGACGGATGTGCCTATCTCTTTTGATGCACAATCACTCTTATGCCAGGAGAAGGATTGGGAGCGATTGGCTCCGCTGTATAGGGAGTTGGAGTTCAATTCGCTGCTCAAGCAGGCTCCCGCTTCTCTTGCCAATAGCCCTTCGCCAATAGCCAAAGCCACTAAGAAAGCCAAACCGAAAGAGGCGACGCTGGACTTGTTTGCTGCGATGGATACGGCTACAAATAGTGCTCAAGAAAGTACAAATGGCGCCTCTGCTGATCCGTTACCACACCGTTACCACTCCGTTACCACTCCGATGATGGGCGTTGAAGTTGAGGAGTCGGTGGAGGGACGATTGGTGAGTTATTTGCTCAATCCAGAGGTAGCGTATAATCCGTCCTTACCTATTCAGTGGGAGGCATTGAAGGCAGATAGTGCCTTGTGGAATCTATATCAAGAGGTGGAGTTGCCATTGTCGGCAGTACTGCGTGAAATGGAGCAGGCGGGCGTGCGTATTGATGTGGATATGCTCAAACAGGCGGAGGAGCAACTTAATGGGGAACTGCAAGTGCTGGAGCAACAGATTTATGCTTCGGCGGAAGCGACCTTTAATATCAATTCGCCTAAGCAAGTGGGTGAGGTGTTGTTTGACCAACTGAAGTTGGATGCGAAGGCTAAGAAGTCCAAGACGGGACAGTATTCCACTTCGGAGGAGGTATTGTTGGCATTGAAACCTAAGCACCCTGTAGTGGGGATGATTTTGGAGTACCGCGAACTGAAGAAACTGATTTCGACCTATATCTCGGCATTGCCTACGTATATAAATGCGGAGACGGGTAAGATACATACGACCTATAATCAGACGGTTACGGCAACGGGTCGTTTGTCGTCGTCTAATCCGAATTTGCAGAACCTGCCTATCCGCAGCGAGCGTGGGCAATTGATTCGCCAGGCGGTGATACCCGATGAGGGATGCATGTTCCTTTCGGCGGACTATTCGCAGATTGAGTTGAGACTGATGGCTCATTTCTCGCAAGACCCTCATCTGGTGGAGGCATTCCGTTCGGGGCAGGATGTGCATGCGGCGACGGCTGCTAAGATCTTCAATGTGCCAATAGAGGAGGTGACTAAAGACCAACGCCGACAAGCCAAGACGGCTAATTTTGGTATTATCTATGGTATTTCGGCTTTTGGCTTGGCGCAGCAATTGGATTGTTCGCGTTCGGAGGCGAAGGCTCTGATTGATGGCTATTTTGCTGCTTTCCCAGGGGTGATAGACTATATCGAACGTCAGAAGGAGTTGGCGCGTGAGCAGGGCTATGCGATAACCTTGTTTGGCAGAAAGCGTTATTTGCCCGATATAGTGTCGCATAATGCTACGGTGCGTTCGTTTGCGGAGCGCAATGCGGTCAATTCGCCTATTCAGGGTACAGCAGCGGATATTATTAAGATGGCTATGGTGACTATCCACCGCCGTCTGAAGGAGGAGGGACTGAAGGCGCAGATGATTATGCAAGTGCACGATGAGTTGAACTTCAATGTGCCGATGGACGAGGTAGATAAAGTGCGCGAGATAGTGGTCAGCGAGATGCAGAATGTGGTGCACTTGACAGTGCCATTGATTGCAGACTGTGGTGTAGGAACGAATTGGTTAGAAGCGCATTAATGCGTGGTAGAGGGTGGTGTAGGGTTGTGTAGGATTGTATATAGGATAAATGAAAAACGACTGCTCAAAAAGCAGTCGTTTTTTATTTAGTGTGATATAGTATCTTATTTGATCATATCGCATCCCATGTATGGTTGGAGGGCAGCAGGGATACGGATACCTTCAGGTGTTTGGTTGTTCTCCAAGAGGGCAGCTACGATACGTGGCAATGCCAATGCAGAGCCGTTGAGGGTGTGTGCCAAGGTAACTTTCTTGTCCTCTGCACGGCGATAACGGCAGTGGAGGCGGTTGGCTTGGTAGGTATCGAAGTTAGAAGTTGATGATACTTCCAACCAACGGTGTTGTGCCTCGGAATATACCTCAAAGTCGTAACAGAGCGCTGCGGTGAAGGACATGTCGCCACCGCTGAGGCGAAGAACGCGGTAGGGGAGTTCGAGTTTCTGGAGAAGACCCTCTACGTGTGCGAGCATCTCTTTGTGGCTTTCGTCGGAATGCTCAGGGGTATCAATACGCACGATCTCTACCTTGCTGAACTCGTGCAGACGGTTGAGTCCGCGTACGTCTTTGCCATAGGAACCTGCCTCGCGGCGGAAGCATTGGGTGTATGCGCAGTTCTTGATAGGCAGTTGTGCCTCTTCGAGGATGACATCGCGGTAGATGTTGGTCACAGGCACCTCAGCAGTAGGGATGAGGTAGAGGTTATCGAGTTGGCAGTGGTACATTTGTCCCTCTTTGTCGGGGAGTTGTCCTGTACCATAACCGCTGGCCTCGTTCACTACGGTAGGTGGCATGATCTCGGTATAACCTGCTGCGCTGGCTTCCGCGAGGAAGAAATTGATGAGTGCGCGTTGCAGGCGTGCGCCTAATCCTACATATACAGGGAAGCCTGCACCAGAGATCTTGACGCCGAGGTCGAAATCAATGAGGTTGTATTTCTTCGCCAATTCCCAGTGTGGGAGTTTGTCGTTGTTTGCAAGTTGTTCGTCGGTAGCGGTATCCCAATCGCGGAGGGCGATGGTGCCTTCAGCGGCGAGTTTGTCGAGCATAGGCTTATTTTCCCAGTTGCCTATTTTGACCACGAGGTTATCCTCTGCGCTACCGCCCTGAGGTACGAGGTCGTAAGGTACGTTAGGAATGGTGAGGAGCAGGGAGGTGAGTGCCTCTTCTGCTTTTGCCATTTCTTGCTCGTAGCCAGGGATGGCTTGTTTGAGTGCACCTGTTTGTGCTTTGGCAGCCTCAGCCTCTTCGCGTTTGCCTTGTGCCATGAGTGCGCCGATGGACTTGGAGATCTTGTTCATCTCGGCAGAGGCAGCATCTTTCTTTTGTTGGGCTGCTTTGCGTTCGGTATCGAGGGTGATGACTTGCTCAATGGTCTCAGCAGCATTGGCAAAATGCTTTTTCTCGAGGCCAGCAATGATAGCGGCTTTGTTGTCGTATATTTGTTTGAGAGTTAACATAATAGAAATGTACTATTTGACTATTTACAATGTACAATTTTATTTACGATTTTATAAAAAAACAAATTTCTCCCGCCGAATTGCGTGTGCAATCGGTAGGAGAAATGTTGCGGTTTATCCCTCTATCCGATTATGCCTCAGCGATAGGTTGGATAGAAACGTAGGATTTGTTGTTGCGCTTCTTTTGGAAGGTTACGATACCATCTGTAAGTGCGAAAAGAGTGTGGTCGCTACCCATACCGATGTTCTCGCCTGGGTTGTGTACAGTACCACGTTGACGTACGATGATGTTACCTGCTTTAGCGAATTGACCACCAAAGATTTTTACACCAAGTCGTTTGCTTTCTGATTCACGGCCGTTCTTGGAACTACCGACACCTTTCTTATGTGCCATATCTCTTAAACTTTGCTTTTAAAAAGGTTAAACAATTAAGCCAAAACGATCTCCTTAACTACGAGATTGGTCAAATCTTGACGATGGCCGTTCAATTTACGATAGCCTTTGCGGCGTTTTTTGTGGAAAACGAGAATTTTCTCGCCGCGGCACTCGTTGTCGAGTACTTCGCAAACCACCTTTGCACCCTTTACAACTGGGGTACCTACTGTTACTTCGCCGTTGTTCTCAACGAGAAGTACTTTCTCGAATGTTACCTCAGCGCCTTTCTCTGTCTCAGCGATGCGGTTAACAAAGAGTTTTTTGCCTGCCTCCACACGATATTGGAAGCCTTGCATTTCTACAATTGCGTACATTTGTTAAATGTTTATTAATGATTAACATCGGTCAGGCGAGATGCGGAGTCATCGACGTTGGCATACCCGAAAGAGGTATCATCCGTCCCCTCAGCAGCGCTACTTAGGAGCCCAAAAGCCGAAAAAGCATGCAAAGGTACAGCTTTTTTTTCAAACGACCAAATATTTCTCGAAAAAACAACCAAAAAAGTGTTCTTTTGCTTATTTTGGCGCAGTTTTTGTTATGATATAGTCAAAATAACCGACAAAACATGCAACTATTATGATACGAACTGTCTTCAAACATTTAGAGATTCAAGCCATAGAGAACGATCAATTACTGGGCCGATTGCAATACTCTCTTTCGGGGAAGGAGATGTCCATTTTGCATACTTATGCCTACGAGAGTGGAAGGGGCATAGGTTCGCAACTCATGCAAGCAGCTAAGCAATGGGCTACTGCTCATCGTTATACGATTATTCCTATCTGCTCATTCGCTCAGAAATACCTCGCCACTAAACAGTAGCATGGCGTTCGCTACACCACTTCTTTGCCGAATGGGAAGACGGATCCGAGGGCGAGTTTGAAGTGTTGTAAACCCCATGGTATGCCCACTATTGTGCAGCAAAGTATCAAGCCGAAAGTTAAGTGGGTGAGTGCTATCTCCCACCAACCGAGCAGTATCCACAGCACGTTGAATGCCACCTGCAAGCAGCCCGTCGCGCTGTCTGCTTTGGGCTGTAGGTCATGCCCGAAGGGCCATAGCGAGAGTGAACCAATCTTCAGCAGTTGTACGCCGAAGGGGATACCGATGATGGTGATGCACATGATCAGACCTGCTGTCCAATACATGAGGGCTGTGAGCAGTCCGCCCATGATTAGCCAAACGAGATTGCCAAGGAAGTTCATGTCTTTCTGTCGTTATGTTGTTTATACTTGTTGCGTATCATCCTCACAATCATCTTCTTGTGGGCAATGATCTTGCAGGATACGTATCATTTCCTCTTCGTGGTTTTTCCATGTTTCCGTTTTCCACGTGGCACTTGCATTTGCTCCTTTTGTTAGTTCACTCATGATTCGGAGTTTGATGCTGCCTTTCTCTATCATTTCTTTAAAAGTAGTTTTTTTGGCTTCTGGTGACATGTTGGAAAAGCGAGAGTTGATGTTTCTTGGCAATAGACATATATTACCAAAACTATTCAAATCGTCTTCGTTATCCCAACGCTCAAATGTGCCTTCGGATGGATTTTGCGGATACCAATGCTCGATAGAATTTCTAAATTCAAATACAAAGTTTTGGTATTTATTCACATCATTTTTCCACAATAAGTAATCAAGATAGTTGAGTACCATGTGGTGCGTATTTACTCCCAAAGACCAATCTTTGTTCTTTAAGAAGTCCTTTACGGGTCGTCGTGCGATAGTTTCTATTTGAGTGATATATGCGTTGATGTCTATGTAATCGTTCTGGTGTTGTTTTGATAACCAAATTAATAAATGGGTTATCCAGTGCATCACTTTTGGAGATGTATACGAAACGCGTAATGCAGATTGCAGCATGAGATTATCTTCGTGATCCCCATCTTTATTCCTGCTGTAATATGATACTATGGTGTTTTTGTAGTACGCTGTTTTTTGTGATTTATTTCTTGATAGTTCCTTCAGGCTCCATTCTCCTTCAGATGATTCGTTGATGTATTCGCGTTTTATGATATATTTGTCGAAGAGGAAACGAGTCCTCAGTAAGCAGATTATAAATTCTTTGGCGAATACATTAGGACAAATTTTCTTTCCGTTTCTCCTTCCGTTTTCAAGAACGCGTTCAAAGGTATTTGTCAGTTTCTTGTCGTCCAATAGTTCATCTACTAACTTCTTGTTGTTGTCTTCGTGTTTTATATCATTTAGCGCAATATACACCTTAAGTGTGTGCAGAAGGAAGTATGGAAAATCAATGATGCTTTCAAATCGTACGCGCGAATCATCATCAGTATAGCCATCATCACTGTCGCACTTGAAGTTGGGTTTGATAAGTTCTTTAATTGTCTTTCCTGCGACTTGATTAGTTTTTGCTTGTGGTTGTTCAAAATCGTTTTCATCTTCAAAGGGTATTGTCTGCCAATCGCGGCCAAATAGGTTCGTTCTTATCAGGGTGGAGAAATGCATCTGCACATATCCTGTCATGTCGCGACACGCATCCCAAATTAGAGCAAATGTAGTTTGATCTTCTGTTGTCTTAAGTGTTCCCATCAGTTTCGCTTTCAGCACATCGCTTTGCTCGAGTTGTTCGCCTCGGGTATTCATGATTTCGAAATAGTGATTTAAATCCGTATGCTCGGGTACTTCTATTCGGTATAGGACAACGTGTTTGAGTTTTTCGATAAAAGTTTTTTTGATTTTATCAGTACTTTTCTCTGGATATATTTTTTTGATTTTTTCTGCTATGATATGTATGGCAGCAACAATATTTTCTTGCTGATACTTATCTTCATAGGTTTCACTTTTCTGCGTGATTATTTCGTCTATGTGACAAAGTGTATAGTTGGACTTTTCTCTACATGCAAATTCGAGGGTTTTGTTCGTGTGACAACCCAGATAATTGAGTAGCAAAAACAGCGTAGTCAGTCGTTGTTGTCCGTCAACAACTTCGTATTTTTTCTCTTCTTGTTTAGCCACAATCAGCGACCCCAAGTAGTAGTTTTCGTTGTTGGGTACATCATTAATATCTTCAATCAATTGCTCGATTTGTTTATCTTCCCACGCATAATCTCGTTGATAGAGTGGAATAGAATATTGATCATCGCTGAAGATGTTTTTCTTACGATCTATGATATAAAATTCTTGAACTTTGCTCATTATATACTATTGCTTATCTAATAAATTTTCAATTACTTCGTTCAATTGATTTTTCTCCGGCGTTTTATTAGACCTATAGCCTGTTTTTACCTGTATATTTCCGATGTCTGTATGCATTCGTGCTATACCGATAAGTGCGAACATCGCTATATTGTTAGTGTAGTTGCCAGACCATTCGCCTATGGCATATTTATTTACTGAGTTTTGACTTAGGCTGTCCAAATCTAATCGTAGCATATATGCCCATATAAATAGTTTCTTTATGGCCAATTCGTCCATATTATGAAACTTATCATAGTAGAACAGCAGGACGCTATAGAATAGCAGGGTGGCATGTTGCATGCCTATGCTTTGCTTCTCCTTAAAGCAGATGTCTTTTATATACGCAAAGGCAGGATTGGTTTTTAGTTCCGTTTGGATGTTTTTGAGCATGCGCAAATAGTGGTCCACCATTTCAAAGAAGTCTGCTCCAGCAATGATGGGCTCAGTGATTTGAAAATATGGCATCGCTTTGCTGGCTCGGTGGGCATAGGTATATTGGGTGTCTAAGGTGATGCCCTTGTATGTGTCTATCTCTTTGTCGGTAAAGAACCTTGTCTTGACGCTTCTGGACCAATTCCATATTGGAAACAAATATGAGTTAAATAGTTCGCGTATTGCAGACATGTCTTGTGTCTCCCATTTGTTGACTGCATATTCCATTGCATAGCGGTCATTGAGCATCTCGCGTAGGTGGTAGGCTTTGAGCAGGTCATGTGGATTCAATGCTTTACCTCGCGTGTTTTGGGAGTCAAATAGTTGGAAGGCATCCGATTCTTTATGGACGCATATTACCACCATTTCGAGTATATCTTTCATGGCTCTCTTAAAGTCCTGCACGATGCCTGGGTGAAGCGCAAACCATTCTCTGATGTGTTGGTAGTTGTTGTGAATATTACTTTGTGAGATCTTGTTCGAGAATGGAAACTGAAGTATGTTGTTATTGAACTTGTCGTCCAAATAAAGATTGATTAGCGATAGTGATACGATGCGCTGCTGTCCATCCACTATGTCCAGGAACTTATTGTTCTGATGCAGGATAATAGTGCCCATTCGATATTTAAACCCGCTATGTCCTTTGCTTTTTTCTATAGCATTTTGTATGTCGCGTAGCATCTCATTTATACTTTGAATACCCCACTTGTAGGGTCGCTGATAGGCTGGTATGTTGAGTTGCATCTTGAGGCAATCGTTTATCGAGCGGATAGAAATATTGTTTTGTGCCATATGGTATATAGTCCGTTTATGTACTTGCGGCTGCAAAGGTAGTGAAAATTTTTGGATTGGGCAAGACAATGTATGAAAAAATGTCAACTATTTTAGGAAGTGTTAAAATGTGTTAAAAGTGGGTACTAATAACAGTGGGAAATGAGCCGTTTTTCTTCCTTCTATCTTCGGGGTATCCTCAGGGTATCTTCGGGATAAATGGTGGGAGGGAAAAAGTGCGAAGACAAACAATATAAATTAACATTTTTTATTAAAAAGACAAGGTAGACAACATTGCGCGGCAATCAACTTCCTGGTGCGCTTCATGAGATATTAGCAAAATATATAGTAGTGTGTGTTTTTTTTGGTTGAAAAATTTGCATATGTGCTTTTTTTGTAGTACCTTTGCCCGATTTTTCATATAATGCGTAATGCGCGCATGTGGGTACGCTCGAAAAATCGCTTAAAATAAACCAAAAAGAGAATATGCAAAACATCAGAAACATAGCGATTATCGCACACGTAGACCACGGCAAAACGACGCTTGTGGATAAGATGTTGTACACCGCTAACCTCTTCCGCGAGAACGAGCAGAAGGGTGAGCTCATCCTTGACAATAACGAGTTGGAGCGCGAGCGCGGTATCACCATCTTGGCTAAGAACGTGGCGATAGAGTACAAAGGGTACAAAATCAATGTGATAGACACCCCAGGTCACGCCGACTTTGGTGGCGAAGTGGAGCGCGTGCTGAACATGGCAGACGGTGTGCTGTTGCTGGTAGACGCGTTTGAAGGTCCTATGCCACAGACACGCTTCGTGTTGCAAAAAGCATTGGAGATGAACCTCAAACCTATTGTGGTCATCAACAAAGTGGATAAGCTCAATTGCCGCCCAGACGAGGTGCAAGAGGAGGTTTTTGACCTCATGTGTAACTTGGATGCTACAGAGGAGCAATTGGATTTCCACACCCTTTACGGCTCTGCCAAAAACGGCTGGATGTCCACCGATTGGAAGCAACCCACCACCGACCTCACAGCCTTGATGGACGCTATCATCAAGTATATCCCTGCACCAGAGATATTGGAAGGTACACCGCAACTGCTCATAACGAGTCTCGACTATAACCCTTATATGGGTCGTATTGCTGTAGGTCGTGTGCATCGTGGTGCATTGCGCAACGGTCAGGCGGTTACCCTCGCCAAGAAAGACGGCAGCATGGTCAAAACCAAGATCAAAGAGCTGCACACCTTCTCGGGCATGGGCCGCGCCAAGGTGGACGAGGTTAAGTCTGGCGATATATGCGCATTGGTAGGTATTGATGGCTTTGAGATTGGCGATACCATCTGCGATATAGAGACCCCAGAGGCACTCAAGCCCATCGCTATCGACGAGCCTACTATGTCGATGGTCTTCACTATCAACGACTCGCCATTCTTTGGTCAAGACGGCAAGTATGTGACTTCCCGACATATTCAGGAGCGTCTTGATAAAGAGTTGGAGAAGAACCTTGCTCTTCGCGTGGAACGCGGCACGGATGAGAACTCATGGAATGTGTTTGGTCGTGGCGTATTGCACTTGAGCGTACTCGTTGAGACCATGCGTCGTGAGGGATATGAGTTGCAGGTCGGTCAGCCACAGGTCATTATCAAGGAGATTGATGGCGTGAAGTGCGAGCCTGTGGAGCAGCTGACTGTGAACACCCCAGAGGAGTGCTCGGGTAAAATCATCGAGTATGTCTCCACTCACAAGGGCGAGATGACCCGCATGGAAATGGTGAATGACCGTGTGCAGTTGGAGTTCACCATACCCAGCCGTGGCATTATCGGTATGCGTACCTATGTGCTGAACGTGTCTGCGGGTGAGGCGATCATGGCACACCGTTTCTTGGAGTTCCAACCTTACAAGGGTGAGATTGTGAAGCGCAATAATGGTTCGCTCATTGCTATGGAGAGTGGTACAGCATACGCATACGCATTGGACAAACTGCAAGACCGTGGACGATTCTTCATTTCGCCACAAGACGAGGTATATGCTGGTCAGGTGGTAGGCGAGAGTTCGAAAGAGGGCGATATTGTGATCAACGTGACCAAGTCGAAGAAGTTGACCAATATGCGAAGCAAGTCGGCAGATGACAAGGCGGTATTGCCACCACCTGTGATCTTCTCGCTGGAGGAGGCATTGGAGTATATCAAGGAGGATGAGTATGTAGAGGTAACGCCTAACTACATGCGTATCCGCAAGATTATCCTCGATGAGCTCGAGCGCAAACGTGCGAATAAAAACTAAATAACAATATACAATTATGCAATTTAATCAAACAGAAATCAAAGACCTCACCGCGGTTATCACTTTGACAGTGGAGCCAGCAGACTATCAAGAGGCAGTTCAAAAGGAACTTATCAACATTCGTAAGAAAGCTAACATCCCAGGTTTCCGTCCAGGTATGGCACCTAAGGGTATGTTGCAAAAGATGTACGGCAAGAGCATCCTCGCCGAGGTAATCAACAAGGTTATCGGCGAAGGTTTGAATAAGTACATCGAGGAGAACAACCTCAACCTTCTTGGCGATCCATTGCCAAACGAGGAGTTGACTCCAGAGGTAAACTTTGACACCCAAGACACATTCTCTTTTGCATTTGACATTGCAGTAGCTCCAGAGTTCGATGCATTGCTCAACGGCAAGAATAAGCTCACTCAATACACCATCACTGTCACCGATGAGATGGTAGACAACCAAGTGAAGAGCTATGCACAACGCTTTGGCGACTATGTACAAGCTGAGAGCGTAGAGGAAGGCGACGTAGTAAAGGGTCTTCTCACCGAGCAAAAAGAGAACGGTATCGTGAAGGAGAACGGTATGTTGACTCCTGCTTATATGCAAGACAAAGAGCAAGCTAAGTTGTTCGCTGGCGCAAAGGTAGGTGATGTAATCACCTTCAACCCAACCAAAGCATATGGCAACTCTGTAGAGGTTAGTTCAATGCTCGGCATCAGCAAAGAGGAGGCTGAGGCATTGACCAGCGACTTCACTTTTGAGTTGCAAGGCATTACCCGTCACCAAGCAGCTGCTATCGACGGCGAGTTGTTCGCTAAGGTTTACGGCGAGAACAACGTAGCTGACGAGGCTGACTTCCGCGCACGCATCAAGGCTGAGATCGAGCAAAACATGGCAGAGGACGCTAAGTACAAGTTCGGTTTGGGCGCTAAAGAGGCTGTGATGAAGAAAAAGGCTAAGGTTGAGTTCCCAGAGGCATTCTTGAAACGCTGGGTAAAGGCTACCAACGAGAAGATGACCGACGAGGAGTTGGAGAAAGACTTCCCAGCTATGGTGGACGAGCTCCGTTGGCACCTTGCTAAAGACCAATTGGCTAAGCACTTCAACATCCAAGTAGAGAAAGAGGATGTAGAGGCATACGCTAAAGAGGTGGCTCGCATGCAATTCATGCAATACGGCTTGATGCACGTAGAGGATAGCTACTTGGCTAACTATGCAGAGCAAATGCTCAAGGACGAGAAGCAATTGCGCGGTATCGTTGAGCGCGTGGCTGAGAATAAGATCTATGCTGCACTCAAGGGCGTAGCTAAGATTGAGGAGAAAGAGATCAGCCACGAGGACTTCGGCAAACTCTTTGCGTAATAGCCAGCCCTCGCGAAACGACACAACCAGCCCTTAAAGGGCACAAACCTCGGCGATAGCCGACAATACAAAACAAAAGACATCGGTAGGAAACCTATCAATGTCTTTTGTTTGATTTTTTTTCCTCAGTCTGTTATGTGTACGGCGGTAGTTCGCCATGTATATCTTTATCTCCAGAAAAAGGCTTTTTATTAAGATTGCCGTCTCTTTTCCCTCTCTTATACTTTCCCTAATTTTACCGACCGACGACCGAGAGAACACCGACAGAACTCCGACTCAACTTCCCGCCTATAAAAAGGATTGCTCCCTAAAACAGTTGACTGCTTTCCTAAAAAGGTTGACTGGAATCCTAAATAAGTTGCCCAAAATCCTGAGATAGTTAACTAATAATTGTGCACTCCGCGCTCATTCGTGCACATGCTTAATTCCCACCACTGGTTTAGTGCTCGGCGGTACTCCGCCGAGTAAATCCCCACCTTTACACTCTACACCATACACCCTACACCAGAAAAAACACCCCCAAAAGCATTTTTTCTTGCTCAATTCAAAATAATTCACTACCTTTGCACCGTGAACCTGCGCTGGGGATGTCTGCACATCAGCGGCGAAGGGAAGCAGACATAATAAAAGGCGTTTATTGGCGCTTGTTTTGGTGGTTCGAAATCCTGCAAAATTTCACATACCCGAAACAAGAAAGCGGTAAATGCCCCTTGGTATGTATTTTTCGTTGTGCTTTACAACGATTAGCATATCG